>JAFAXH010000069.1 GCA_019241085.1 Verrucomicrobiota bacterium | reverse complement strand
AAAAATTCACGCCGAAATCATTGATCTTCTGCCCGGCGGCTGATTAAATCCGCGCGCTCGGCAGCAACGGCATTCTTCCAAAAAAACCTCCCATGACTCCAAAAAACAAAACGACCGCGCTTCTTCTTTGCATCTTCCTGGGCGGCGTCAGCGCCCACCGTTTTTACGTGGGCAAAACCGGGAGCGCCATCCTGCAAATCGTGACCTGTGGCGGCCTCGGCGTCTGGCTGATCATTGATCTCATCAACATCATCCGCGGCGAGTTCACCGACAAGGACGGCAACAAGCTCGTCCAATCCTAACGCAAGCTCGGCGCTGAACACTTCACGCGCTGCTGCCGCTTGGTGCCCGCATGGAGACGCCGCCGCTCACCGCCCAGGACGCCGCCGGGCAGCTCGAATTATTAAAGACCACGCTGGCCACGGCGCGGGCGGAAGTCGGCAAGGTCATCATCGGCCAGGGCGAAGTCGTTGATCGCGCGCTGACCTGCATTTTCACCGGGCAACATGCCTTGATCGAAGGCGTGCCCGGCGTGGCCAAGACGCTGCTCGTGCGCACGCTCGCGCACGTGCTCGGCAGCGAGTTTGCGCGCATCCAGTTCACGCCCGACCTGATGCCCGCGGACATCACGGGCACGAACGTTTTCGATCTCCAGCGCAACGCGTTCAACCTCGTGCCAGGGCCGATTTTCACGACCTTCCTGCTGGCCGATGAGATCAACCGCGCGCCGGCCAAAACGCAAAGCGCCCTGCTCCAGGCGATGCAGGAACGCGCCGTCACCATCGACCGCGTGACGCATCCGTTGTCGGGAAATTTCACTGTCTTCGCCACGCAGAATCCGGTGGAAAGCGAAGGCACCTATCCCTTGCCCGAAGCGCAGCTTGATCGCTTCATGTGCAAGATTCCCATGAGCTACCCGGATCGGGGCGAAGAACTGACCCTGGCGCAGCGCACGCTCTCCGCACACGATTCGCCCGAGGCGCTGCTGGCCAGCGGCGCGGTGCGCGCGGTGATCGACGCCGCGACGCTCGGCGCGTTGCGCGCGGCGCTGACGCTGGTGACGGTGCGCGAGGAATTATTTGGTTACGCCGTCGATCTCGTGCGCGCGACGCGTTCGCACGAGAGCGTGCTCGTCGGCGCGGGGCCGCGCGCGACGCAATCGCTGCTCCTCGCCGGCCGCGCGGCGGCGGCGATTGACGGCCGGGATTTTGTCACGCCCGACGATCTGCGCGCGCTCGCGCTGCCGGTGCTCGGCCATCGGTTGATGCTGCGGCCGGAATTTGAAATCGAAGGTCTCAGCCACGCCGAATTGATCGGCCAGGTCGTCACGCGCGTGCCGGTGCCGCGGTAAAAATTTTTCAACGCAAGCCCACCGCTTTGCGCACGCGGGCGAGCGTGGAATCAGCGACCGTCCGCGCGCGTTCAGCGCCGGCTCGCAGCACGCGCTCGACCGCGCCGGCGTCGGCCAGCAACTCCGCGCGGCGGGCGCGCATCGGCGCGAAATATTCCCAGATCGCCGCGAACAAGCGGTGCTTGAATTCGCCGTAGCCGACGCCGCCGGTGCGAAATTCGTTTTCCATTTTTTCAACCTCCGCCGGCGACGCGACGAGGCGGTAGAGAGCCAAAATAGTCGAGTCTTCTGTCAGCTTCGGTGCTTCGAGGGGAGTCGAGTCGGTCTTCAAGCCGAGCACTTTTTTGCGCAACGCTTTTTCTTCCAAGAAAATTTCAATCGTGTTGCCGTAGCTCTTGCTCATTTTCTGGCCGTCGAGGCCGGGCACGACGGCGGTGGTTTCCTGGATCACCGGCGCGGGCAGCTTGAGCAAATCGGCGCCGTAGAGTTCGTTGATTTTGCCCGCGATGTCGCGCGTCATTTCCAAGTGCTGTTTCTGGTCGCGCCCGACCGGCACGAGGTCGCTGTCGTAGAGCAAAATGTCGGCGGCCATCAACACCGGATAAGTGAACAATCCCGCGCTGGCAGGCAGGCCGCGCGCGGTTTTGTCTTTGTAGGAATGTGCGTTCTGGAGCATGGGCACCGGCGTGACGTTGGATAAAATCCACGCCAGCTCGGTGACTTGCGGCACGTCGCTCTGGCGGAAAAAACAGGCGCGCGCGGGATTGAGTCCGCACGCGAGAAAATCGAGCGCGACGCCGTGCGTGAACTCGCGCAAGCGCGCCGCATTTTGCACGCTGGTCAGCGCGTGATAATCGGCGATGAAATAAAACGCTTCACCGCGTTCTTGCAGCGCGATGGCCGGCTGCATCATGCCGAAATAATTGCCGAGGTGCAGCGCGCCGCTGGGCTGGATGCCGGAAAGAATTCTGGACATGAGAAGGAAAAAATTTTTATCCGCGAATTAACGCGGATTAACACAAATTTGTTTTTGTCTGCACAAGCAACGCGAAGTTCCGAAACCAAAAAATTAATCTGCGTTAATCCGCGTTAATCCGTGGATAAATTTTCAGCCTTCGCGAGCGCCGTGACAACTTTTTCCAGCGCATCCGCCAGCCGGCGCCGCGCGGGGTCGAGGCCGCGGACGAAGCGCGCGAAGGGCGCGATTTTTTGCGGATGCCGCAGCAGCCAAAGCAAGAGCGCGCCGGCGCGCGGTCGCTGATTTTTTTGGTCGAATATGACCGACGCGGGCACGGGAAAATCGTCCGTCGCGCCGTCGCTGATGACGCGCAACGACAGCACCGGCACGCCAGCCCGCGCGCACGCGGCGGCGATCCACGCGCTTTCCATGTCCACGGCCAGCGCGCCGTCGCGGCGGGCGTGCAGCGCGGCTTTGCCGGCGGCGGTCTCGACGGTTTGCAACTCCGTCGTCAACGCGCCAACGTGCCAGGGAAATTTCTCCGCGGCGACGAGCGTCTGGCGGGCGGCGGAGAGCAAACGCGGGTCGGAAAAATTTTCTCCCAAGATCAAATCCCCCGCCCGCACGTCCGCCCGCAGCCCGCCCGCAAAGCCGGCGCAGATCAACGCGGAAAGCGGCGGCGACGATGATTGCTGCGCCAGACTCGTTGCCAGCCGCGCGTGGCAATCGTCCGCGGCGCCGACGCCGGTGTGGATGATGAGAATTTCGCGTCCGGCGAGTTCGCCGCGGATCGACGCGAGATGGTGATTGTTGCTGCCGCGCTGCGGATGGCGCAGGCGCGCGACGAGATCGCGGCTTTCGTCGGGCAACGCGAAGGTGACGGCGATCACGGTCGCGGCGACGGCGAGGACGCCGTCGAGGCAGCGGCGACGGAGACGGTGAGAAAATCGCGCGCGTCCGGCGTGGCTGGCGACGACGGCGCAACGGCGGCGGGCGAACTGTTCGGCGTGGCGACGGCGATGAGCTTGTCCAATTCCGCGCCGTCCGCGGCATTGACCAACAAGTCGAGATGCCGCGTAGCCAACGTCTCGAACGCCGCGCGTTCGCTGCTGCCGCCTGCCGCCGGCAGCGTGACAAAAAGATGCCGGCCCGCGGCGTCGGCTGGTTTTTCCGCCGCGCTGCCGCCGAGGCGTTCGGCTAGGCGGGTGAGCGCGGCGAATTGCGCGTCGATGTTCGCTGCGTCATCCGTGGCTGGGATGGTGATTTCGCCCGGACTTGTCAGGCTGGCGCTGCTGTCGGGCAATTGCGCTTGCGCGGATTTATTTAATGACTCCCGCAAGTTGTCGAAACCGGGCGCTGCATTTTGCGACTGCGACGCTGGCGTTGACGAACCGCCGCGCCACCACGCGCGCAACGCGCCGAAGCCCGCCCACGCGCTCGCGCCTTGACCCGGCGGCGGACGTTGACCGATCAGCAGCACCGGCAGCGACACGGCCAGCACGGGCAGGAGAAAAAGCACAGCCAGCAAGCCGAGCCGGCGCGCGAGCGAGCGCGGACGCGCGTCGGAGGCCTGGGCGGCCAAATCCGGCGCAGCGTCGTCCGCCGACACGCGGGGCGACAGGCTGGAAGGTTGCGTCGGAGAAGGTGTCATTGGTCGCGGTGGCGGCGGTCGGTTCCGGGACCGATAAGGCAACCAAAATCCGCTCGCAAGCAGGGAAATGCCGTGACACTTTGCCGTTCCCCGGAATCCGATTTCCACTTTGTTCTGTCGAGTCGGCGTGTGCTCGCTTTGATGTTCCCCCGCACCTTTTTCTCCCGGCCGCCCGCCGTCGCGTGGCGAATTTATTGCCTGTGCGGATTCCTGATTTGTCTGGCGACAACGCCGGTCTCGCGCGCGCAGGCACCGCCATCGCCGGGAGCCGCGGCGATGACGGCGGCGGGCGAATTGTTCAACGCGGGACGCTACGCCGAGGCAGCGGCGGCTTACGAAAAATTGCTGAAGGATTTTCCGACCGGCGAGTTCGTCGGGCAGGCGCAAGTCGAGCTGGCGAACGCCGATTATCTCGCGGGCAAATTCGACGACGCCGCGGCGGTCTTGCGCAAATTTCTCGCCGCGCCGGCCAGCCAGAGCCAGGCGGAATTGTTGGAATCCGCCGCGGCGCTGCTGCCGGAGACGCTCTTGCAAAAAGCCAGCGCGCTGCCGGCGGCCGACGAGGCGAAACGCAAGGCGGTATTTGAAGAAGCGGCCAGGGAATTCGGCGCGTTTCTCGGCAAATATCCGCGCGGCGCGCAGGCGGACAGCGCGCTCTACGGCCGCGCGGTGGCGTATTTTCAACTGAGCCGTTTTGACGAAGCTGCAAACGACTTGCATCAAAATCTGCGCGATTTTTCCAACCGCGAAACGGCGCCCGGCAGCCAGTTTCTGCTCGCGTTGACGCTGGCCTCGCAGGCGGCGAAAACGGAAAACGCGAGCGATCCAGTGGTCGCAAAAAATTACGCGGAAGCGGAAAAACTGCTCACCGATCTCATCACGCGCAAACCCGATGTCGCGCTGGCCAACGACGCGCAATTCCAGCTCGGCGAAGTGCTCGCGGCGCGCGCCGGCAGCCAGCCGGAAGCCGCCCGCGCGGCGACACTGGCGCGGGCGCTCGCGGCGTATCGCGCGGTCGAGGGCCGGGAGCCGGTGGTTGCGGCGCAGACGGCGCGCGTCGCGCAGGTGCGGCAGGCGTTGCGCGGCGCGGCGGGCAGCCGCGCGGAGTTTCAGCGGATGCAAAGCGTGTTGCGCCGCGAGCAAACGAAGCTGGGACAATTGCAGAATCGCGACGACGCGGCGCTCAGCGCGCGGCTGCGCTCGGCGGGCGTTTTTTATCAGCTCAAAAAATACGACGAGACGCGCGTGCTGCTCGCGGCGCTCGCGCCGCTGGCGACGAAGCCGGCGGACGAAAAACTCGTGCTGTATTACACCGCGCTGGCGTTCGCGGCGCAGAACGCGGCGGACGCGGCGGTGGCGGCTTACGAGCGGTTTCAGGAGAAATTTCCGCGCGATCCGGGCGCCGAAAATCTGCCGCTGGCGCTGGGCAACATGTTCCTCAGCCTGCCGAAGCCGGACGCGGCGCGGGCGGAGAAATTTTTCGCCGACTTCGCGAAGATGTATCCGCGCAGCCGGCTGCGCGAGCTGGCGCTGCTGGAGCGGGCCGACGCGCTGGCGCGCGAGGGCAAGTTCGACGCGGCGCGGCGGGTGTTCGACGATTTTTTAAAGGCGAATCCGAAGCGCGAACTCGCCGCCGCGGCGGAACTCGGGCGGGCGCGGCTGTTGCAAGCACAGGGCGATCTGGCGGGCGCGCTGGCGGCGTTCAAGAAAATCCGCGATGCCTACGCGGACCGGCCCGAGGCGGGCGAGGCGGCGTTCTGGATCGGCGCGGTGGCGTTGCAAATGAAGGACGCGGCGGGCGCGGCGAGCGAGTTGAAAACGTTCCTGGGCAAGTTCCCGCAAAGCCCGCTCGCGCCGGCGGCGCAGCTCGCGCTCGGCCGCGCGCAGGCGGCTGCGGGCGACAAGGCGGGCGCGCAGGCGACGCTGGCGGAGTTGCCGGGGAAATTTCCGAACAGCCCGGAGGCGGCGCAGACGTATTTTTTGCGCGCGAACTGGTTTTACGCCGACAAAAACACGTCGGAAATGACGCGCGTGCTGCGGGAGTTCATCGAGAAATATCCGCACGACGAAAAAGTCTTCGACGCCGCCGACGCGCTCGCGGCGGTGCTCGCCGCACAAACGCCACCGCGCATCGACGAGGCGCTGGCGGGTTATCAGAAATTTCTCGATCAAAACGGCGACTCGCCGAAAGCGCCGCTGGCGCTGCTCAAGCTGGCGGCGCTCTGGAAAAAAACCGGCGTCGAGCTGGGCAATTATCTGGTGCTCGGCGAACCGCAGCGCGCCGTCTGGCAAAAGGCGCTGAGCCAATCCGTCGCCGCCAGCGAGCGGCTGCTGGAAATTTATCCCGACAGCAAGGAGGTCGCCGGTGCGCTGGCCAATCTGGTCGAGTGCCAGCGCTTGCGCGTGGGTGCGAGATTGCAGACCGACGCGCAGGTCGGCGAATACTTTGCGGCGTTGCCGGAAAAAGTCGGCGCGGGCGCGACGTTGCGCAGCCGCGTCCGGTTCACCGCGGCGCGGCTCACGGCGGAAAAAGACCCGGCGGGCGCGCTGGCGGAGATGCAGGCGGCGTATGACCCGAACGTGATCTATGCGCCGGCCGACCTCGACCAGTTCACGACGGCGCTGTTGCGCGCGGGCGACGCGGACGCCGCCGGGCCGGTGTTTGCGAAAGCGGCGCAGGATTATCCGCTGCCCAACGGCTTGTCGCCGGCGCAGGCGCCGCCCGATGTGCAGGAGGCGCAGGCGCTCGCGCTCTACGGCCAGGCGCGGCTGGCGGAAGCGAGGGGCGATGCCGACGCGGCGGCGGAGGCTTACGCGAAATTGCAGGCAGACTATCCGCGCTCGAACAAGCTCGCCGAGGCGAACCTCGGGCTGGCCCGCCGGCTGGTCGCGCAAGGCAAACCGGACGACGCGCTGAAGTTGCTGAGCGCGGTCGCGCGCACGACGGCCGCGCCGCTGGAAGTGCGCGCGGCGGGCTTGTTGTTGTCGGCGGAAATCTTCCGGGCCAGGAATGATCTCGGCGCCGCGATCGATGCGTTTTTGAAAGTCGCCGCATTTTATCCGAACGCGCTGCCCGACGCGCCACGCGGACTCTGGGAAGGCGCGCAACTGCTCGAAAATCAAGCGGCCAGCTTGGGCGACGCGCCCGCGCAACCGAACGGTCCGACGCGCAGCAGCCAGCTCGCCCGTGCGCGCAAGGCTTACGACGACTTGGTGAAAAAATATGCGGCGAGCGAGTTTGCCGCGAAGGCGCGCGAACGGCTCGCGACGCTGCCACCGACGACGGGGAACAAGTGAAGCGTGTTTGTGCGCCCACGGTGATGCCCGCGCGTCCATCGAACAAAATCGCCGCCCGCACGCTCGCGCTCGTCGAGCGGCTGCCGGCGATTTATCCAGACGCGCATTGCGAGCTGAATTTTTCCAACGCGCTGGAACTGCTCGTGGCCACGATTCTGTCGGCGCAATGCACGGACAAGCGGGTGAATCTGGTGACGCCGGCGTTGTTCGCGCGTTGCCGCACGGCGGCGGAGTTCGCGGAAATTTCGCCGGAAGAATTGGAGACGCTGGTGAAGACGACCGGGTTTTTCCGGGCCAAGGCGAAGAGCATTCGCGCCGCGGCCGGGGCGCTCGTGGAACGGCACGGCGGCGAGGTGCCGCGCACGCTGGCGGAGTTGACGGCGCTGCCGGGCGTCGGGCGCAAAACGGCGAATGTGATCCTCGGCAACGCGTTCGGCCTGGACGAAGGCGTGGTCGTCGATACGCACGTCGGCCGGCTTGCGCGCCGGCTCGGATTGACGCGGCACGAGGACGCGGAAAAAGTGGAAGCCGACCTCATGCGCCTGGTGCCGCGGGCGCATTGGACGCTGTGGAGTCACTGGCTGATTTTTCACGGACGGCGCCGCTGCACCGCGCGCCGGCCGGATTGCCCGGGCTGCGAATTGCGCGCACTTTGCCCGAGCGCGGACAAACCGGCGAGGGCGACGGCGGATTAAACCGTGCTTGCCGCAACTCTTCATTTTGAAAAACATTGCGTCCCGGCGTGCATCTGCTTACGATGATAAGGCGGACTTATCCAAAGCCAGAGGAGCAATGCTATGCCCAAAACGTCGGCGCCAGTTCGCGAGGAAAACGTGGAGATCGAACTGCTCGAACGCACGGGCAGCGGCGACCGGACCAGCTTCCGCCAGATCTATGACCGCTACAGCGGCGTGCTCTTTTCCACCGCCTTCCAAGTGCTCAACGACGCGGCGGAAGCCGAGGACGTGCTCCAGGATGTCTTTGTGCAAATCTGGGACAAAGCCGCGCTCTACGACCGGACGCGCGGCAAGCCGCTGACTTGGGCGCTGACGCTGACGCGCAACAAAGCCATCGACCGCTTGCGGAGCGCGCAGCGGCGGCACCGATTGAAAGATGAAGTGGAACGCGAGGCCGCGCTCTTCGAGCACCGCGGCACTGCGCCGGGACGCGACTCGGTGGAGACAGTGTATGCCTCCGAGCAAGGCACGCTCGTGCGCAACGCCGTGCTGCAACTCTCGCGCGAGCAGCGGCAGGCCATCGAGCTGGCGTTTTTCAGCGGCCTGACGCAACACGAGATCGCGGATCGTCTGCGCGAACCCTTGGGCACGGTGAAGGCGCGCATCCGGCGGGGGATGATTCGGTTGAAAGGAATCATCACGCCGCGGCTGTAGTAACTCCGGCGGATTTGCTTGGTTGCGGTGGTTTTTTTAATTGAAATGGCGTTTACCAGGGCAGGCTATTTCTTCAGCTTCTCAATAAGATACGTCTCAATGCTCTTGTGCTTTACGTTGGGTGCGCCGGGATAAACTAGTTCGCACTCCACGCCGAGCTGGTCGAGCTTCTCCTTCAGCTTTACTCCGAAGTTCGCAGTATGAGTGGGATCCTTCTGCGGCTGGCCGAGTGCCGGCGGGGTCGGATAATACAGATAGACTGGTGGGTCGCCGGCGCTCGCCTGTTCGTAGGGCGAGTATTCTTTAATCCAAGACAGGAATTCGCTACGGCGCGTGAGGAATTCTTTGTAAATCTGCTCGTTGTTCGCAAAGTCTTTCGGACTCACGAAGCCAAAGGCATGCGCGCCATAGCGGCTGTTCGGAGTCCATTCCGTCATCTGCTGCGGATCGAGCGAAGTTTGTGCGACATCCACCGCCGCGCACCAGACCCGCGTGGACTCGCGCGCGATGGGATCGCTGCTTTTTGGATCAGCCATGTCATCGTGAAAGGCGAGCCACAGACTCGTGCAGGCGCCCGCGGAACTGCCCGAGAGAGCGATCCGCTGCTTGTCGATGTTCCACTCGGCAGCCTTCGAGCGCACAAACTGCAGCGCCCGCGCCGCATCGTGCATCGGCCACTCGACTGGCGGTTTCACCTGCGCCGCTTGGGCGTCCCGGACAAAGCGGTAGCTAATCGAGACAACGGAGATGCCGGCAGCGAGATATTTTTCAACTAAGCCGTGCTTCCCGATCTCCGCCTTGTCGCCGTTCATCCAAGCCCCGCCGTGCATGTAGAACACGAGGGGCGTCGGCTTGTTGTCGGAGGCGGGCGCTTTCCAAAAATCGAGCACCTGCCGTTCGTGCTCGCCGTAGGCGACATTGGCCATCGTCGCGGGCGGTGTCAGTGGTGGAGTTGGCTTGGCTAAGTTTGACGTTGGGGAGGAGTCCGCTGCGGACGATTCTAGGGCTTGCTTGGTTGCCGACATAGGATCAGAGGCGATGCTTGAGCGAGAGAACAATCCGGCGATAAGAACGATGGGGATGAACAAACGATGCATACTTGGTGAATCGAACCTACCTCCTTTGCTGAGCAGGAGGAAGTTCGTTCTCTACGAGAAATGGTCCGCTTCCTCCGCAGTGCAGCCAAGTGAGTAGAAAGATCAACGTCATCATCGGTTGTCCGGCAGGATTGGGCGAGTTCGCAATAACGGCCATGCGCATGACCCACGGTGCGACGGGTGTGCGTTCAAGGTTACGGGCTGGCTTGCCTGTGCGGCGGGGGCGGTGAATACTCGCGGCGTCGGTGCCGTCCCTGCTTTCCCTGCCGCCGTATTCGCCCGCTTGTATCGCCGTTTCATGAATTCACCTGCTGCCGTTGCCGATTCGCCTGTCACCGCCGCCACTGCTGCTGTCGCTATTCCAGAACTGGCGCGCGTGCGCGTGCGGGCGAAATTCCTTTTTGCGGGCGAGCAGAAGTTTTTCCTCAAAGGCGTCACCTACGGACCATTCAAGCCGGACGCGGCAGGCGACTATCTACCAGCACCGGAGAAAGTCCGCATCGACCTTGCACAAATGCGCGAACTCGGCGTGAACACGCTGCGCATTTACCACGTCCCGCCGCGCTGGTTTCTCGAGCTGCTCGCGGAATACGGACTGCGCGCGATGATCTCGATCCCGTGGGCGGAGCACGTCGAATTTCTCAATGACCGCAAGATTCGCGCGCAGGTTTTGAAGACGGTGCGCGAGGCGGTCGGCAAGCATCGCGGGCATCCGGCGATCCTCGCGTATCTCGTTGGCAACGAGATTCCCACGACCATGGTGCGCTGGCTCGGCGTGCGGCGGGTCACCGAGTTTTTGGAACGCATCATCAACCTCGCGCGTTCCATCGATCCCGGCGCTTTGTATTCCTACGCGAGCTATCCGCCGACGGAATTTTTGCTGCCGCAGAATGTCGATTTTTTCACCTTCAACGTCTATCTGCACAACCAGCGGGAGTTTGAAAAATACCTGCTGCGTTTGCAAAACCTCGCCGACGACAAGCCGCTCGTCATGGGTGAATTCGGCATGGATACGATCCGGCATCCGCAGGAGGAACAAGCGGAGATGCTGACGTGGCACGTCGAGAGCGTGGTGCGCTGCGGCCTTGCGGGCACGATCCTTTACGCGTGGACGGATGAATGGTTCACGGGCGGCATGGAGATCACCGATTGGGCGTTTGGCCTCGTGACGCGCGACCGCGTGCCGAAGCTGGCGTTCCATGCGATCAAGGAAAAATGGGGCGCGAGCGAAGGGCACGTCACGCGCCAGGTGAAGCTGCCGAGCTATCCGAAAGTCTCGGTCATTGTCTGTTCCTACAACGGTGCGCAGACACTCGAAGCTTGCCTGAAGTCATTGCTAGAAATCGACTATCCGAACTACGAGATCGTCCTCGTCGATGATGGCTCGACCGACCGCACGCCGGAGATCGTGGCGAGCTTCGCCGACCAGCTGAAGCTCATTGCCGTTCGGCAAAAAAACATGGGCTTGAGCTATGCGCGCAACGTCGGCGCGCAGACGGCGACGGGTGACATTTTTGCCTACACCGACGGCGACTGCATGGCCGACCCCGACTGGCTTTACTACCTTGTCGGCACGCTGCTGAGCGGACCTTACGCCGGCGTCGGCGGACCAAACGTCTCGCCGCCGGCGGCGAACTGGGTGCAGGCATGCGTTGCCGCGGCGCCGGGCGGGCCGAGCCATGTGTTGCTCGACGACGTGGTGGCGGAACACATCCCGGGTTGCAACATGGCGTTTCACCGCTGGGCGTTCGAGCTGGTCGGCGGCTTCGATCCCGAGTATCGCAAGGCGGGCGACGATGTCGATTTCTGCTGGCGCTTGCAGAACGCCGGACAAGTCATCGCATTCAGCCCAAGCGCGATCGTCTGGCACTATCGGCGCTTTACCTTGAAGGCATTTCGCAAGCAGCAGGAAGGTTACGGTGAGGCGGAGTCGATGCTGCGTTTTAATCACCTCATCTTCTTTTCGCCAACGGGCACGGCGAAGTGGAAAGGACAAATCTACGGCGCGCCGCGTTTCACTTGGCTGCTCAATCGCCCGATCATCTATCACGGCGTCTTCGGGCACGGATTGTTTCAGTCAATCTATCCGACGCCGCGCAGCGAAGTAGCCGACTATGTTTCGAGCGTCGAATGGTTCGCGCTCACGCTCTTCATGTTCGCGCTCGGCGTGCCGTTTCACGCGCTGCGCATCGTGCCGTATCTCATGCTCGGCGCGACGTTTCTCGTGGCGCTCTCTTACATGATCCACGCACGGCTGGAGGCGAAGTTCGACACGATCCCCGCGCGCTTGCTCGTGACGATGCTCGCCTTAGCGCAACCGCTCGTGCGCGGCTGGGCGCGGTATTACACCTGGATTCGATATAAGCGCACGCCACAGTCCGTCATCGCGGCGCCGTTCCACTATGAACGCACGCCGGGCCGTTTCACGAACCTCTCGCGCCGGCGTTATTGGAACGAAGCCGGCAAGGGCCGGGAAGACCTTATTCGCGAAGCCATCCACACGATGGAGACCGAGGGCTGGCGCTACTCTACCGATACCGGCTGGAAGGATTGGGATTTGCAAGTGTATGGCAACTATTGGTGGACCGTGACGCTGCGCAGTGTCACCGAATACCACGGCGGTCCGAAGTGCCTCACGCGCGTGCACCTGCGCAACCGCGCGGTGTTCAACACCGTGCTGGTCAACATCATCATCGCCAGCATCGTGCTCTATCGGCAGTTCTTTTTGCACCGGCACGACTACGCCTTTCTCGCGCTCTACGCGCTGTTTCTAATCATCCTGACCTATCGCGCGTGGCGCTTGAAACTGCGCGTCGCAGACCTCGTCGAATCCGCCGCGCAACGCGCCGGACTGACGCGTGTTTTCCGCAAGCCGAAGGAGCAGAAGAAGAAAAGAGAGAAAGAAGAATCGTCTGCTGGCGCGCAGCCGCTCAGTCCGAATGCCGAGGCCGCCGCGCAGGAGTCCAAAGTCTCCGAAGCCGCGCGAGTGTAAGCAGCGAAGATCGGTTTTTTCCTTGTCATCCTGAGCGAAGTCGAAGGATCGCTCATTGCCTTCGACCAAGCCGGAATGAGCCTCACGCAAAGGAGGAGAAGACGATGAGAGAGGTTTCTCTTTTTTTGTCATCCCGAGCGAAGTCGAGGGACCTCTTACTATTGTTTGGCTCGGTTGATTACACGAATTGCCCTCACGGTATCTTGCGAGCCAAGGCAAGTAGCAAGCGATCCTTCGACTTCGCTCAGGATGACAAAGAAAAGAATCCAGCCGCTACTTTCTCTTCCTTTGCGGCTTTGCGCCTTGGCGTGAGGCTTATTCCGACTAGGCCAAAAGCAGCGATCGATTTACCTGTAGTTGTCTACGTTACACTCCGGCTTTCGACTTCGCTCGGGATGACAGACAGAAGGAGCAGCTTGATTTTAAGCTTCCATCCTCATCCATTATTGTCTAGACAACTTCCATGCCCGCCGCGGACGCATCCGCTCCCGTGCCGTCGGCGTGGCCGCGGCAGCCTCTCGCGGGCGTCGCGCTCTGCGCCGTCGGCGGCATCGTGGTCGCAGAGATTTTTCACGATTCCATCTGGCCGTTTGCGGCGGCATTTTTCGTGACGGTTGCACTCTGGGTTTGGCGCCGCGCGTTGTGGCTCTGCTGGCTGCTCGTCGCGCTCGGCTTTGGCACGCTGCATTGCTTCCGACAAAACGCCGTGCCCGCGCGTGCGCTCGCCGCGCTGGTGCATCCGAACGACTTCACGCCAGCCCGCGAAGTCCGCGCCGTCGGCCGCGTGCTCGACGAACCGCACGCGCGTCCCGGCGCGCCGAACGCCCGTTTCACCTTCGCCCTCGAATCCATCGAACTCGACGGCGACGGCATCGCGCACCCGACGCACGCGGGCGTCGCCGTAAGCTGGCCGTTGGAAAACGAAATGCCAACTGCGCGCGGCAACAGCAGCAGCAACAGCGCGGCGTCAGTTTTGCCCCCGCCGCCAAAGATGGGCGAACGCCTGCTGCTCGCCGGCTCCGCGCGCAACCTGCGGCCCGCGCCCAATCCCGGCGAAATCGACTACGCCGCCCAAGCCGCCCGGCGCGGCATTCGCAGCGAAATCCGCGTTTCCACCCATCACGCCCCGCTGACCCGCGTGCTGACACCGGCGCGCGGTTTGTCGCCCGCCCTCACGCGCGCCGCAGCCGGGCTGCGAGCGTGGATCGGGCGTTGCCTGCGCTACGATCTCGCAGACGAACCCGAGGTCGCCGCCGTCGTCGCGAGCATGATTCTCGGCCTCGACGCCGGCGTGGAAAACGGCCCCGCCGGCGACGCGTTGCAAGTAACCGGCACGCTCCATTTCTTCGCCATCGACGGATTGAAAATCGGCCTGCTCGCGGCGGCGGGCATCTTTCTGCTGCGCGGTGGCGTGCGGCGCGAAATCGCCGGCGCCGCCGTGGTGCCGCTGCTCTTTTTCTACGCGCTCGCCACCGGCTGGGGACCGGCCAGTCTGCGCGCCGCGCTCATTGCCGCCGTGTTGCTCGGCGGACTCTTCTTTGATCGGCCGACGCGCGCTTTCAACAACCTCGGCGCCGCCGCGGCGCTCCTGCTGCTGGTTGATTCCAACCAGCTTTTTGCGCGTGGCTTCCAGCTCTCGTTCGCCGTTGTGCTCGTCATCCTGCTCCTCGCGCCGACGCTCGACCGCCGGTTGCGCCCGCTCGGCGCGCCCGATCCCTTTTTGCCAAATTCCCTGCTGCCGCGCTGGCGACGAGGGTTGGAAATGGCCCGCCGCTGGGCGGTCGGCATCGTCAGCGTCTCGGTCGCCGCGTGGGTCGGCTCGCTGCCGCTGATGCTTTGGCATTTCCACTTCGTCTCGCCGATCTCCGCGCTGGCAAATATCCTCGTGTTTCCCTGCGCGCTCGCGGTGCTCGGGTTGTGCCTCGCCGCGCTCGCCGGCGGCTGGCTTTCCACGACCTGGCTCGGCTGGATGAACAATGCCAACTGGGTCGCCGCGAAGGCGCTGCTGGCCATCGTGAAAACGTGCGCGCTTGTCCCCGGCGGGCACGTTTATCTCGGCGACCTTCGACTGTGGTCAGCGCCGTGGCGCGAGCAGCCCGTGGTCGAGTTGCTCGCGCTCGATCTCGGTCGCCGCAGCAGCGCGCTGCACTTGCGCGCGGGCCGCGCCGATTGGCTGCTCGATACCGGTCGGCCTTATGATTACGAACGCGCCGTGCGTCCGGCGTTGCACGCCCGCGGCGTCAACGCACTCGCCGGCCTGCTCCTGCGCCAGGGCGACGCCGCGCACCTCGGCGCCGCGCCTTTTGCGCTCGGCGAATTTCGGCCCCGCCGCGTCGCGGAACCTGCGCTCGGTTCGCCGCGCTCCGTGGCGTGGCAGGATTGGCAAAAGACGCTCGACCTCGTGCGCGGCTGGCGTGGGTTGCAGCAGGGCAAGCTCAGCCGCGGCGACGTGCTCGATCTCTCGCCGGACTTGCGGCTGCGCGTGCTCTATCCGCCGGCGGATTTCGCGCGTCCGCCGACGCTCACGGACGACCGCGCGCTGGTCGTGCAAATCGTGGAAGCAAAGACCGACCGCGCGCTCGCCTTGCTCACCGCCGACAGCGGCGCGCCGACCGAGCGCTGGCTTTTGCAAAACGAATCGTCCGCGCGTCTGCGCAGCGCCGCGCTCGTGCTCGGCGCGCATCACAACGGCATCAGCGGCACGCCGGATTTTCTGCGTGCCGTGAACGCCCGCCTGATCGTCTGCCCGTTCCTCGCCGACGCGCCGCAGCTTTCGGCAGAGCAAGCCGCGACGACGCGCCTCTTTTGCCTCGAACAAAACGGCGCGGTGTTTCTCCGCTTTTTCTCAACCGGCCGCCTCGAAGCCGACAGCTACGCGGACCACCAGAGGGTCACTTTGCCATAAGGTGATTTGGACAGTGAAATGACCTCACGCAAAGGCGCAAAGACGCAAAGGGGAGAAGAAGAAATAGTTCTCTTTCCTTTGCGGCTTTGCGCCTTTGCGTGAGGCTCCCATTGCGTGTCGCTATCGAGCGTAAAACGGATTGTGCGCTTTCTCCTCGCTGACCGTCGTCAAGGGGCCGTGGCCGGGACAGAGAATCGTCGCGTCGGGCAGCGACAAAATATTCTCCCGATTCAGCCGCAACGCTTCCGCGTAAAGCGGCGCATCAACGCCGCCCTGGCTGCCGGCAAAGAGCGCGTCGCCGACGAACGCCAGCGCCGGCCGCGGCTCGGCCACCGCGGCGAGCGTCACCGCATACGTCATCCCGCCGGGCGAGTGGCCGCGCGTCAGGCGTGCTTCGATTTGCAAGCCGTTAAAACCGAACGCGGCATGGTCGAAAATTTCCTGCACGCCGCGGCCGCCCTCGCGTTGCGACACATACACCGGCGTCTCTTTGCCGCCGGCCGCAAGCAAGTCGTCGAGCGCTTCGACGTGGTCGTGGTGCGTATGGGTTAAAAACACCGCTGCGAGCTGCAAATCCTGCTCGCGCAGAGTCGCGCACATTTTGCTCGCATCGGTCCCCGTATCGAAGGCGACCGCCACGCCGCCGGGCGCGTCCCAGACGAGATACGAGTTCACCGTCATGCCGTCGCCGAAGGGCGAGTTGAACATCGCGAACGTCGCCGGCGGCTGCGCTTTCTGCGGCTGCCAGGCGCGTTGCGCGCTGGCCACGAGCGAGGGCGCGTGCAGGCCGAGCGCGGCGGCCAGTTTGTTCAAAATCGCCACGTCGGGCGGGTCGCTGCCGGCCGACTTCGCGCCGCGCAGGTCGCTGGCGGTGACGCCGGATTTTTCCGCGAGCGCGCGGTCGGAAAGCCCGAGGCCACGCTGGGCTTTGGCGATGAGGTCGGTCGCTTGGTCTTCGAGGGGAATATCCATGCAAAAGGAAACGCAGCATCCGCGGCGACTGCGCCTGTAGGCGAGTGCCGTGGTTCACTCGGCACTCGTCCCGTAATCCTGATCTTAAACTTAATCCTTCTGCGCTCGCAGCGCGTGGCTCAAACTCTTGCCTCCGGCGGCAGAGATTAAGATTAGGATTACGATTAAGCAGGAGAGCCGTGAGTGGAGCGGGTGTCCGTGTCCTACAACGAGACGCCGACGGCCACCGCGAGATCGGCCGTGGCGGCGGTTTCTTCGCGATCCACTTTCAGCACGCCGTCGTTGAGAATCGTGGCGCGCAACCCGCCCCAGCCGCGCAGGGCGTGTTCGGCGCCGGGACCGAAGGCGGTGTCCATCCAATGGCACGGGCGGCATTCCTCCCGGCCGCGGAAGCGCACGCCTTGCACTTCAAATTCCTTGCCGATCAGCGTGTTCAAATCGACGCCGGAGGAGATGACGTTGCGCCGGAAAACGCTCGGTTTTTTATCGTGAATGCCGAGCTGCGCGCAGAGCCGTTCATAGACTGCGTGATCGAAAAACGTGATCTGGCCTTTGTAGTCGTCTTTGTAATCCAAAAAGCGATCGCCTTCGATGCCGCGCCCGGCCAGGCAGGTCAGTTCGGGCACTGCGACGGTGGGATGTTCGCTCGGGGCGCGACCTTGGTGGCCGAAGAAATTATGCGCGGGCGACAGGAACAAATGCAGGATACGCAAGGGAGGGGCGAGCAACATGGCTGGCAGGCAAGGTAATTGCCCGCAGGCGTCGGAGCAAGAAGAAGAGGGTTGCGTGCGACGGCGTGCGGTGGATAATTGAACACACACTGCCGGCCGGGTGTTTTCTTCCCCCCGCACTTGCTCGTCCGCGCGTTCGGTTAGCCAGCCAGCTTGTCTTTTGCAACCTGGCTTGCGTGTGGACCTGCGGTGCAGGACTTCGCTCAACCCGGCGGCTGGCGGCCAAATTTTTTGACGAACGATGCGCGCGAGCGACGACGACGCGAATCCCCAGCAGGAGCACGGTGACATCTCGGCCCGGCCGATTTATCGGGTGGAAGGCGGGAGGTGCGGCGTGCCGCGCGGCGACTTTCTGGCGGTCGAGGAACCGCTGGAAATCCAGGTCGGTTACACGGAAAAAGCGCGCGGCTGGCGGGTTCACAAAAGCGTGAGCGTGACGATGCGCACGCCGGGTCAGGACGCTGAGCTGGCGGCGGGATTTCTTTTCACCGAAGGCATCGTCAATGACCCGGCGCAGATCGCGTCGGTCGGGCGGCTGCCGGCGCACGAGGAGCGCGCGGCGAAACGCGGCGACCGGGAAAACGTGATCCGCGTCGAACTGCGCCCGGA
The DNA here is from genome assembly GCA_019241085.1 of Verrucomicrobiota bacterium. GTDB lineage: Bacteria > Verrucomicrobiota > Verrucomicrobiia > Chthoniobacterales > SZAS-18 > JAFAXH01. Next base: position 21,071 of record JAFAXH010000069.1, on the reverse strand, counting down.
GGTCGCGGTCGATCTCGCGCGGCTGGAGCGGCATTTTTACACGAGCTCGAGCTGCGGCGTGTGCGGCAAGACGAGCATCGCGGCGCTCGGGCTGAGCGCGCGCGCGCGGGCGACGGCAACGGCGGAGGACGTGATTTTTCCAGCCGAAATCATCCACGCGCTGCCCGCGGCGTTGCGCGCGACGCAGGCGGTGTTTGACCGCACCGGCGGGTTGCACGCGGCGGCGCTGTTCGACGCGCGCGGCGCGTTGCTCGCGCGGCGCGAGGACGTGGGCCGGCACAACGCCGTGGACAAGCTCATCGGCGCGCAAGTGCTCGCGGGCGCGGAGGCGCTGGCGGCGCTCGGCGGGCGCGGGCTTTTTGTCAGCGGCCGGGCGAGTTTCGAGCTGGTGCAAAAGGCGCTGGCCGCCGGCATCCCGCTGCTCGCGGCGGTCGGCGCGCCATCGAGCTTGGCGGTCGATCTCGCACGGACGTATGGCGCGACGCTGCTCGGTTTCGTGCGCGACGGACGATTCAACATTTATTGCGGCGAAACCCGGATCGGCGGGCTGCGTCGTGAAACAATGGAAAGCGCTCCGACGCCGCTGGCCGCGTAAACTGATAAAAAGTTGGTTTCAACCCCGGGAGATCAATCTATGGACAAGCTGGAAAAAACCGCCATCGACAACGGCGAGACATCGTCACCATCGCCCACCCGGCACGAACCGGAGATGGATACCGTCGCGCAAAAACCGGAGGGCAACGACAACACGAAGCACGGGGTTCGCGAGGTTCACGCGGCGCACTTGGAATGCGAAGACCCGATCCCCGGCGCGCAGCCACCGGTCGAGACCGACGGGACGCAGCTCGGCCACGCGCACCACGTCGCGGCGGGTGTCCCGGCCGTTTATCAGAGCACGCGGTTCACGATGAAAGAGATGGGGGTCAGCCGCGGCGTGACGACGTGGCTGGCGGTGAATCAGAAAAAAGGGTTCGATTGCCAGAGCTGCGCGTGGCCGAGTCCGGACGAGCACCGGCATGTTTTTGAATTCTGCGAGAACGGCGTGAAAGCCGTGGCCGACGAGGCGACGACGAAGCGGCTGACGCGTAAGTTTTTCCGCGAACATTCGCTGCACGACTTGCGGAAAATGAGCGACCTCGCGCTCAGCCAAGCCGGCCGGCTGACGGAGCCGCTGGTGAAGCGCGAAGGCGCGACGCATTACGAGCCGATCACCTGGGACGAGGCGTTCGCGTTGCTCGGGCGCGAGCTGCACGCGCTGTCTTCGCCAAACGAAGCGGCGTTTTACACCAGCGGACGCACGAGCAACGAGGCGGCGTTTCTCTGGCAGCTTTTCATCCGGCAATTCGGCACAAACAACATGCCGGATTGCTCGAACATGTGCCACGAGTCAAGCGGCGCGGCGTTGAACGAAACCATCGGCATCGGCAAAGGCTGCGTGACGCTCGACGACTTCGATCAAGCCGACGCCATTTTCATCATCGGCCAGAATCCGGGCACGAACCATCCGCGCATGATGACTTCGCTCGAACGGGCGAAGAAAAACGGCGCGAAGATCGTGTCCATTAACCCGCTGCCGGAGCCAGGCTTGATGAGCGTGGTCAATCCGAACCCGCAGGAATACCGCAACCCGCTGAAGTTCCCGGTGAAGATGTTGCTCAACCAGGGCACGCCGCTGACCGATGTCTGGCTGCCGGTGCGCATCAACGGCGACATCGCCGTGCTCAAGGGCATGATGAAGGAAATGCTCGCCGCCGAGGAAGCGCGGCCGGGCAGCGTGTTCGATCACGATTTCATCAAAAATTTCACCGTCGGTTACGAGGAGTTTTTGGCCGACCTGCGGGCAGCGAGCTGGGACGACATTTTGCAGTCGAGCGGACTGACGCGGGCGCAGATTCGCGAGGCCGCGGAGATCGCGTTGCGTTCTAAAAAAACGATTGCCTGCTGGGCGATGGGCTTGACGCAGCATCGGAATGCCGTCGGCACCATTCAGGAAGTCATGAACTTCCTTTTTCTCGGCGGCCACATCGGCCGGCCGGGCGCAGGGCCGTGTCCGGTGCGCGGACATTCCAACGTGCAGGGCGACCGGACGATGGGCATCTGGGAGCGGATGAACGACCGATTTCTGGACAAGCTCGGCGCGGAGTTCAACTTCCAGCCGCCGCGCGAGCACGGCACCGACACGGTCGAGACAATCAAGCACATGCACGAAGGCAAAATCCGCGCCTTCGTTGCGATGGGCGGCAATTTCCTGCAAGCTTCGCCCGATACGGAATACACGGCCACGGCGCTGTCGCGCTGCCGGCTGACGGCGCACGTCTCGATCAAGCTCAACCGCTCGCATCTCATCACCGGCGAGGTCGCCTTGATCCTGCCGTGTCTCGGGCGTTCCGAGATCGACCGGCAGGCGGCGGGCGAGCAATTTGTCACCGTCGAGGATTCGATGGGCATCATCAATCCGTCGCGCGGCGTGCTCGAGCCGGCGAGCGAGCATCTGCTCAGCGAACCGGCCATCGTGGCGCGATTGGCACAGGCGGTTTTGGGCGATAAAACGACCGTCGATTGGGCCGGGCTGGCGGCGGATTACGACCGCATCCGCGACCACATCGAGCGCGTGATTCCGGGCTTCGAGCGGTTCAACGAACGCATCAAGCAGGAGGTCTTTTATTTGCCCAACGAAGCGCGCGACAAGCGCAAATTCAACAACGGCATCGGCAAGGCGAAATTCACCGTGCATCCGATCCCGCGGCACGAGCTGGAGCCGGGGCAGTTCGTCATGATGACGATCCGTTCGCACGATCAATTCAACACGCACATCTACGGCTTGGACGACCGTTACCGCGGCGTTTACAACGGCCGGCGGGTCATTTTCATGAACGCCGACGACATGCACGAAGCCGGGCTGGAGCAGGGGCAACTCGTCGATCTGACGAGTCATTTCTCGACGAACGGGAAAGAGGAAGAACGCGTGGCGAAGCATTTCCTCGTCGCGCCGTTCCAGATTCCGCGCGGCAGCACGGCGACCTATTTTCCCGAGGCCAACGTCTTGGTGCCGATCAATTCGACGGCGGAAAAGAGCAATACGCCGACGAGCAAGTTCGTCGTCATCACCGTCGCGCCGTCGCCCGACGTGGAAGCCGGCGTCGCCGCATTGCGCACGGCTGCGCGCGAAGCTGCGCCGCTGAAGACCGAGCGCGAGCTGGTGGCTGCGGCGCCGGCGTGACTCTGCGTTTCCGGGAAAATCGGAGACTGCACCGTCCAGACGGTTCGCAGCAACCGAATCAACTGTGACGCCCGGTGGTCATGCGGCCACTTGTTCTCTTGTTCAAACACGAATCCCCCAAACATGTCCTTCCTCGACCGCGAAGCTATCGTCGCGGAACCCAGCTATTCCCGCTGGATGTTCCCTCCCGCCGCCATCGCCGTGCAGATGTGCATCGGCCAGGTTTATGCGTTCAGCGTCTTTAACGTGCCGTTGACACGCCTGATCGGTATCAAGCAATCGGTCGCCGGCCAGGATTGGACGATTCCGGACGTGGGCTGGATTTATACCATTGCGCTCGTCATGCTCGGATTGTCCGCCGCGGTTTTCGGCACTTGGGTCGAGCGCAGCGGACCACGCAAGACGATGGTGGCCAGCGCGCTTTGTTTCTGCGGCGGGCTGTGGATTTCCGCCCTCGGCGTTTATTTTCACAATCGCTGGCTGATTTATCTTGGCTACGGTTTCATCGGCGGCATCGGCCTCGGCCTCGGCTACATCGCGCCGGTTTCCACGCTCATTAAATGGTTCCCGGACAAGCCCGGCATGGCCACGGGTTTTGCCATCATGGGCTTCGGCAGCGGCGCGCTCATCGGCTCGCCGCTCGCGGTGCTGCTGATGGATAAATTCAAAAGCGCGACTTCGGTGGGCGTCGGCGAAGCGTTCCTCGCCATGGGCGCGATTTACATTTTTTTCATGCTCTTCGGCGCCCTGATCGCGCGCGTGCCAGCGCCGGGCTGGAAGCCCGCAGGCTGGACGCCTGCGACGGAAACGATCAATCCCATGATGACGCAGCATCACGTCGCTGCAGCCGAGGCGATCAAGACGCCGCAATTCTGGCTGCTCTGGGTCGTGCTCTGGATGAACGTGAGCGCGGGCATTGGCATCCTTGGTCAAGCTTCGCTCATGGCGCAGGATATGTTTGGGGTCAGCGCGGTGGCCGCCGGCGGTTTCGTCGGCTTGTTGTCCATCTTCAATATGTGCGGTCGCTTCCTCTGGTCGAGCACGAGCGACTACACGGGGCGCAAGGGAATTTACGTCGTTTATTTTCTGCTGGGCATCGTGCTGTATTGCACGATTCCCTACGCGGAAAAAATCCGGGCGGCGACGCTGTTCGTCATCGTCGTCTGCGTCATCATTTCGATGTATGGCGGCGGCTTTGCGACGATCCCGGCGTATTTGCGCGACATGTTTGGCACCTACCAGGTCGGCGCGATTCACGGTCGCGTCATCACTGCGTGGTCAGCGGCCGCGGTCGTCGGGCCGGTGCTCATCAATTACGTCTCGACCTACAACAAAGAGCACGGCGTGCCGAAGGTGCAGGCATACAATAACATCATGTATATTTGCGCCGGCTTGTTGCTCGTCGGCTTGATTTGCAACCTGCTCGTCCGACCAGTGCAGCCAGAACATTACTTCACCGGCGACCTCTCTGGCACCGGCACCGGGCCAGCCAAGACGCCACAGCCCGCTACGGCTGGCAGTCGCGTGTGAGTTTTTCTCCAAGGTAGAATTTTCACGCAGGAAAACCGATCGATATGAACCCGAAAATTTTCGTTTACTGGGTGCTGGTTTGCATCCCGCTCGGCTGGGGCGTTTATAATTCCGTGTTAAAGTCGCTGCCGCTTTTCGGCGTCCAACCGGCCACGGCGACTGCTCCGGCAAAGGGATTAACCGCGAAGCGGGAAGCGCCCGGTGCGCCGACACCCGCTACTTCGGCGCCAGCTTCCACGCCGATGCAGACGGCGGCGCCTTCGTCCGCGGTGACTCCATCATCGGCAGCCGCCACCGACATAACTCCGGCCGCAGCCCCGCCAGTTCCCACGGCCACGCCGTAGTGGAGTCAACGCAGCGGCGCACGCGTGTCTGCGAGCGTGTTCCAATTGGTGAACAAGCCGAGTTCAACTTCTGCGATCCGCTCTGAAATAATCAGGCCGGCGCTTTGCGCGGCGCGGACGAAATTTTGCAGCGAGCGATCCGCGCCTACGCGCAACCTTGCCTCGGCTTCGGCCAGACAATTTTTTGGATACACGGCGGCGAGCGGCTCGAAAAAGCCGTCTGTGGTTTGCGGCACCGCGCCTTGATTGCGCGCGCAACGCGCGAGCAGGCGCGTGCGGAAAAAATCGGCTGTCATCGCCGGCAGATCGACGGCGAGCACCACGAGCCACGGCGTCGTCATCACGCGCAACGCCGCGGCGATGCCGGCGAGCGGACCGCAATCGGTAATCTCGTCCGCCAGCAAAATAACATCGGCGGGCAAGCCCGGACGCGCGCGGCCGGAGAAAAAAATCTCCGCTGGCTGCAACGGCCGCAGCACGTCGTCGAGTTGCCGTTGCCAGAGCGGCCGCGGGTCGCCGGGCAGGTGCAGCAACGCCTTGTCGCAGCCCATGCGGCGGGATTTCCCCCCAGCCAACAACACCGCGCTGAATCGCATGGTGTTCACCTGGTTGATGAGGCCGCCACGGAGGTGGAATCAGGCGTAAAATAACGCGGCCGGAGATACGCATACACGATGAAGCCCGCGCCGATGAGGAACATGAAGGTGGAAAGAAATTGCCCGCGCGTCAGTCCGAGCGTGAAGGGAATGCCGAAGTCCGGCTCGCGAAATTTCTCGCCCACGATGCGCAAAGCCGCGTAGCCGATGAAGAAGACGCCCGTCAACACTCCCGCCGGCGTGCGCAGCCGGGTGCGGATGAGCCAGAGCACGGTGAACAAGACGACGCCTTCCAGTGCAGCCTCGATGAGTTGCGACGGATAGCGCGGCGGCAGCACATTGCCCAGCGCCGCGCGCACCCGCGGATCGGCGTAGGCCGCCGCGACGGCGTCGGCGACGCTGAAGATTTGCGGATCGACCGCGTGCGCCGCTGTGACTGCTGCCGTTTGCAACTCCGGCGTCGCGCCGCCATCGACCAGTTCCTTGGGAAATTGCATCGCCCACCACGGCCCCGGTCCAGCCGGCGCGGCTCCCGGCACGATGCGGCCCCAGAGTTCGCCGTTCACGAAATTGGCGAGCCGTCCGAAGAACAATCCGATCGGCGCGACGACGACCAGATTATCTCCGACGCCCGGCCACGAGACGCGCATGATTCGCGCATAGACGAGGGTGAAAAAAAAGAGTCCGAGAATGCCGCCGTGGCTGCTCATGCCGCCTTCCCAGAGCTTGAGCGCTTCGAGCGGATGCGCGCTCACTTTTTCCCAGCCGTAAAAAATAATCCACCCCAGCCGGCCGCCGAGCATCACGCCGCACACGGCGGCGAGCGTGATGAAATCGCCCACCTGCGCCGGCCGCAACGGCCCGTAGCCGCGCTGCGCCAGCCGGTGATAAACCCAGTAGCCGACGACGAACGCCAGCACGTAGGCGAAGCCATACCAGTGCAGGCCGAAACGTTCGTTGAAGCGAACGATGAATGGGCTGAGCGAGTGAACGTAGTAGGCGAACATGGACACGGTTGGCGGATGGCAGCGCGCCAAGGTGCCGCGCGATTCTTTCTTTTCAACCGCGCCAAGCGTTGCCACGTTGGCGCAAGACCGACGTTTGTAAAAATTCCTCGTGGAAAACTCCGCGCCCGCCCACCACGCCCCTTCGTCGTCCACCGTCGCCACAGCCTCGTCGGAGCATCTGCTTCTCGGCGCGCGCCTCGCGCGCTGGTGGGCCGGCGCCTCGCGCGGAGAAATTCTTTTGCTCGCCCTCCTCGTGCTGCTCATCGCCGTGCGCAACGTGCCTTGGCGGCTCGATAATTTCGACCAGGCAAAGAGCGCCTACATCTCGCTCGAAATGCTCCAGGGCGACGCCGCCAGCCGCTGGTGGTATCCGCACCTTCCCGGACAGTTCCATCTTGCCACCAAACCGCCGCTCGCCGGCTGGTTGTCCGCGCTGCTCTACCAGCCTTGTTTGGGAAATTGGGAGCTCGCCTGGCGATTGCCGAGCCTGCTCGCGGCGTTCGCGCTGACCCTGGCGCTCTGGCGTGCGGGTCGCGAAGAATGGCCCCGGCTCGGCGGCGTGCTCACCCTCGGCGCCTTCGGCCTCAACGTCCTCACGCCGCGCCTCGCCACGCTCGTGCGCACCGACATGCTGCTCACGCTTTGGATCACGCTGCCCGGCCTCTTGATTTGGTGGAAATTGCACCGCGGCCTCGCGCGTCCCTCGCCCGCCGCGCTGGCGTGGACCGGGCGCGAGCGCCTGCTGATCGCGGCCTCCGTTTTTCTCGGCATGATGACCAAAGGCCCGGTGGTCTATGCGTTCTTGCTGCCCGGACTTTTGCTGCACGCCTGGCTCAGCCGGCGGCGCGGCTGGCACGCGACCGCGCCGGCTTGGAGCGGCTGGGCCGAATGGCTGCTGCCCTTCCTGCCGTTTGCGATCTGGCTCGCCGTCGGCATCTGGCAGGTGCCCGGCTTTTACGAACACGTCGTCGGCCGCGAATTCCTTGGCCGGTTCACCGTCGGCGAGCGGGCGCAACACACCAACCAGCCGATCTGGTTTTATTTCCTGCAAGGTCTCGTCCGCTGGGGGCCGTGGAGCCTGCTCTTGCTCGGCGTTTTTTTCCTCGCGCCTTCGCCGCGCCGCTGGTGGCGCGCGCTCACAGGCGACCCGGCGACGCTCTGGCTTTTTTGCTGGGCTGCCGGGGGCTTCGTGCTGATGTCCCTCGTGCCGTCGAAACGCGTGGACCGCATTTTCCCCGTGGCGCCGCCGCTTTGCCTGCTGCTCACCGCCGCGCTCGCGCGCCTGCACCGCGAGCAGCAATCGACGGACTTGGTGGTGACCAACGACACCGCGCCGACGCGCGTGGCGTTCTGGAGCCGCGCGACCCTGGCCGTGGCTTTGATCGCGACTTGCGCGAGCACCGCTTATTATGTGCAGCAAGGCGTGAAAAAACGCGCCGGCCGGCTGGCGAGCTTCGGCGCGCACGCGCGGAAGTTGGTGGCGCAACGCGGCTGGCGCTGCGAAGTCATCTCCGACCTGCCGCAGTTCGACGAAGCGATGCTCGTTTATCTGCGCCGGCTGCGGTTTCTTTCTCCCACCGAAGCGCTCGCCGCGCGCGACGCCGGCCAGGCGCAGGCGTTCGTGCTGCCCGAACGCTTGCTCGGCGACGACGCGTGGCGCGAGCGGCTGGGGGATTTTGAAATCCTCTGGCAATCCGCGGGCGGCAATGCCAGCAGCGGCAGCCGACCGCCCGCGGCCGCGGCGAAACGCAAAATGAATCTCGACGCCGCGCAGCAGCAATACCTCCTCATCCACTGGCCCGAAGCCAAGCGTCCAGCCGCCGCCAACAGCAGCGCGCTGGAGCGGTGAGCGCGCGGCACCGGCGCGGCGGTCAATTTTTGCCGTGAGTTCCCGGCGTCGCGGCGAGCACTTCGCGCAGGAACGGCGCGATGCGACTGACCTTGTGTTTCGCCACTTGTTCCGGCGTGCCGGTGACGACCACTTCGCCGCCGGCTTCGCCCGCTTCCGGCCCGATATCGACGACGTAATCGGCCTCGGCGATCACGCTGAGATGATGCTCGATGACGACCACCGTGTTGCCCTCATCGACCAGCCGGTGCAACACGCGCAGGAGTTGTTCGACATCGGCCATGTGCAGGCCGACGGTCGGTTCTTCCAATAAATAAAGCGTCGATTTCGGCGTCTGCCGCCGGCGGATTTTCGCCGTCTCCGTCGCGCCGACGCCGCGCGTCAATTCCGTCACGAGCTTCATCCGCTGCGCCTCGCCGCCGCTCAACGTCGGACTCGGCTGGCCAAGCCGCAGATAACCCAGACCAGTTTCCGTGAGCAGCCGCAACGGCCGCGCCAGCTTTGGATTGCTCTGAAAAAAATCCGCCGCCTGCTCGATGGTCATCTGCATCACTTCGCCGATGCTCCTGCCGTTGTAGAGCACTTCGAGCGTTTGCGCGTTGTAGCGCAAGCCGTGGCAATCTTCGCACGGCACGTAACTCGTCGGTAGGAATGCCATCTCGTGCCGGATGACGCCCATGCCGCCGCACGTCTCGCAACGCCCGCCTTCGGTGTTGAAAGAAAACCGGCCGATGGCGTAGCCGCGCATCCGCGCCAGCGGCACTTGGGCAAAGAGCGCGCGGATGTCATCGAGCACGCCGACGTAGGTTGCCGGCGTCGAGCGCGACGTTTTGCCGATGGGCGATTGATCGACTTCGTAAACGGCGTCCAGAAATTCCGCGCCGCGGAGTTCGCGCCACACCTGCGCGCCTTTCGGTTTTGCGCGCCTGTTTTTCTTGAATTTTGACGCTTTGATTTTCGCCAGCGCGTCCGCCGCCGCTGGCAGCAACACCGCGCGCATCAGGCTGCTCTTGCCCGAGCCGGAAATGCCCGTGATGACCGACAGCCGGCCAACCGGAAAGCGGACGTTCACATCGCGCAAGTTATTTGCGTTAGCGCCGATCAGCTCGATCCACGCGCCGTCGTCTTTCGCCAGCTTGCGGCGCTGCCCGAGCATCGGATGCGACAGCGGATCTTTCAGGCAGCGGCCGGTGGCGGATTGCGGGTTCGCTTGAATTTCCGCCAGCGTTCCCGCCGCCACGACTTCGCCGCCGTGGACGCCGGGGCCGGGGCCGAGATCGACGATGAAATCCGCGCGCCGCATCGTCTCATCGTCGTGCTCGACGATGACGAGCGAGTTGCCCTTCGCTTTCAACGCTTCGAGCGTGTCGAGCAGCCGCGCGTTGTCGCGCGGGTGCAAGCCGATCGTCGGCTCATCGAGCACGTAGAGCACGCCGCGCAGGTTCGAGCCGAGCTGGGCCGCAAGCCGGATGCGCTGCGTCTCGCCGCCCGAGAGCGTTTTCGCCGAGCGATCCAGCGTCAGATAACCCAGGCCGACTTCCTGCATGAACACGAGCCGCTGACGGATTTCGACGAGAATATCCTTCGCGATAATTTCCTGCTGATCGGCGAACGCCAGCGCGTCGAGCGCCTGCAACGCCTCGCGCACCGGCTGCCGCGCGAGCCGGTCGATGGTGATGATTTTCGCGCCGGCGCCGTTGCTCTTTTTCTTCGATGAAATTTGCGTCAACCGCACGTTGCGCGCGACCGCGTTCAACCGCGCGCCGTCGCAGCGCGGACACGGTTTGTCCTCGCCTTCTTCCATCCATTCGCGCGCCCGTTCCTCGGCCAGCTCGCGTTCGATCTCGCTCGCGTCGTCGTCTAGCTGCGGCACCGCGGAAGCCGATTTCCAGACCCGGCCAAATCCGCGGCAGCCTTCGCACCAGCCGTGCGGCGAATTGAAGGAAAACAAGCGCGGATCGAGTTCCTCGAATGCCTGGCCGCAAGTCGGGCAGCTCATCTCCGTGCTGAGCACGGTCAGCTCGCCGCGCGCGTTGCACAGCCGCGCGGTGCCCTTGCCGATCTCGACCGCGCGCCGCACGAGGTCGCGCGTCTCGCCGTTACTGGTCTTTGCGGAAACCTCGCCGATAACCACGTCGATGGTGTGTTCGCGGAAGCGCTCCAGTTTTTGGAAGCCTTCCGCTTCGACGAACTCGCCGTCCACCCACATCTCGGTGAAGCCTTTTTTGCGCGCCCACGCGGCCACGTCGGTGTGAAATCCTTTGCGCGCTTTGATGAGCGGCGCCATCACGCGCACGCGGCCTTTTTTCGCAATGGCTTCGACTTGTTTCACGATCGCCGCCTGGCTCTGCCTGGCGACGGGCACCTGACATTGCGGACAAAACTGCGTGCCGAGCTTCGCAAACAACAGACGCAGGAAATGATAAACTTCCGTCACCGTCGCCACGGTCGATTTGCCGCCGCCGCGCGTGAGCCGTTGCTCGATGGCAACGCTCGGCGGCAGGCCCTCGATGAGATCGACTTCAGGCTTCTCCAACTGCTCGACGAATTGCCGCGCATACGGCGACATCGAATCGAGAAACCGCCGCTGGCCTTCGGCAAAAAGAATGTCGAACGCGAGCGTCGATTTGCCCGAGCCGCTGAGGCCGGTGACGATCACCATTTTCTCGCGCGGCAGATCGAGCGAGAGATTTTTCAAGTTGTGCTCGCGCGCGCCACGCACGCGGATCGTTGGGATTTTGGATTTTAGATTTTGGATTTTGGATTGGCCGTAGCCATTCGACGACGGCGCTTCGGCGGCGCGCGATAATCCGCTGTCATCCCGAGCGAAGTCGAGGGACCTCTTGCTGATAGTTTGGCTCGGTAAGCTGTCGTCAGCGCGGAAAGCTCGTCCACCGAGCCGGAAATCAGCGAGAGGTCCCTCGACAAGCTCGGGATGACAGGAAAGGGCGTCGTGCGCGTTTTGCAAAATCGGCTGCAAATATCGGCCGGTGTGCGATGCCTCAACTTGCGCGACGGCTTCCGGCGGACCGGCGGCGACGAGCCGGCCGCCCTCCGCGCCGGCCTCGGGGCCGAGGTCGATGATCCAGTCGGCGCATTTGATGACTTCCAGATTGTGCTCGATGACCAGCACGCTTTCGCCTTCATCGACGAGCCGTTGGAAGACTTTCACCAGCAGCGCCACGTCGTCGAAATGCAGGCCGGTCGTTGGTTCGTCGAAGATCAGCAGCGCGCGCTGATCGCCGGCGTTGCGCGCGCGCTCGACGAGGTGCGCGACGAGCTTCAGTCGTTGCGCTTCGCCGCCGCTGAGCGTGTTCAACGGCTGGCCCAGGCGCAAGTAGCCGAGGCCGACTTCTTCGAGCAATTTCAGCGGCTCCAGCAGACGCCGCAGCTTGGTGTCATCGGTCAGTTCCGGATCGGAATGGAAACGGAAAAAGCCGACGGCATCGGCCACCGTCATTTCCAAAACTTCGTGGATATTCCGCTCGCCGTAGTGCACCGCGAGCACGTGCGGCTGGAAGCGTTTGCCCTCGCATTCCGCGCAGCGCACGAAGAGGTCGCTGAGGAATTGCATCTCGATTTTCTCGAAGCCGATGCCGCCGCAACGCTCGCAACGGCCGTCGCCGGAATTGAAGGAAAAGGCGCTGGCGGCGAGGCCGGCGGCGCGCGCTTCGTCGCTGGCGGCGAAGAGTTCGCGGATGCCATCGTAAACGCCGAGGTAGAGCGCGGGATTCGAGCGCGGCGTTTTGGCCAGCGGCGCTTGATCGACCATGACGAGCGCGTCGAACTGCTCGCCGCCGGTGATTTCGTCCACGCGCCCGGCGATTTCGTCCGAACTGCCGCCGCGGGCGCGGAGCAGATTTTCGTAAAGGACATCGTTAACGAGCGTCGATTTGCCCGAGCCACTGACGCCAGTGACGCAGCAGAAGACGCCGAGCGGAAAATCAACGTCGAGGTTGCGCAGATTGTGCTCGCGCGCGCCGCGCACGCGCAGCCAGCCGGCGGGCGCGCGGCGTTCGTTGGGCTGCGGCGCGGGGATCGACTTGCGGCCGGTGAGGTAGTCGGCGGTGAGCGAGTAGGGCGTCGGAATGGTCTCACGCAAAGGCGCAAAGCCGCCAAGGGAAGAAGCAGAGGAAGTCTGCGCAGAAAATTGCTCTTTTGTTTTCCCTTCTTTGCGTCTTTGCGTCTTTGCGTGAGGTTCCTGCACGTTCCCGTCATGCAGAGGACCAACGAGTTCCGCCAGCGGTCCGCTGAAGACGAGTTCGCCGCCGGCTTCGCCGCGGCCGGGGCCGATGTCGATGAGATTGTCCGCGGCGCGGACGACGGCTTCTTCGTGTTCGACAACGAGCAGCGTGTTGCCTTTGTCGCGCAAATCCTGCATCACGCGGATGAGGCGGCCAACATCGCGCGGGTGCAGGCCGACGCTCGGCTCGTCGAGCACGAAGAGCGTGTTGACGAGCGACGCGCCGAGGCAGGTCGTCAAATTCACGCGCTCAATTTCGCCGCCGGAAAGCGTGCGCGTCGGGCGGTCGAGATTGAGATAACCCAGGCCAACGGCGACAAGATAACGCAGGCGTGCGACGATCTCTTTTTGCAACAATTCCGCGCTCGGATCGTTCGGCGGCAGGGCGACGCCGGACATCAGTTCGGCGAGGGCGGTGACGGGGAGTTCCGCGAGTTGCGGCAGCGTGTAGGAAGAATGAATGATGGATGATTGATGATTTACGATTTTGGCAGGGGCAGGAGCGGGCTGTTGCTTCGGCAAGTCATCCATCGTCAATCGTCCATCATAAATTCTGTAATTCAGCGTTGCCGGCTGGTAGCGGCCACCATTGCACGCCGGGCAAAGCGTGTAGGCGCGGTAGCGCGAGAGCAGCACGCGGACGTGCATTTTGTAGGTCTTTGATTCGAGCCAGTCGAAGTAGCCCTTCACGCCATACCAGCCGCCGGCTGCGTAGAGTTCTTCACCGCTGAATTTGTCGCCGTCGGCGCGGCGGCGCTCGCCGTAAAGGACGAACGCCTGATCGCGCGGCGGCAATTTTTCAAACGGAATCCGCGTGTCGATCCCCGCGCGGGCGCAGGCGCGCAGCAGGTCTTTTTGGCACTCGGACGATTGTCCGCTTTGGAACGGCTTGACGACACCATTTGCAATCGACTTGCGTTTGTCCGGTAGCGCGCGGTCGAGGTCGATGCCGATAATGCGACCGAAGCCGCGACAGCTCGGGCACGCGCCGAGCGGGTTGTTGAAGGAAAACAAACCGGGCGTCGGCGGCTTGATGTCGAGGTCGCACTTCGCGCAATGCCATCCGATCGAAAACGGGATGCCGTCGCCGCCAGTTTCCGGGTCGATGAAACAGACGCGGCCTTTGCCAAACTTCAGCGCGGTCTCGACCGATTCGGTCAGGCGCGAGCGCGCGGCGGGCGTGAGCGCGACGCGATCCTGGATGACGCGCACGCGGCCGGAGAGCGATTTGAGCGCCACGTCGAGCGCCTCGTCGGTGCGCACGACCTTGTCGCCGAGCCAGACGCGCAGGTAGCCCTGAGCCTGGAGAAATTTGAAAAAATCCGCCGGCTCCGTGTTCTCCGGCACCGGCACGGCGAAGGTAAGCAACAAGCTTTTGCCCGGATGCGCCGCGAGGATTTGCTCGACGATCTCGCGCGGCGAGTCGGGCCGGATTTCGCCGCCGCAACTCGGGCAGAACGCGCGCGCCACGCGCGGCATGAGCAGCTTCAAATAATCGTTGATCTCGGTGATCGTGCCGACGGTCGAGCGCGTGCTCTTGACCTGGTTCGATTGCTCGATGGCGATGGCCGGCGGGATGCCGCGGACCGAGTCCACGAGCGGCTTGTCCATGCGGTCGAGAAACTGCCGCGTGTAGGGCGAAAACGTCTCGACATAGCGCCGCTGGCCTTCGGCGTAAATCGTGTCGAACGCGAGCGACGATTTGCCCGAGCCGCTCGGGCCGGTGATGACGTTGAGCTTGCCCAGCGGCAAGTCGAGGTCGATGCCCTTGAGATTGTTCTGCCGCGCGCCGCGAATCTCGACGCAATCCGACAGCGGCGCGGTGATGAGGGCGCGTGGCTCCGATTTTTGCCCGCGGTTTGAAGACCTGTCGGCGGCGGAAGACGAACGGGAAATCGGCACCGCTTAACTTAGCGAAATGGCGTCCGAAGAAAAGCGCAAATGCAGGTGCTTATTTGAACACTTGCAACGTCAAGCGGCAGCGACAATTGGGCAGGGACGGCTGGCTCGCCGAGCCGTCCGAAATTTTGGGACGTTTCGGCGAAACGTCTCTGCTTGTTACGCTTTTTTTGCGGCGCTGCTGTTTGGCTTCGTCTCGCGCGCGCCGCCGCCACCATTGCTGGCGGCATGACCGTTCGCGCTATTTTTCATCCGCGCGGAAAGTTCGAGCACGTTTTGGCGCATGATCTTGCCGCTCTTGAATTTCACCGTCGCGCGCGGTGGGATGGCGAAATTGCTGCCCGGGATGTTCGGGTTGCGGCCCACGCGCGCCTTGCTCAGACGCACTTGGAAGACGCCGAAGTTGCGCAGCTCCACGTCGGTGCCGTTGCTCAAGCTGTCGGTGATACTATCGAGCGTGCGTTGGATTACGTCGAACACCTGATGTTGCACCAGACCGGTTTCGTTGCTGATTTTCACGACAAGGTCGCGTTTGGTAAGATTGGCCATGGCGGTAATTACTTTGTTCCAGATGGGATGGAGAATATCGTTTAGGAATCGTGCCAGCAGACGGACTGAGACTTCAAAAAAATTTGGAAAAAAGCAGACTACTCCCGAACACCGCGTTGCGCAACGGCTGCCCGTATCTCCCTGCTTACCTAAGTGATTCGCGGCGACGCAGATGGGCGGATGCTTTTCTGACCAATACGCGCGTGCCGTCCGCACGGAAATTGTGTAGCCTGAACTACGGCAACACGGCGGTGCTTCATTTCCTCCAGCGCGCGGGCGCAGGCGGTGGTGGCGGGAAATCGGCAGGCGCCACTTCATGCGCGGTGCGGAAGTGCGTCTTGGCCACTGCGCGCAGAATCCCGCCGCTGCCGTCGTGCGCTGCGACGAGCTGGCGTGCCGCGCTTTTGACCTCACTCGACACACCGCGCGGCAGGGCGCGCCCGAGGCCGTGCTGCGCGCCGGCGTCCGCGAGCCAGTCGATGAATTTTTCCCGCGCCAGGATCGAAGCCGCCGCGACGGCGGGATCGCTCTCGGCCTTCGTGCGCTGGTCGAACTGGATGGCGCGGCCTTTTTCTAGCAACTGCCGCTGGATGACCGACGGGTTGGCGAATTGATCGCTCAACGCGCGCGGACAATCGGGCCGCGCGGCCAGCAAATTCTCGATCACGCGCGCGTGGCCCCAGCCGAGCAGACGGTTGAGGTTGCCCATTTTCAAATAGAGCCGGTTGTAAGCTTCCGGCCCGATGAGCACGACGTTGTGCGCGACGCCGGGCGTGGTTTTGATGACATTTGCCAGCGCGCGAATCCGCGCGTCGGAACCGATTTTTTTGCTGTCCGTCACGCCGGCTGCCAGCAGCGCGCGCGCGATTTCCTTGTCCACATAAACGCCCGCCACGACCAGCGGGCCGAAGAAATCGCCCTTGCCGCTTTCGTCGATGCCGAAGTGCGGCGCATACGCTTCGGGATGGAGTTCTTCCTCGTAGCCGAGCTTCGCCGCGCCGAGGATTTCCGGCTCAAGGCAGAACTTCACGAAATCCTCCGTGCCCTTGCCTTGCACGAGCACCTTCGGGCCTTTCTCATACACCGCGACGTTGACCTTTGCCGGCGGCTTCTCGGCGGCGAAGAGCGTGTAGGGTTTTTCGATGAACGTGAAACCCATCTCCTTTAATTTCGCCCGCAGCCGTTCGGCTTGAGCCAAGGTCAGCGGCGACGTAAACGAGTTCAGCGACATGGCGAAAATTCTTCCGCAACCTAGTGCGCCCGGCTGGCTGGCGGAACCGAAAAAACGCGCCGCCTTTCACGCCTTGCTCGCCGCGTGGTTCGCGCGGCACGGACGCGACCTGCCGTGGCGGCGCACACACGATCCGTATGCGATCCTCGTCAGCGAACTGATGCTGCAACAAACGCAGGTCGCCACCGTGCTGCCGTATTACGCGCGGTGGCTGGAGATATTTCCCACCGTGCGCGCCCTCGCTGCCGCGCCCGAGGCCGAAGTTTTGCGTGCCTGGGAGGGGCTCGGCTACTACGCGCGGGCGCGCAATTTGCACCGCGCCGCGAAAGCCATCGTCGAACAGCACGGCGGAAAATTTCCGCGCACGCTGTCGGAGATCGCCGCGCTGCCCGGCGTCGGCCGCTACACCGCGGGCGCGGTGGCGAGTTTCGCCTTCGACCTCGCGGCGCCGATTGTCGATGCCAACGTCGCTCGCGTGCTCGCGCGCCTGCTCGATCTGGCGTTGCCCATCAACACCGCCGCCGGAAAAAACGCGCTTTGGTCCACGGCGGAAGTGCTGCTGCCCGACGCCGGGGAAAACGGCGCCAGCCCGCGTTGTTTTAACTCCGCGCTCATGGAACTCGGCGCGTTGCTCTGCCGCGCCCGCGCGCCGCAATGCCTGCTCTGCCCGGTGCGCGCTTTCTGCGCCGCCTTCGCGGCAAAAACTCAAGGGCAGCGGCCGGTGAAAACCGCGCGCCGCGCCACCGTTTTATTGCAAGAAGATTGCGCGTGGATTTGTGACCGCGACCGCGTGTTGCTGCAACAAGAAACCGGCTCGCGCTGGCGCGGCTTGTGGAAGCTGCCGCCACTACTGCCGGCGGGCGTTTCGCCGCCGGGTGAGTTGCCGCTGGTGCAACTCACCTATCCCTTCACCCATCACCGCGTGACATTGCGCGTTTTCCGCGCAGAAATTCCCCACGCGCCGCTCGCCGATCAGCACTGGCAGCCGCGCGCCGCGCTCGACACGCTGGCCTTCGCCGCCCCGCACCGCCGCGCCTTGCGGCAACTGCTCAAGCTGCACGCCGACCCGGCCTTAACCTGAACTCGCATCGCAAAACGCAAGTAAGAAAGGCACTGGCGTTCGCCAAAAAACGCGGCACGCTGTCTGCCCCATCCTCATGCAAACGACGCTTCCCGACGCTCACGGCCACTTCGGCCCTTACGGCGGCATGTTTGTGCCCGAGACGCTCATGGCGCCGTTGCGCGAACTCACGGACGAATACGAAAAAGCGCGCGCCGACGCGGCGTTCCAAGAAGAACTCCGCCTGCTGCTGCGCGACTTCGCCGGCCGGCCGACGCCGCTCTATTTTGCCGAGCGTCTGACGCAGCATTGGGGCGGCGCGAAAATTTACCTCAAGCGCGAAGACCTGCTGCACACCGGCGCGCACAAGATCAACAACGCGCTCGGCCAGATTCTGCTCGCGCGACGCATGGGAAAAAAGCGCGTCATCGCCGAGACCGGCGCCGGCCAGCACGGCGTGGCGACGGCCACGGCAGCGGCGCGTTTCGGCTGCGAATGCGTCGTTTACATGGGCGCGGTGGACATGGCGCGGCAGGCGCTCAACGTCGCGCGCATGAAATTTCTCGGCGCTGAAGTCGTGCCCGTCACGGCCGGCGCGGCGACGCTCAAAGAAGCGATCAACGAAGCCATGCGCGACTGGGTGACGAACGTGCGCTCGACCTATTATATTCTAGGCAGCGCGCTCGGTTCGCATCCGTATCCGATGATGGTGCGCGACTTTCACCGCGTCATCGGCGTCGAGGCCCGCGCGCAGATGCTCGAACGCGCAGGCCGGCTGCCCGATTACCTCGTTGCCTGCGTCGGCGGCGGCTCGAACGCCATTGGCTTGTTCCATCCTTTTCTGGAAGATGCGGACGTGAAAATGATCGGCGTCGAAGCCGGCGGCGAAGGCGTCACCACGGGGCTGAAACATGCCGCGCGTTTCCAAGGCGGCCGGCTCGGCGTGTTGCAAGGCACGAAGACGTTTCTGCTCGCCGACGCCGACGGCCAAATCCTGCTCACGCATTCCATTTCCGCCGGACTCGACTACGCCGCCGTCGGCCCGGAGCACGCATTTTTGCGCGACCAGGGCCGCATCGCGTTCGACTACGCGACGGACGACGAGGCGCTCGCCGCGTTCCACGAACTCGCCGCGCTCGAAGGCATCATCCCCGCGCTCGAAACCGCGCACGCCGTCGCCCACGCGCGCAAGCTCGCGCCGAAATTGGGCAAAGAAGAAATCATCCTCGTCAACCTCAGCGGGCGCGGCGACAAGGACGTGCAGCAAGTAGCGGAAAGCCCGGCTGACACCGGGAAGCTCAAAGCCCAAAGTTCTAAGCTCTAAACAAGCTTGAAGCCCGAAGCTCCAAAACTGTTGCCGACGCAAATACACGCCCCAATTTTTGAACCTGGAATTTTGCATTTTGAACTTGCCTAGAGCTTGGAATTTGGGATTTAGAACTTCCCGGCGCAGCCGGGCCTTATGCGCAGCATGACCGGCTACGGCGGCGGACGCGCCAGTGATGCTGCGCTGGGCTGGCAGTGCAACGTCGAGATTTCTTCCGTCAATCGCCGCCAAAGCGAACTGGCGCTCAACTTGCCGCGCGAATTGCTCGCGCTCGAACCAGCGATCCGCGAAGCGATCCAAGCGCGCGTCGCCCGCGGCCGGCTGAACGTGAACATTGTCTGCCAGCGCGCGGTCATTTCACCAGCGCCAGCAGTCGCCGCGAGCAGCAGCGGCAGCGAGAGCGTGACGCCGCCGACCGCGCTCGCGTTCGATGCCGAAACGGCGCGCGCGTATCATCGTGCGCTGCTGGCGTTGCAACGCGAGCTCGGCGTCGCCGGCGAGATCGGCATCGATACGATCCTGCGCGCGCCTGGCGTGCTCCGCGCGCCAGCTTTTTTTAATAATAATGGCAACACCGCTGCCGCGAACGCCGACGCTGCCAGCGCGGCGTCGCCGCTGTTGACGCCCGATGCCGCGTGGCCGCTGGTGGAAGCCGCGTTGCGCCAGGCGCTCGATGCGCTCGTGGCCATGCGCGAGCGCGAAGGCCGGCATTTGGCCGACGATTTGCGCGGACGCTCGGCGGCGTTGCGTGCCATCGTCGCGGAAATTCGCACGCACGCGCCGCACGTGGTGGAAAATCATCGTCGCGCGTTGCACGAGCGGCTGGCGCAAAGCGGCGTCGATTTTCCCCCGGACGACGAACGGCTCGCGCGTGAGCTCGCGCTCTTCGCCGACCGTTGCGACATCTCGGAGGAATTGACGAGGCTCGACGGCCACTTCGATCAACTCGACGCGCTGTTAAATAAAACCGAACCCGTCGGGCGCACGCTCGATTTTCTCGGGCAGGAACTGGCGCGCGAGTTCAACACGCTCGGCGCGAAAGCGAACGATCTCCAGGTCAGCCGGCTCGCCGTGGCGGGCAAAGCGGAGTTGGAAAAAATCCGCGAGCAGGTGCAAAATATCGAATGACGACCGACCCGCTCGCCGCCGTGGCCGAAGACGCCGCTGCCGCGCTGGCGCAGGCGCAGGCCGCAGTCGCCGCGGCGGCCGTGGCGCAGAGCGGCGGCACGGGACGATTTTTCCGCGCGGGCATTCTTTTCGTCATCTCGGCACCGAGCGGCGCGGGCAAGACGACGCTCTGCGCGGCGCTGCGGCAGTCGCGCGATTTTATTTATTCGGTGAGCTGCACGACGCGCGCGCCGCGGCCGGGCGAAGTCGAGGGCGAAGATTATTATTTTTTGAGCATGGAAGAATTTCGCGCGCGCGTGGCGGCGGGCGAATTTTTGGAACACGCCGAGGTGCACGGGAATTTTTACGGCACCTTGCGCGAGAACGTCCTGCGGCACGTGCGCGCCGGGATCGACGTGCTCATCGACATCGACGCGCAAGGCGCGCAGACCATCCGCGCCAGCGACGACCCGACGATTCGCGCCGCGCTGGCGGATGTCTTCATCATGCCGCCGAGCCTGGACGAACTCCGCCGCCGCCTGAGCCGTCGCGGCACCGAGACGCCCGCGCAGATCGAGCATCGGCTCGTCAACGCCGCCGTCGAGATGCGGCGCTGGCACGAGTATCGTTATTTTATTTTGAGCGCGTCGGTGGAGGAGGATTTGCAAAAGTTCCGCTCGATCATGCGCGCCGAGCGCTACCGCAGCCGGCGGTTTCGAGAAGTTGAGAGTTGTTAGTTGAGAGCTTCAGAAAAAAGAAGACAAGCTTCGCGCTCAAGTCTGGAATTCTCCGGCTCGCCACTTTCAACCAACAATTCTCAACCTCCCCATGAACATCGTCCTCGGCGTCACCGGTTCCATCGCGGCATACAAAGCAGCCGATCTTGCCAGCCAGTTGGTGAAGCTCGGGCACACGGTGCATGTCGTGATGACCGCCGAGGCGCAGCGGTTCATCACGCCGCTGACGTTGCAGACGTTGTCCAAAAATCCGGTCATCGCCGACCTTTGGGACGAGCGGCTCGGCTGGCAGCCGGGGCACATCGAATTGGCGGACAGCGCCGACCTTTTTCTCGCCGCGCCGGCAACCGCGCACTTCGTCGCCGAGCTGGC
>JAFAXH010000149.1 GCA_019241085.1 Verrucomicrobiota bacterium | reverse complement strand
CGTCCTGCTTGTCGGGCAGGCCCAGGTGCTCCTTGGGTGTGACGTAGCAGAGCATGGCGCAGCCGAACCAGCCGATCATCGCCGCGCCGATGCCGCTGGTAATGTGGTCGTAGCCGGGCGCAATGTCGGTGGTCAAGGGGCCGAGGGTGTAGAAGGGCGCCTCGCCGCACCAGGCGAGCTGCTTTTCCATGTTCTCTTTGATCAGGTGCATGGGCACGTGACCGGGGCCTTCGTTCATCACTTGCACGCCGAATTCCCATGCGCGGCGGGTGAGTTCGCCTTGCGTTTTGAGTTCGCCGAATTGGGCTTCGTCGTTCGCGTCGGCAATGGAACCGGGACGCAGGCCGTCGCCGATGGAGAAGCTCACGTCATACTCAGCCATGATCTCACAAATCTCGTCCCAATGGGTGTAAAGAAAGCTCTCCTTGTGGTGCGCGAGACACCACTTGGCCATGATGGAACCGCCGCGTGAGACGATGCCCGTGGCGCGGCGCGCGGTGAGCGGGATGTAGCGCAGGAGCACGCCGGCGTGGACGGTGAAATAATCGACGCCTTGCTCCGCCTGCTCAATGAGCGTGTCGCGGTAGATTTCCCACGTCAGCTCCTCGGCGCGACCGCCGACTTTTTCGAGCGCCTGATAGATCGGCACGGTGCCGATGGGCACGGGCGAGTTGCGGATGATCCATTCGCGCGTGGCGTGGATGTTCTTGCCAGTCGATAAATCCATCACGGTGTCCGCGCCCCACTTGGTGGCCCAACGCATTTTTTCGACTTCCTCCTCGATGCTCGACGCGACGGCGGAGTTGCCGATGTTGGCGTTGATCTTCACCAAAAAATTGCGGCCGATAATCATCGGCTCCAGCTCGGGATGATTGATGTTCGCCGGGATGATGGCGCGACCGCGCGCGACTTCGCTGCGCACGAACTCGGGCGTAATGAATTTCGGCATGGCCGCGCCGAAGCTCTCGCCGGGATGCTGCTGGTTGAGCACGTCGCGCGCGCCGTCTTTGTTTTCCACCGCGTCGTAGGCAGCCTGCCGGCCGAGGTTTTCGCGGATGGCGATGAACTCCATCTCGGGCGTGATGATGCCCTGGCGCGCATACCAAAGCTGCGTGACCGGATGCTGCTGATTGGCACGCAGCGGCCGGCGGTCGAGGCCGGGGAAATGTTCCAGCCGGCCGCGGACTTTTTCGGCGCGGCTGGCGTATTGCTCGTGGCCGCGAGTGAGGTAGCCGTTGTCCTCGGGACGCACATCGCGACCGTCGTAGTGCTCCACGTCACCGCGCCCGAGAATCCATTTTTCTCGCAAAGCCGGCAGACCCTTGCGCACGTCGCAAGCCATGCCGGGATCGCTCCACGGTCCGCTGGTGTCATACACGCGCACGGGCGCGTTTTCCTGCAAGGTGCCGTCTGATTGCCGGGTCGGCGAAAGACTGATCTCACGCAAGGGCACGCGCACGTGGCGATGGATGCGCCCGGTCACAAAGACCTTGCGGCTGTTGGGAAGCTGGTCGCTGCTGTGCGGTTCGATGGATTCTTTGGTGGCAATCATGGATCAACGGCAAAAAACGGAGCCGGCAGCGGGACTTATACGCCCGCGGAGAGAGTGCGTCCAGAATCGGGCGCAATGCGCGGCGTAGTTTTTATCCGTTCGCCGGCTGCTTGCTAGCCGAGCGGAATGTCGCTCGACTCTGGACGCGTCGTCGTCGCGGCACCGGACGCCGGCGAGGCGGCGGCAGGAGGCGGGGGCGGGGCGTTGGGCGGCGGTTGCGCGATGAACTCGTTGCTCGCCGGCAGCACTGCCGGAGTCGCCGGCCCGGCGGGAACCACGGTGTCCGGATTGACCATCCGGCCCGCGGTGGGGAGTTGTTCCAAACGATAATCGGCCAGCAAACGTGGCGGCACGTGCTGTTCCGCGAGGCGGGAATAGCTCTGCACGCCGGCGACGATGGATTCCGCCAACTGGTGGCGCCAGGCGGCGTCGTTGATGCGCTGGCTCTCGTTCGGATTGGAAAGGAAGCCTCCCTCGACCAGCACGGCGGGGAGCTTGCAGAGTTTCAAGACGGCGAAGCGCGCCCGTTTCACGCCGCGATCGCCCTGCGTGATGTGACCGAGCAGCGAGTGTTGCACGCTGGTGGCGAGCACAAGGCTGGCGTTATCGACCGCGTTGCCGGGGCAATCCTTTAAGACGTCGAGCATCGGCACCGCATCGCCGGTCGAGCCAGCGCCACGCGGCGTCATGGCATAGACTTCCAAGCCATTGGCGGTGACCGCGCCGCTGCCGTCGGAAAAATTGAAATGAACGCTCACGAAGATTGCGTCGTTTTCCTGGTTGGCGCGGGCGGCGCGTTCTTCGAGCGGGATGAACGTGTCGTCCTCGCGCGTGAGCCGCACGCGGAAACCGGCGGTCTCCAGTTGCTTCTTGATGTCACGGATCACGTCGAGCGTGTAGTCCTTCTCGAAGCCCGTCACACTCCGTGCGCCGCGGTCCACGCCGCCGTGGCCCGCATCGAGCACAATCGTGTGAAAAGGCCGCACTTCGGGCACGGCGGTCGGGCGGATGGCAGGATCGAGCGTTTTGGCCAGATCGAAGCGAGAGACATACGCTTGGTTGCCCTGCATGACGACGGGGAAGGAGCACCACTGCCGCACGCCATTGATCAATATCTGGCGCGGATCGCCGTCCACGATTTCCACGCGCGCCCGCTGGTTGCTCAGGCTGAAGCGCCGATCCACGAGCCGCAGGTCGCCTTGGAGTTGGTAAAATTGCGCGATGGTCTCCAGCGGCACGTAGTCGCGGCCTTCAAACTTGACCAACTTCCAAGTGAACTGCGCGCGTGCAAGCGTTGGCCCCGTCAGGCAAGCCATGCCCAGCGCCAGCGCGAAGGTAAGGAAAAAACGCCTTTGCATAACAACATGAAGCCGCCACCGAGCAGACTTGTGATCGCCTAGCCTGCTTAGACCGGAGCGCGCTGGTTGCGCTCAAAATCCGCGCGGCTGGCGCCAACGGGAACGGCATTAATTAAGATTCGCTCCCGCGCGGCGGGATGGCTGCCTCGCAAGGACTCGAACCTTGACAAAGAGATCCAGAATCTCTCGTGCTACCATTACACCACGAGGCAATTTTGGCAGGCGGCAACTATCGCTGGATCACACCTGCTGGCAACGGCTTTTTTCGTGGGCAGCGGGACGTTTTTTGTCTTTCTGTTGGGCAGGCTTTTCTTTATCCATTTGGATCAAGTCCGCACCCGCTATCGGACATATCCTTCTCCCCCAAAGCCATGAACAAAGCCGAATTGATCGAAGCCGTGCACAAGCTCACCGGAAAGGAAACGAGCCGCGCCGCCGCCAAGCGGTCGGTGGACCGGGTCGTGGAAGCCCTGAAACTGGGGCTGCGCCGGGATAAGAGCGTGCAAATTGTCGATTTCGGCACCTTCAAGGTGATCGAGCGCAAGGCGCGGCTCGGCGTAAATCCCAAAACCGGCGAACGAATCAAAATTCGCAAATCGCGCGCGGTCAAATTCCTGGCGGGCAAAGACCTGAAGAGCAAAATCTGATGCCTCGCGACGGTTTCGTTTCTTGTTTTTGAAAAAATGCGCAGATTTCGCTGCGGCAACGATTGACGAACGGCTGCCTGTTGGCGTAATCTTCGCGCAGCTTTTTCCAATTCCCCCTCGTAAAAACGAGAAAACCCGTTTCGCCAGTCCGGCGAAACGGGTTTTCTTATTTATGCCAGATTCTGGCAGCCACTCAGGGCGTGACTGCACCACCTGGCGGGAAGAGCGGAACGGTGCTACCCGGCGGCAACTGGGGAACCACTTCCGTGGACGACCCGGGCGGCCCGATGAAGCTGAGTTCCGAGACGGCGAATGGCTCTGAAGCATTCGCGCCACTGGGCGGGACCACATCTTTGAAGTCTTTGGCGTCGAAATCCTTAACGTCCAAACGATTCCTCCGATTGGGTCCGCCATTGGAAGCACCACCACCCGCATCACTGCCGCCGCCGGGAGTGAAGATCATCACCATGTAGCGACCGTTTTCGCCGGTGGCGTTGACATTGGCACGTTGCAGGCCGCTTTCTCCCGTGCTGCGCACGGTGGCGATCGGCGTGCGGCTGCCAGGGAAATTACTTCCCACGATTTGCTGAACGGCGGCTGTATCCGCGCTCGTGTTGCGTGCGCGCAGGAAGCCATTGCGCTGCTGCGACGGGTCCACGACGAGATAGAAATCCAGCCGGCCCGGACCTGCCTTGTAGGCGATGCTCACGCGCCGAATGGTGCGCGCGGTGCCGAGATCGATCACTGCCAGGGGCCGGCCATCGGTGGCTTTGAACGTGTAGCTGGTCTTCAAGTTCCCATCGACGATGGATTGCGCCGCGTTGAGGTCGTCGCCGGGGCTGACCGCCACCACGGTGCCGGGCGCGGCTGCACCGCCGTAGTCGATGAATTGATAGCCGAGGAACCGGTCGCCCGCCGCTTGATCCGACGCAGAGCCGAAAGCGGAAACGGTGCGGTTGCCGTAAAGCCCAAAGGTGTCGATGCGACCTGCCGTCGTCACTTGGAAGTCGAGCTTGACGTAGCGCGCTTCAGCACTGCCCAGTTCGCAATTAATCACGTCGTGCGCGCTGAATTCCTGCGCGTTGACGACCGAGCGCCACTGCGGAGCTCCGGGGGCGAGCCGAGAATTGGAAACCGACACGCTGACCTGACCGGCTGCACTGAGGTTCAAGAAGTTAAAAAGATGCACTTCCTCGGTTTGCGACAAGGCAAGGATCATCGTTGTCCGTCCCGACTCCAGCGCATAGCCGAGCGGGTCGCTGTCGCTCAAGAGCGCAGTGGCGGCGCTCGCGTTGCCGCCCGTCGGCTGGCCTTGGGCGTTGAAAACGCTGAGCCGGATGCCTCTTTGTGAGCGGGCTAGGTTGACCGGATGTTGGGTCGCTTCACGGTTGAGCGCGCTTTGCGGGTTGTTGGCGGCTGCTTCCGCGCCAAGCGCGCTGTAGGATAGGCAGCAGAGGCTCAGACAGCCCATGCTGACAAGCACTGTTCGAGGAATCAAAGTTTTGTTTTGCATAAGTGTTTTCTCAGCGTTCGTCGCGGATTGTAGCAGAAATGAGAAAATGACAAGAACTTTTTTCAAAAAAAGAGAATCAACTTGCTGCGCGACTAGTAATTTGTGAGGGAATACCGCCGTTTTAAGCATTTTTGATACCATACGATTCTCGACTGATTTTCCGGGGTTTCCGACAAATTTTTGGCAGTCAACCACGCAATTTCTTGTCGATCTCTCGCATTTTAGGATTCCCAAAGCTCCAGTTCTCGACTTTGATCGTGCGTATGGACAAACAAGCGCTGTGGCAACGTTACCAAGAATTTCTCGTGCGCGAGGAGCGAACCGGACTCAGCCTCGACGTGAGCCGGGTGCGTTTTCCCGACGATTTTTTTGAGCATATGGCACCGGCTGTGACGAAGGCGTTCGCGGCGATGCAGGATTTGGAAGCCGGCGGCATCGTGAATCCTGACGAGGGACGCATGGTCGGCCACTACTGGCTGCGCGACGCCACGTTGGCGCCTGACCCCTCCTTGCAGGAAGCCATCGGGCGCGACCGGGCGGGGATCCGCGCGTTTGCGGCGGCCGTTCATGGCGGCGAGATCAAGTCGGCGGGCGGCGAGCATTTCACCCGGGTCATTTCCATCGGCATCGGCGGGTCCGCGCTCGGGCCGGAGCTGGTGGCGGATGCACTGGCTTCGGCTAAGGATTTGATGGCCGTCGATTTCATCGACAACACCGATCCCGATGGCATTGACCGGCTCTTTTCCCAGCGGCAGCCCGAGGAGTTGCGGCGCGCGCTGGTCTTGGTGATTTCCAAATCCGGCGGCACGCCTGAACCGCGCAACGGCATGTTGGAAGTCAAAGCCCGTTTTGAGGCGCTGGGCATTCCGTTTGCCAAACACGCCGTGGCGATCACGGGCGAAGGCAGCAATCTCGACAAGCAAGCTGCCGCCGAGGGCTGGCTGCGGCGCTTTCCGATGTATGACTGGGTCGGCGGCCGGACTTCGGTGATGAGCGCCGTCGGCCTCGTGCCCGCGGCGTTGCAAGGAATTGACACCGACGCCTTTCTCGCGGGCGCGGCGGCGATGGACGCGCACACGCGGCTGCCGGGCGATCCACGACGCAACGCGGCCATGCTCCTAGCGCTGATGTGGTATCACCTGGGCGGCGGACGCGGCACCAAGGACATGGTCATCCTCCCTTACAAGGATCGGCTGTTGCTGCTCAGCAGGTATTTGCAACAGCTCGTGATGGAATCCCTCGGCAAGGAGAAAGACCTCGCCGGCGCCACCGTCCACCAAGGCATCGCGGTCTATGGGAACAAAGGCTCCACCGATCAGCACGCCTACGTGCAGCAGCTCCGCGACGGCGTGGCGAATTTTTTTGCCACCTTCATTGAGGTGCGGCAGGACCGTGACCGCGCGAGCGCGCACCTCGTGCCGCAAGATGTGCAGGTGGAGCCGAATGTCACCAGCGGCGATTATCTCCAAGGGTTCCTGCGCGGGACACGCACGGCGCTTTACGAAAACGACCGGGATTCGATCACCATCTCGATCCCGGAAGTCACGCCGCAAGCGCTCGGTGCGCTGATCGCTCTCTACGAACGTGCCGTCGGCTTCTACGGCAGCTTGGTGAACATCAACGCTTACCATCAACCCGGCGTCGAAGCTGGCAAGAAAGCAGCCGGCAAAGTGCTCGATCTGCAGGCCCGAGTGAAGTCAGCCCTGCAAGCGGCCGGCGGGCGACCGCAAACGGTGCGCGACCTAGCCGCCGGCCTCGGTGCCGACACGGAAGACGTTTATCATCTGCTCGTTCACCTCACGGCCAATTCCTCTTCCCTGCACCAAGGCGCCGCCGCCCGGCCGGGGGAGGAGACCTATTGGCAGCGATGAGCCGTGCGCCATCGGGCGCTTGCTGATGAAAAATTTTCAACGCCGACGCGGTCTCGGATGTCCCTTCCGAGCCACCGTGGTGCGGAGCCGTCTGCGCGTGCCGGCCACGCTGCCTGCCCGAGAGCTTCGTCTTATGAATTCATCCTCCGCCTCTGCCTCCAAGCCGGCGCCGCTCCAAGTGCCGTGGGATCGGGTGGATCATTTTATCGGTCAGTTCACCCACGATCTGCGCAATGGCCTGAACGCGATGGAGCTGCAATTGACACTGTTGGGAGAAATAAATCAGGACGCCACGCTGGCCGAAGATATCCGCACCCTGCGCGGCACGCTCGCCAACCTGAGCCGTGACATCCAGGCCGTGCGCGTGGCCGCCGGACCGGCCGTGGTCAACGCCTTCCCCTACCCGGTCGTCGAATTGCTCGATGATTTGCGCGCGCGGCAGGAAAAACGCGCCGCCCGTGTCATCTGCTGGCAACTGCCGCCTGCGGCGCAACTCGCTCGTTTAATGCTGGAGATCGACCCCGAACTGCTCATCGCCGCGCTCCTGCACCTGCTCGACAACGCCCAGCGTTTCCGCGATCCGCCGAATGCCCGGTTGACCTTTGCCGCCGAGGCGCAGCCCGCCGGTTTGCGCCTGAGCCTGATCGAGGAAAAATCCGGGCCGCCTCCGCCGGAATTCGCGCTGGATGCCTGGGGCGAGGCTCCCTTGCTCACCACGCGCCGCGGCGGCTACGGCCTCGGCCTTTTCCGCGCCCGCCGCGCCATCGAAGCGCAGGGCGGCACGTTGCAGGCGGAGTGGACCACAGCGCCGCCGCAGGTGTTGCGTTCCACGATCTGGCTGCCGGCCGCAAAGCCAGTGGCCAAAGAAAAAAATCCACAGCCACCGACCGCGACCTTGCGCGTATAGCAAAAAATTTTTCCTTCCCCGCCATCCATGTCTCCCCGCCCCACCCAGCGCGTGCTCATCGTCGATGACGAACGGCCGATCCTGCT
>JAFAXH010000143.1 GCA_019241085.1 Verrucomicrobiota bacterium | reverse complement strand
CCATTCTTCGTGCCGCCGAGGGTAAGCACGTCGATGCCCGCCCGCCAGGTGAGGTCGGCCGGCGAAATCCCGCGCGGAGCGAGCGCCGCGGCGGCGTTGGCGAAACGCGCGCCGTCCATGTGCAGGCGCAAACCCCGCGCGCGGGCGAAGTCTCCCAGCGCGCGCAATTCCTCCGGCGAATAGACGGCGCCGAGTTCGGTGGATTGCGTGAGGCTGATGGCGCCCGGCTTGTGCGAGTGCAATTCGCGCCGGCCGTGCAACGCGCGCGCCACGTCGTCAGGCGTCACTTTTCCACCCGGCCCATGCACGAGGATCAAGCCGCTGCCGCCGGAAAAAAACGCGGGCGCGCCGCACTCGTCCTGCTCGATGTGCGCTTGGCCGTGCGCGACGACGGCTTCAAACGGCCGGCAGAGCGCGGCGAGCGCGAGGGAGTTGGCGGCGGTGCCGTTGAAGACGAAGAAGACTTCGCAATGGGTCTCGAACGTCGTGCGTAAAAGCTCGCAAGCTTGCGCGGTGAGCGCATCGTCGCCGTAGCTCGGCAGTGCGCCGGCGGCGTTGGCTTCGGTCAACGCCGCCCAGGCTTCCGGGCAAATGCCCGCGGTGTTATCGCTGGCGAAATCGTAGCGCTCGGCGGTGGAGGTCGTCGTCACTTACCAGTGGTGC
Organism: Verrucomicrobiota bacterium; assembly: GCA_019241085.1. Classification (GTDB taxonomy): domain Bacteria; phylum Verrucomicrobiota; class Verrucomicrobiia; order Chthoniobacterales; family SZAS-18; genus JAFAXH01. The sequence continues at coordinate 3,474 of JAFAXH010000143.1, read as the reverse complement.
GGCGAACCAGCCAGCCAGAGAATCGTGCCGACGATGAAACCGTAAACGGCGTGCGCGAGGATTTGCGAGAAGCCGGTCATGAAGCCGCGCCGCTGATAACGTTTCATTGGATGGTGCTCCAGGATGAAAATGGAAACCAGCAGCATCACGAGCGCGCCGTGAATGACGCCCATGAACAGGCCCGTGCCGGAATTCAGCGGGATGCCCATGTAATCGAAAATCCAGCGGTAAAAATAGGCGCTGATGAACCCGACGAACAGATGGATGGTCAGCCCCGGCTTGTAAGCGTGGGCGCGGTCGTGGCTGATGAACGAGCCGACGGCTCGCACGATGTCGATGCGGAACATCTGCATACGCGCCGGGAGGAGGGTCAGCACGGCCATGGCGATCGCACCGATCAAGCCGGCGATGCCGGGGAGGATGTAGGTTCTCATAACGAAGGAATGCTTCCTCTGAAGGTAATAAATCGAAACCGCCGAATTGTCAGCGCCTTTCCCGCTTGATTCGAGACGCCGGGCAATCCGGATGCCTTGTCCGCGCGAGAGGACTTCCCAAGAAGGGAAATTTAGCCGAGAATAGGCGCGCTCAGCCGCTCGTTGCCGACATGCCGCCGCCGCTCACCGCGCCCACCCCGCCGCCACCGCCGCCCGCGAACGTTCCACCCCCGCCGCCACCCGCCGCGCCGATCCCGGTGGCATCGGAGGGTGTGTTCGGCCGGGTCTGGCGTGCGCTGCGTCCCCAAGCGTTCCGCGCGCGGCGGCTGGGCGGTAATGTCTTTCGCCGGACCGTGCTCGGCGGCAAGAGCGGGCGCGTGCCCGAGGGACCGAATTTGCTGCCGCTGCTCATCCGGGTGCTGGCGGGGTTCAGCCGGCTGGATGCGCGGGTTTTGGAAGAGGAGATCGACTCGTCACTGGGGTTCCTGCGCCACGATTATCCCGAAGCGGTTTACTCCGAGCTGCGCCGACAGTTTCGCCAGGCACTGAACGAGCAGACCGACATGGACGCGATGGCCGCCAGCCTGGCCACGCAGCTCTCGCCGGATCGCAAAATCCTGCTCGCCATCCAACTCTACGACCTCATCACCCGCGCCGGCCAAAAGCCCGAGCACCTCGTCGCATTTTACAGTTTTGTCAGCAAACTCGGCATGGCCGCGCAAGCCATCGACATCGTGCTCCAGCTCAACGCGCCCGAGCAGGTCGATGGCGAGGCGGCACCCGCGCCGGTGCAGAAAGGCGCTTCGCCGCTGGAGTCGCTCGTCTTCGGATCGTTTCCCGAGGCGGACGTGTTGTTTCGCGACCTCAACCGGGGGGATCGGCTGGTCGCTTACCGCTACCACGACCTCATTCTCATCAAAAATTTGTGCAAGGACCAGCCGGTCGTGGCCAACGGCCGGCCCGTGCTGCCCGGCACGCTCTCGCGGCTCTATCAAGGTCAGCGGCTCGTGGTCGGCGAGCGGGTGCTGGCGTTTCAGGAGCTGGAAAATTATTTCAACGCCAAAAAGAACGTCGCCGTTCCGCAGGTGTATCTTGAGATTGACGACGGCGACGAGGTCAGCTTCGAGCGCGGGCGCACACGCGACAGCGTCCTGGAGATCCGTTTCGCGCTGAAGGTGCGCGTCACCGCACTAAAAACCATCATGGCCACGCTCAACGGCGTGCCCCTGATCGCCGGCGCGAAGCTGGAGGCGGCGCTGGAGGACAAAATTATCTTTCACAATTCCGGCGAGTTGCCGCTCATCGACGTGCGCCGGCGCGCCCGCGCGATGGGCAGCCGCTACCAACTCATCGCGAACAAAAACGAGTATCTCGTTTCCAATAATTCCAGCCTGCTCAGCGCGGACGACATCCTGCTCTCGCCGGGCGCGAGCGGCGAGGTGTTGCTAAAGATCACCTGCGATTACGACGCCCGCATCGGCAACCTCGAAGTGCTCCAGGCCAGCCGGCCGATCCTGGTCGGTGAGATGCCGGTGCGGAATTCCACCGCGCTCAAGGATGGCGACGTGATCCGCATCGACAGCGGCCAGGTGCTGCGCTGCAACTTTTCCGAGCGCGTCATCGAGGAGGAGCGCAACGTCATCCGCACGCTCGAGGTGCGCGATCTCACGCACCAGTTCGGCGGCGTGGTCAACAACGTCGCGGGCGCGGGCAAGGCGCTCGACGCGCTCAATTTCTCCCTCACCCGCGGCGAGATGGTCTGCGTGATGGGCGCCAGTGGCTCGGGCAAATCGACCTTGCTCAAAACGCTCGCCGGCCAGCAGCGGCCCCAGCGCGGAACGGTGTTGCTCAATGGCCGCTCGCTCTACGATGAACACGAAAATCTGCGGCGCTACATTTCCTACATCCCGCAGGACGACGCCTTCGACGAGCACCTGACCATCGAGGAAAACCTGACCCTGGCCGCGGCGCTGCGTTCCCCGCACCTGTCGTCGCGCGAAAGGAGCCGGCGCATCGACGGCAAGCTCATCGAGCTGGGCTTGAACGAACGTCGTTCCTCCATCGTCGGCAACCCGACGAAGAAGACGCTCTCCGGCGGCGAGCGCAAGCGGCTGAACATCGGCCTCGACATGGTGTCGCTCGCCGACGTCTATCTTTTCGACGAACCGACCAGCGGGTTGTCGTCGAAGGATTCCGAGCACGTCATCGAAATCATCAAGGGCATCAGTCACAACAAGATCGTGCTCGTGACGATCCATCAGCCCAGCTCCAAGCTGTTCCAGATGTTTTCCAAAGTCCTGCTCATGGACAAAGGCGGGCGGCTGGTGTTTTTCGGCACGCCGAACGAGGCGCTGACGTATTTCGCGGAAGCCGAACACCAGTCGGCGCACGGCGTCAGCATGGAAGGTTGCAAGGCGTGCGGCTCGACGCGGCCGGAATTCATCTTCGACGTGCTGGAGACGCCGCTGCGCGACATGAGCGGCGACGTGATTTACGAGGAAAATTCGCGCGGCCAACTCGTGCCCGCCCGGCGCTTTTCGCCCGAATACTGGCGCGACAAATACGAGAGTCACCGCTTGCTGCAAGACATGCGGCAGCTCTCGCTCGCGCCCGGCTCCAGGCGCGAGGGCACGAGCTTCGGCAGCAGCCCCGGCATGTCGGCCACCTGGACCACCCCGGGCAGCGCGCTGCCGCCGCGGCCGACACTCGAACCCATCCGCTGGCGCGACGAAGTGATCCAACTGCGGACGCTGTTCAAGCGCGCGTTTCTTTCCAAAATGCGCAACCGCGCCAACCTGCTGACGACCATCGTCGAGGCGCCGGTGCTGGCCACGCTGATTGCGCTCGTGCTCCGCTACAATGAGAGCGGCAAATACGACTTTGCCAGCGCGTATCACATCCCGAGCTACCTGTTTCTCATGCTGGTGGTCGCGATGTTTCTCGGCCTGACCAACAGCGCCGACGACATCGTGCGCGACCGCGTGTTGCTCCAGCGCGAGCGCAACCTCAAGATTCGGCTGCCCTATTACATCCTGGCAAA
>JAFAXH010000124.1 GCA_019241085.1 Verrucomicrobiota bacterium | reverse complement strand
GACTGGAGTTCAGACGTGTGCTCTTCCGATCTCGCAGTTCACGCCCCGAGCTTGCCGGGCCGCGCCTCTTGAGACGCGGCCCGGCAAGCTCGGGGCGTGAACTGCGCGCCTCGGGACGCGGCCCGCGTGGCTTGGTTCACGAACCGCCAGGCGCGGGACGCGTCCCGCGCGGCTCGGTTCGCGTGCCGGCGGGTCTGGTTCACGTCCCGCGCTGCCCGGTTCACAGCCCGAGGAACGCGGTTTGCGTCCCGCGCTGCTTGGTTCAGGTGCCGGGGAGGCTGGTTTTAAGGAGGAAACCGCCGGCGCGCGGCTTGGGCGGGCCGGCGCGCAAGCCGGGAGGCGCGGGCCGTCGCCCGGAAGAGGCGGGCGCGGGACCCATGCAGACGGGCGGGTTGCCGCGATACATGGACGCGAGGCGTTTCAACCCCCGCCCGCGCAACGCATTAAACCCACTCCCTCATTATGGCTAGATACTATCCCCACAACCGCGCCGGACAGATCAATTGGCACACGAACTTTGCCAAGGAATTCCCCAGCGTCGGCCCCGCGCTCGGCTTCACGGCGGCCGAGATCACCTCGGCGGTGAATGATTCCAATTACGCCGTCTATTTGCTGCAGCAACTCGCGCCCACGCTCGATTCCACCGCCAGGAGTCTGACGGGCTTCGTTCACACCGTGATCGAAGGCCAGCCGCAGGGCGCGCCCTTGCCGCTGCCGGCCATCCCCGATTATCCCACGGGGCCGACGCCCGTGCCGCCGGGCATCGACACGCGCCGGCAGGCCCGCGTCGAGCGCATCAAGCGGGCGCCCGGCTACATCGCCGAGACGCACGGCAAACAGTTGGGTCTCGCGGCGGCGAGCGGCGGTTTTGACAAGGCCAGTTACAAGGCCGAGCTGGGCACGCCGCAGCAGAGCGGGGCAAACAAGGTGACGATCCCGTTCCGCAAGTCGGCGGGCCAGATCGACGGCATCAACCTCTATCGTCAGCGCAAGAGCGACGCGGCGCCGGTGCTCGTGAAATTCTTCATGCGCACGCCGGCCGTGGACGTAGCCCCGCTGGCGCAGGCGGGCATTCCGGAGACGATCACTTACACCGCGCGGGCGGTGTCGAAAGACCAGGAGATCGGCCAGCCGAGCGATGGGAAATTGGTGACGGTGGGATGAGGGCTTGGCCTTCAGGCAAACTTAATCGTAATCCTAATCTTAATCTTTGTCCTCTGCGCTCGAAGCGCTTCCTTCCTGCCTCGGGCGGCAGGGACCAAGTTCTGTCTGACGCATCGAAAGGGAAGCGCGGGCTTCCAGCCGGCTGCTCCGCTCCTTTGGAGGGCGGCGCTTTGTCGCCGCCGAAGCCGAACGCTCAACGGCGGCGCAAGAAAACGGCGACGACGAAGCGTCGCCCTCCGTTGCCGCAAGCTTTCCGGCAGGATGCCGGAAAGTGCAGGCTGGAAGCCCGCGCTCCCCACGGAACATCGCTCTGTCACACAGAACCTAGGATGTCAGCGCGCCTTTTCGGGCTGGCTTTGACAAAATTTAAGACCCGCCGGCTGCCGCTGAGCGTAACTGCCTGAGCGGTGACGATCCTTCGGTCGCCGTCGCCGCTCCGCTGGCGCAGTCATTCCATCAAAAAACCAAGACGCACCCATGTTCAACCTCCCTCGCTCCCTCGCTCTCCTCGCCGTCGGTCTCGCGGCTTTCTTCACGCTCGCCTCCGCCCGCGCGCTGGAGGTCGGCGACCCGGCGCCGCAGGTCACGGCCCAAAATCAAGACGGCAAGCCCCTCGTTTTTGCCGACATCTACCGGCAGGGCGTGACCCTGGTCTATTTTTATCCCAAGGCCGGCACCTCCGGCTGCACGGCGGAAGCGTGCAGCCTGCGCGACAACTACGATGATTTGGTCGCCAAGGGCGTGCGCGTCATCGGCGTGAGCGAAGACTCGGCCGAGGCGCAAAAGAAGTTTCAGACGGAGAACCAGCTCCCCTTCCCGCTCGTCGCCGACACCGATGGCGCGGTGGCAAAGGCGTTCGGCGTGCCGATGAACAACGGTATGACCAAGCGCCAGTCGTTTTTGATCAAAGACGGCAAGATCGCGTGGCTGGACCTGAGCGTTTCGCCGGCGCAACACACCGCGAGCGTGCGCGACGCACTGGCGAAATTGGGCGGGAGCTAAGCGAGAAATTGAAGCGGAGGGGCAGAAGGCAACGCTCGCGCGCTGACGAATGGGGAGCGCAGGCTTCCAGCCTGCATCCGGCCGGCATCCCTGCCGGACGGCTTTTCGAAATAACAAATGCCGCCGGAGGCGGCCTTATTATCCAACGAGCTTGCCGGCAGGGATGCCGGCAAGAGCGGGCAGGGATGCCCGCGCTCCCCTTTCCCCAGCGAAAAGTCGATTCATTCCTTCGTCCAAACCCAACGCACCGTGGGCGAATCCGCCAATGCGAAACCCGAAGGCGCGTGGATCGAGACGGACGTGCCGGCGCGGCTGGACCGGCTGCCGTGGAGCCGCTGGCATTGGCTCATCGTCACGGCGCTCGGGGTGACGTGGATTCTCGACGGCCTCGAAACCACCCTCGCCGGCGCGCTGGGCGGAGTCTTGACGCAGCGGGAGGCGCTCGGCTTGACCGACGCGCAGGTTGGCGCGAGCGCAACCTGGTATCTGGCGGGCGCGGTGATGGGCGCGCTGGCGTTCGGCTACGCGACGGACCGGCTGGGGCGCAAGAAGTTGTTTTACGTCACGCTCGCCTTGTATCTCGCGGCGACGGCGGCGACGGCGTTTTCGTGGAGCTTTGCCAGCTACGCCTTTTTCCGCGCGCTGACTGGCGCGGGCATCGGCGGGGAATACGCGGCGATCAATTCCGCCATCGACGAACTCATCCCGGCGCGGCTGCGCGGGCAGGTCGATCTCATTATCAATGCGACCTATTGGATCGGTGCGGCGCTCGGCTCGGGAGCGACGTTTGTGTTGCTCGATCCGCGGCATCTGCCCGTGTGGCTCGGCTGGCGGTTCGCGTTTGGCATCGGGGCGTTGCTCGGGCTGGTCGTGCTGTGCTTCCGCGGCTGGGTGCCGGAAAGCCCGCGCTGGCTCATGATTCACGGCGACCCGCGCGACGCGGAGAAGGTCGTGGCCGACGTGGAGGAACACGTCACCGCGCACCATCGCGCCGGCCTGCCGCCGGTGGAGGGACCAAAGACGCGCATCCGGGTGCGCCACCACACGCCGTGGCGCGAGATTTGGAATGCCATCGTCCACGAGCATCGGCGGCGTTCGCTGCTCGGGTTCGCTTTGATGGTGGCGCAGGCGTTCTTTTACAACGCGATCTTTTTCACCTACGCGCTCGTGCTGGTGCGCTTCTACGGCGTGCAGGAAACGGCGGTGAGCACGTATCTGCTGCCGTTCGCGCTGGGCAACGTGCTCGGGCCGGTGCTCATCGGCCATTTGTTCGACACCGTCGGGCGCAAGCCGATGATCGTGCTGACCTACGCGTTGAGCGGCGTGCTGCTCGCGGCGACCGGCTGGCTTTTCCAAAGGGGCGCGCTCGACGCGCGGACGCAGACGGTCGCGTGGACGGTGATTTTCTTTGTCGCGTCGGCGGCGGCGAGTTCGGCGTATCTGACGGTGAGCGAGATTTTCCCGCTGGAAATCCGGGCGCTGGCGATTGCGCTCTTCTACGCGCTGGGCACGCTCGTCGGCGGGGTATTCGCGCCGACGCTGTTCGGGAAATTGATCGAAGCCAGCGTGCGAGGCAATACGCGCACGCCGCTGTTCTACGGCTATATCGGCGGCGCGGCGCTCATGCTCGGGGCCGCGGCGGTGGAAGCCGTGCTCGGGGTGAAAGCCGAGCGGCAATCGCTGGAGAGCATCGCCGCGCCGCTGTCGTCAAAGGAGTGAGCGAACGCCGGACTTCAGCGCGGATCGGTCACGCGCCCGACGAACAAACACGCGCGGCTGGGCCGGTGCTGGATGGCGTAGAAAAAGGGCCGGTCCACGCGCACTTCCACCGGCTCCTCCGGCGGCGGACGCATCGCCGAGCCGGCGCGCATCATGATGACCGCCGTGGCCGCGGCGGCTTCCGTGCCCTTTTCGTCGATGGAAAGAAACGTCTTGTGCAGCACCTGCGAGATCGCGAGGTAGGCGTTGGGCAGCCGCGGCGCCATGCCGCTGAAATCGGCGCTGCCCTGCGGTTGGTCGAAGGCTTGTCTCATGCCGAGTGCTTGGAGCGCCGTGCCGACATCGACCGTCGGCGGCTCCTGTTTGAACTTCGGCAAAAACAAGCGGACTTCGCGCTCGGCGGGCAGCGCGGCGCACTCGGCGAGCACGGCGGGCGTGAGTTTTTTCTCCAACGCCGCGAGGCCGTCCGGCGCGTCGGGCAGGAGCACGAGGAACTGCAAATCGTAGTCGCTGTAAGGCAGGCTGACGGCGGTGAAGCCCTCTTTTTTCGCGTAGCCAAACCCGTGGCGCTGCGCCTGCATCGTCGGCACGGGCACGGGCGCGCCGCCGTGGACTTGGAACGGCTCCGGCTTGGTCGCGGCGGCGGAAAATTCCGTCGCCCACGGCGCTTTGAGATAGAGCGCGTTGACCAGCACGAGGCGCGTATCGGCCTTGAGCGCGTCGGCGGGCACGAGGTCGCGGATGCGGTCGCGCGTGCGGCTCGCGACCCAGCCGTTGATCTCGCGCGCCGCGCCGGCGGGATTCGCGCCGAAGTCGAGCGACGCCGGCTGCGCGTCGTAAAATTTGCCGACGAGCGCTAGGAACATCGGCTTGAGCGCGAAGCCGGTTTTGACGAAAAGCCGGTTGGCGACGGTGACGGTGATCGGCTCGGTCGGGCCGCCGAGTTCTTTGGCTTTTTTGGCGCGCTCCCCGCTGCGCGCCGCCAGTTCGTCCAGCGTCTTGCCGAGCGCTTGGAAACTGGCGTGCAACGGCGTGGCGTCGCCCTCCGCGGGGAAGTGCAACACGCGCGCCATCTCGGCTCGCGTCGCGCCGTCCGCGCCGGCGAACGTCATCGCCAACGCGCTTTGGAGCGAGAACGGCGCAAGGCAGAGATTGGCGTGCGGGTCCGCCGCGGTGAGCTGGCGCTGAAGGTCGAGGCCGAGCGCGTTGATCGCCTCGGCGGCAGGTGCGACCGCAGCGTTGGCCGGTGGATTTTCCGCGCCAGCGGGATGCAGGTTCATGGTAAAAAACACGCCGGTCGCGGCGACGGCGACAGCGGGCAGCCGCAGGTTTCGGAGCATCTTCATAAGCCGAATCTCCAGCGGGCTGGCGCGCGTTTCCAATGCCACGCTCACAGCTCCGCCCAATCGAGCACGATCTTGCCGCTCTGGCCCGAGCGCATCAGCTCGAAGCCCTGCTCGTATTGCTCGAAGGGAAAGCGGTGCGTGATGATCGGCTCAATGTCCAGCCCGCTCTGGATCATGGCGGTCATCTTATACCAAGTCTCATACATCTCGCGGCCGTAAATGCCTTTGATCGTCAGGCCGTTGAAAACCACCGTGTCCCAATCAATCGCGCCCGCCGCGCCGTGGATGCCGATGCCGAGCAGCGCGATCTTTCCGCCGTGGCACATGCTGGCGATCATGCCTTTGAACGCCGCCGCGTTGCCGCTCATTTCCAAGCCGACATCGAAGCCTTCCTTCATGCCGAGTTCCTCCTGCACGTCGGCGAGCGCGCTTTCGGCGACATTCACCGTGCGCGTCGCGCCGAGCTTTTTCGCCAGATCGAGGCGGTAAGAATTCACGTCGGTGACGACGACATACCGCGCGCCGGCGTGCCGCGCGACCGCCGCCGCCATGCAGCCAATCGGCCCGGCGCCGGTGATGAGCACATCCTCGCCGAGCACGTCGAAGCTGAGCGTCGTGTGGACGGCGTTGCCGAGTGGGTCGAAGCACGAGAGCACTTCGAGCGGGATCGTCGGATCGCAGTGCCAGACGTTGGTTTCGGGAATGCTCAGGTATTCCGCGAACGCGCCCGGCCGGTTGACGCCGACGCCGCTGGTGTCTTTGCAAAGGTGCCGCCGGCCCGCGAGACAGTTGCGGCAGCGCCCGCAGACGACGTGGCCTTCGCCGGAGACGATCTCGCCCGGATGGAAATCGTGGACGTGGTTGCCGACCCGCTCGACGACGCCGACAAACTCGTGGCCGACGACCATCGGCACCGGGATCGTCTTTTGCGCCCAAGCGTCCCAATTATAAATATGCACGTCGGTGCCGCAGATCGAGCTTTTCAGAATGCGGATGAGCACGTCGTCCTCGCCGACCGCGGGCGTCGGCACGGTCTCCAGCCAGAGGCCGGGCTGGGCGTGCCGTTTGACGAGGGCTTGCATCGTGGTCTGGGTCATAGAGGTTTTTTGTGAAAAACGCGCCGGCGTGGCAGCGCGACGCGCCGGGAACAGGTAACGTCGGCAGACCGCGCGCCTTTGCAACTGAGCGCGCCCCGCTCGCTGCCACGACGAGATGACTCCGACTCCCACTGCCAACGGCCGCGCGCTGATCTTCGATTTCGACGGCTTGATCGTCGATTCCGAGCAGCCGGATTTCCAAAGCTGGCAGGAAATTTACCGCGCCCACGGCGCCACGCTCACACTCGCAGACTGGCTCGCCGCCGTCGGCTACGTGAACGGCTTCGATCCCAAGCTGCACCTCGCACGCCGCACCGGCCGGAGCGACTTCGACTGGCCCGCGCTCGATGCCCGGCGCCGGCGGCACCACGCCGAATTGATGCGCCTCCAGCCCGTGCTGCCGGGCGTTTTCTCGCTGATGCAGGCGGGCCGGGCGGCCGGTTGGAAAATCGGCGTGGCCAGCAATTCCACGCGCGACTGGGTCGAGCCGGGCTTGGCACGGCTCGGCGTGCGTCCGCTCGTGGACGCGGTGCTCGCCCGCGAGAGTGTCGTGCGGCCGAAGCCGGCGCCCGATGTTTATCGCGCCGCGCTGCGCGCGCTGGTCGGCGAGTCAGCCGATCCGGCGCGGAGTTTTGCGTTTGAGGATTCGCAGCCGGGCGTCGAGTCCGCGCGCGCCGCCGGCCTGCGCGTCGTGGTCGTGCCGCACGCGTTGACCTTGCACCAGGATCTGTCCGCCGCGCACCATCGGCTGACCGCGCTCACGGAATTTGTCATGCCGGATTGAGTGCCAGCGAAATGCCCCGCGGCGTAAATTATAGTGCTCCACCGATCATTCCATGCTCGACTGCCACCCGGCTCCGACGCATGGTCACGCTTCACCGCGGCCACGGCTGCGGCTCCGCCACCATCCACCGACATCCCTGCTTTGATGAAACTTCAACGTGCTTCCTCCATCCGCACCCTGCGTCCCGCGCGCCGTTTGCGCTTCACCATTTCCCTGCTCGTCGCCGCCGCGACCGCCGGCCTCGCGCTGGCGGGCGGCGGACTTCCCACCGCGGTCGCCGCGCCGAAGGATTTTTTCGCCGGCCCGGTGCTCAAGAACGCCGACGCCCGCGGCCAGTGCGCCGCCGCCGTGCTGCCGGGCGCGAACTTCATTTATTACAGCGACACGAAGGCGCTGCACGCCGCGGGCTTTTACCAGGCTGCGCAAGCGCGCGCCGCGCAGGCGCCGAAGCCGACCGGCAGCGCCGCGACGAACGCCGAGAAAATGCGGCCGTTGCTCGATCTCATGAAAAAAGACCTGTCGCTCGTGATCGCCACCTGCGACGCGCGGGCGCTCGATTTTTCCAGCAAGCCGGACCCGTCGAAGTTCCCGTTCGTCGCGGCGTTCGCCGTGGACCGGCCGCTGACGGCGGCTGACGTGAATGCGATGATGGAAAAATCCGGTGAAAAACCGGGCACGATCACCGATTACAACGGCTATCAGGTGCTCACCGATCCCAAGCCCGGCAACGGCCCGGTCCTGGCCATCGGTTTCGCGCCTGCGGGCGCCGCGGCCACGACGGCGTTTGTCGGTTCGCTCGAAAGCGTCAAGGGCGCGCTCGACCGGCTCAAGAGCGGCCAGGCCGTTTCGCTCGCGGAAATGCAGACGCGCATCAGCGAGATCATCGCGCCCAACGCGCAAAGCTGGCTCTTCTTCGCGCCGCCCGCCGGTTCGCTGGCCGGCGTGACGGCGATGGCGGGTCCGAGTGGTGAAGACACTCCGGCGGGCGCGGCGCTCGCGGCGACTTCGCGCATGAACGCGCTTGGCCTCAGCATCACGGCGACGGAATCGCTGACGCTGCGGTTGCAGGGAAGTTTTGCCAATCCGGAGGACGCCTCGACCGTGCGGCAATTCCTCGAAGACGTGGCGATCTCGATGGTGAAGCTGACCGCCGCGAACAAGCTGCCCAAGATGCCGCGCGCGGTGGAAACGTTGCGCACCGAGCAGATCCCCGGCAGCAGCGTCGCGGGCTTGAGCACACAGGTGGAGGTGTCGGACCTCGACTACCTGCCGCCCGATGCGTTGCGCATGTTTTATTGAACGGACTAAAGGCAGTTTCCAACGTGCCGCGCTCTGGCTGCTGTCATCCTGAGCGCAAGCGAAGGATCTTTCGTGGCAAAGCTGCGGGCGTGAAATGCCACTGCTCGATTGGCACCGAAAAGATCCTTCGACTTCGCTCAGGATGACAACGCAAGAAGTTTGCAGTTGGCTTTACTCCAGCCGCGCGGCGGCGCGGGCGTTGCCTTCGAGTTCCAGCACCATGCGGTGGATGTGCCGGAACCGGGCGCGCGGTCGCAGGATGCGCAGGCTTTCTTCGCGGTCGCCCCAGCGCAAAATTTCGATGGCTTCGCGCCGCACTGACCAGGCGTTCATCGCGGCGCGGGTGGGCATGTAGAGGTCGATGGTATTGCGTCCGCTCAACGCCCAGCCGTAGTCGTCCACGCGATAAAGTTGACCCGTGGAATCGATGCGAAAGATCGTGCCTACCGGCCAGCGCGACCAATCCGCCGCGGCGCTGCCGTAAATCGTTTCTTGCGGCGGCACGACGGGCGCGTTGGAAGGGACGGCCGGCGGCGGTGTGAAAACCTCGGAATTCGCGGTGCGCCGAAAGCCTCCGTCGCTGCTGCCCGCCGCGCCCGCGCCGACCGGCAACGCGCGCGGCGGCGCCAAACTTGGAGCCGGCGATGGCGCCGCGACGACCACGGGCGGACCGGCCGCCTGGAGCGTGCCGCCGAGCGCGTTGTGGTTGCCGTATTCCACATGATCGCTCTCGGTGTGCGTGTAAGCCGTCGTGCGCACGATTTGTCGGTCCGCCCGTGGCAGCGGCGGTTCGTATGTCGGGAGTGGCCGGGAGGTGGAACAGGCTTGCGCCCAGCAAAAGCAACCGCAGATCAGCAGTGGATAACGGAGCGTGCCGAAGGCCCGCCGCAGCGAGCAAAGGCGCAGGAATTTGAAAACAGGAAAACGCACGCCGCGGAGATTGCCAGCCTGCTCGCCGGGCGTGAACTCCAATGTGCGCTCCGCCTGCGGGCTATCGCGTTTTTTCCATGGCCCACGCCAGACATTTCCCTGCCTGACCAGGCCGGTTATCCGGTGTCGCCAGTGCAGCCGTCTTTGCTGCCCGGCGCGAATAAGTTGGATGCTCACCTGGAAAACCCAGGCGGGTAAATTAGAAACCGCAAAACTCCAAAAAAACTATGTCGTATCCTGACAACACCCCTACCCCAGCCTCACGCGATACCAATCCTGATCCCATCACCGGCGCACCCGGTTCCCATCCTGTCGGCACCGGCATCGGCGCGGCGGGCGCGGGCGCCACGGGCGCAGCCATCGGCGCCGCGGTGGGCGGACCTGTGGGTGCGGTGGTCGGCGCAACCATCGGCGCAGTGGCAGGCGGAGCCGCTGGCCACGGTGTAGCTGAAGCCATCGACCCTACCGCACACGATGCCTACTGGCGCGAAAACCATGCTCGCCAATCGTTCGCCGGCACCGGCGGCTACGATCAATATCGGAGCGCGTATCGCACCGGTTACATGGGCGCGGGCCGGTATGGCTCACGCTCCTTCGACGAGTCGGAAAACGAGCTGCGCAACGACTACGAAAGCGCCAAGGACAGTGCGAGCGTTTCGTGGGAACACGCGAAGCACGCCACCCGGGCGGCGTTTGATCGCGCCGGCCAGGAACTGCGCCACGTCGGGCAGGAAGCGAAACGCGCCGTGACCTGAGTGCGCTTGCTCTGCACAAGCGCCCGTTCGAGAGCAGCGGCGGATTGGAAGTTTTCCGGTCCGCCGCTGCTTATTTTTTCCCGGCCGCTCTGCGCTGGCGGCCGACAACTTTTCGTCCGACGCAGATGCGTTTATCCTGCGGGGCAAATTTCCCCTCCCATGCTCGCCGCATTTGAATCCCGACTCGCCAGCCAACTCGCTGCCATCCGCGAGCAGGGGCTTTACAAAACCGAACGCGTCATCACCGGCCCGCAGAATGCCAGCATCCCCATCGCCGACGGCCGGCGGGTGCTCAATTTCTGCGCGAACAATTACCTCGGTCTCGCCGATAATGCGGAGATTATCGCCGCCGCGAAAGACGCGCTCGACCGCTACGGCTTCGGCCTCGCCAGCGTGCGTTTCATTTGCGGCACGCAGGAAATTCACAAGCAACTCGAACGCCGGCTCAGCGAATTTCTCGGCACGGAGGACACGATCCTTTATCCCTCGTGCTTCGACGCGAACGGCGGTTTGTTTGAAACCTTGCTCGGCGCCGAGGACGCGGTGATTTCCGACGAGCTGAACCACGCGAGCATCATCGACGGCATCCGGCTCTGCAAAGCGCAGCGCTATCGCTATCGCAACAACGACCTCGACGACTTGGAAGCCAAGCTCCGCGAAGCCGCGGACGCCGGCGCGCGGGTGAAGCTCATCGCCACCGACGGCGTTTTTTCCATGGACGGCATCATCGCCAACCTGCGCGGGATTTGCGACCTCGCGGAAAAACATGGCGCGCTCGTGATGTTCGACGATTGCCATGCCGCCGGTTTTCTCGGCAAAACGGGCCGCGGCACGCACGAGCATTGCGGCGTGCTGGATCGGGTGGACATCATCACCGGCACGCTCGGCAAAGCGCTCGGCGGCGCAAGCGGCGGCTACACGAGCGGGCGGCGGGTGGTCATCGAAATGTTGCGACAACGCTCGCGGCCATATCTGTTTTCCAACAGCGTCGCGCCGGCCGTCGTCGCCGCGTCGCTCAAGGCGCTCGAACTCGTGACGCGCTCAACCGTGCTGCGCGACCGGCTGGAGGAAAACACGCGCTATTTCCGCGACGCGATCACGCGGATCGGATTGACGATCAAACCGGGCACGCACCCCATCGTGCCGGTCATGCTCGGCGACGCCGCGCTGGCGCAAAAATTCGCCGCGCGCATGTTGGAAAAAGGCGTCTATGTCGTCGGCTTTTTCTATCCCGTCGTGCCGCAAGGCCAGGCGCGCATCCGCACGCAAGTTTCTGCGGCGCACACGCGCGCGGATTTGGATTTCGCCGTCGCGGCGTTCGCCGAAGTGAAACGCGAATTAGGCGTGTGACGAAGACTTTGGCTCGCGCAATTCGACGAGATAATTTTCGACGTTGGGCAAGGCATAATCCAGCGCGCATTCGGCGACTTCGCGGCGAATGCGCTTGCCGTTTGCATTGAAGCGATGGGTCGCAAAATCCCCGAGCCGGCAAAACGTGTCACACCCGCGCGGTTGCGCGGCGCGCAGCGAATAGCCGCTGTTGATCGCCGAGAGCGTCACGCGCGGCGCGTGGTCGGCGAGCACCCGCGCGGTGTCGAGCACGAGCACGACGTTGCGCCAGCGTTGATACGTGCCGAGCATCCGCGCGAGCCGATCTTCATCGACCCAAAAGAAAACGCGCGCGTTGAGCAGCGCATACCAATCCGCCGGCGCGAGACCATCGCGCAACGCCGGGGCGAGCGTGGCATCGCTGAGCGGCCGTTGGTCGTTGAGGCGCACCCGCCCGTGCTGCGGATGTTCGATGACAACCGACTCCGGCCGTCGTTCGCGCTCGATCCGCGCCCGCGCCGGACCGTTGATTTCAAATCGATCCAGCAAAGCCGCCGTGCTCAACAATCCCCACGCGCGGATTCGCGGCCAGGCGTCCGCCAAAGTCCGATGATACAACCGCGGATGTCGCGAGACGAATTCAGCAAGCGTCACCGTGTGACGGGGGCATTTATTTGTGCGCCGCGCGTTCCCGCATTTCGCGCTGGCGCATCGGCATCGCGTCGATTTGGTCGAAGATCGCCTGCGGCGCAGTCGGTTCGCTCGATTGCCACGCGACGTGGCCGTCCTTGCCCACCAGCGCGAGGCCGAAACGGCCTTCCGTAAAACCGAGCCGGCGCACGAGGTCAGCCGGCTGCCTGTGCAAGTCGTCGATCTCGATCCACACGGCGTCGCGTTCCTTCAACTCGCCGGCGGCATTGGCCCAGCGTTGATGAAACGTTTCGTTCGGTTCCCGCGCCGCTGCCGGCAGATATGCGACAACCACGCGCTGGCGGTCGCGATAACGTTCGAGATTGAGCGGAGCCGTGGGGGAGGTTTTCATTGGGGTAGCGGGATTTTGGGGAAAGGCGCGCGGCGAAATGCACAACCACGCCGTGGCGGCGAAGAGGGTGAATTTTAAAAAATCGCGGCGCATGATTTATCTCAAATTCGGCGCAGCCCGCCCTGCCGTTCCTCGACTCTGTCTCGCGTCACGCGCCCGTTTCCATTGCCGGCAATTTTGCTTTCCGGCGTCTCCTGACTCAATTTGCTCGCTCCACTCGATGCCGCCGACTTCTCCCGTTTTGCCACGTCCGCACGCCGCTTCCTCCGCAACGCTCGCGGCGCCGTCGCGGCGGATCGTCCGGCTCAGTCTGCTCATGCTTTTGATCGGCACGCTGGCCATCAGCTTTGCGCCGATCTTCGTGCGCTTGAGCGAAGTCGGCCCGAGCGCCACGGCGTTCTGGCGCGTGTGCCTGGCGTTGCCGATTTTCTGGAGCTGGTCGCGGTGGGAAACCCGGAGCGTGCATGTCGGAAAATCCGTGCGCGCCGAGTGGCTCGCGCTCTTGGTGGCCGGTGCGGCGTTCGGCGGCGACCTCGCGTTCTGGCACTGGTCAATCCGGCTGACCTCGGTGGCCAACGCCACGCTGCTCGCCAACCTCGCGGCGATTTTTGTCGTGCTCTTTGGCTGGCTGTTTTTCGGTCAACGGGTGAGTCGCAATTTCCTGTTTGCCATGGTGATTGCGCTCGGCGGCATGGTCCTGCTGGTGCAAGGAAAACCCCACCTCGGCCGCGGCAGCGGCCCCGCCAGCGCCCGCCTGCTCGGCGATGTGCTGGGCATCACGACCGCCACGTTTTACGCCGCTTATCTGCTGGCGGTGAAACGTCTCCGCGCCTGCCTGCCAGTCGGCACCATGATGGCTTGGAGCGGCGTGGTGACCGCGCTGCTCCTGCTGCCGATTGCCGCGCTGCTCGGCGAGCGGCTGCTGCCCGTGACTGCGCACGGCTGGCTCATCCTGGGCGCGCTGGCGCTCATTTCCCATGTGCTCGGTCAATGCTCGATTGCCTACGCGATGGCCGGCTTGCCCGCGGCGTTCGTGTCGGTGGCGTTGCTGTTGCAAACTGTCGCCGCCGCGGCGGCGGCGTGGCTGCTCCTGAACGAGCCGGTCGGGCCGTGGCAGTTTCTCGGCGGCGCGCTCGTGCTGTCTGGCATCGTGCTCTCGCGGCGCGAGACGCGCTAATCAGCAAACCACGGCGGGAAATTTGCCGGCGGCGTTGCGCAAGACGTGCATCGTGAATCTCCCCGCCGCGCCGGCCTCGCGCCGCAGCCGCACGCGCGCGCCGAACGTGCGCGAGAGATTCGCCGAAGTCAGCACGCGTGACATTTCGCCGGCGGCGAGCACGCGGCCGGCGCGCAGGAGCAGCGCGTGCGTGAACACGGACAGAATTTCCTCGACGTGATGCGTCACGAGCACAAGCGAGGGCGCGGCACGATCACGGCGACGGCCGAGGTTTTCCAAGAAAAGGAGAAATCGCTCGCGCGCCACCGGATCGAGTCCGGCGCAAGGTTCATCGAGAATCAGCACTCGCGGTCGCGCCATCAAGGCCCGGCCGATCAGGACACGCTGGCGTTCGCCCTGGCTGAGCACGCGCCAAGGACGCGCCGCGAGCGGCTCGCATTCCACTTGCCGCAAAAGCCGTCGGGCGTGCGCGAGTTCGCTCGCGGCGGGGCGCGCGCGGCTCCAGTGCTGGATTTGCGCGTCTTTGCCGCTGAGCACCGTGTGCAGCGCCGGCTCGTCGTCGGGCATCATCTGCCGCACGGACGACGAGACCAGCCCGATGCGCCGCCGCAGCTCGCGCCAATCCGTGCCGCCGCCGTAGCGCGCGCCGAGCAGTTCGATGCCGCCCGCGCTCGGTGTCAGGTAAGCGGTGAGCGCGCTGAGCAACGAGGTTTTGCCCGAACCATTCGCTCCGAGAATGGCCCAATGCTGCCCCGGTTCGACGCGCCACGAGAGGTCGTCGAGGACCACGTCCCGGCCGCGCACGACGCGCAGGTTTTTCACGGCGAGAATGGGGGCGGCAACCGCGGGTGGCGAAACTTTTTTGGCAGGCACACGCGGAAGTTAGCACAACGATTGACGACCGACCCGGCAGAGGTCGTAATGTGCGCCAACCGATGCGCTCGCCGCGTTCCCAAACTCGCCAAACGTGGTTCGTATTCCTCGCTTTGGCCGTGCTGCCGCTCACAGCGAGGAGCGCGGAGCCGCCGCGACTCGACTGGCTAGCACTCGAGGCGAAGCTCGCGCAGGAAAATGCGCGGCTGACGCAAAAAAATCCAGACGCAGCGGATGCGGTCATCCAAGTGGTTTGCACGTTGTATTACACCCCGCGCGAAAGTGGCATCACGGCCGAACGCGGTTTTGACCTCACGCCGGAAACCGCGCCCGGTTTGCCCACCGCGTTCCGCGAACATCGCTTTGCGCGCGACTTTCTGCGTGCCGTGCGGCTGGAAGGTTTTGGCCGGCTGCAAACGGCCCTCGACGGCCAGGATTATCTGCACTACGAAGGCCACGGCCGCTTCAGCCTCACGACCCGGCCGACCGGGCGCGGCGGCCTCCGCCCGCTGGTGGCGAGCCATACGTGCGCGGCGCGCGGCGGGCCGGGCGCGACGTGGCGGACCGGTGAAAGCTGGCGGCTGGAATGCGCCGAAATTCACGCCGCATTTTTCCCCGGCTCTCCGTCCAGCGACGCCGGCATCTGGACTGTGGCTGACACGGGCGAGGGGCTGCATCGCTGGCAGCTCGACCTGTATTGGGGCGAGGACGATCCGCGCGGTCCCGGCGCCGATTTGGCGCGGCCGCTCGGCAGCGATTTTCAATGGGCCTTTGCGCGCGCCCGGCGCTCTGGCGGTTGAACCTCGCGGCACGCTGGCAGAGAATTGTGTTCGCGGGCCAGTCCAAGGAGCGACACGCCGTGGCGATGGCCGGCGAGGAAACCTGACCATCTGCGCGCCGGCTTCTGCGCATGAACACGCCGCCCCAGCGTCTCTTCGTAGCCATCGATATGCCGTGGTCATCGCGCTCGGACCTCGTGAAACTCGATCCCGGCATGCGCGGACTGCGCTGGCTGCGGGCAGAGGAAATGCACCTGACGCTGAGCTTTCTCGGCAACGTGATTTCCGCTGAGGCACGCGCGCTTTTGCACGAACGGCTCGCATCCGTGCGGGTGCCGGCATTTTGCCTGCCGCTCGCCAGCCTGGGCAGCTTTGCCGCGCGCGGGCGTCCGAGCGTGGTTTGGATCGGCGTGGGCCGCGGGCATCCGCACCTGTTTGCGTTGCACAAAAAAATTCAGGACGCCGTGCTTTCCGCAGGTTTGCAACCCGACCTGCGTGCGTTCAAGCCGCACGTCACGCTCGCGCGTTGCGGCCCTGCACTGGCGCGCGGGGATCTGCAACGCTTCTTGAAAATGCATGCGGCTTTCGAAGCCGGCATGTTTGCCGTGTCGTCCTACGCGCTGTATTCCAGCGAATTGACGCCGGACGGAGCGATCCATCGCCGCGAGGCCGAGTTTGCCCTGCCTTAATGGCCGGCATCAATCGAGCAGCGGAAGCGGCAGATCAGCTTCGCCGCGTCGCATCCGGTTGGCCAGCAGGTGCGCTCGGCGGGTCGGCTCGGGCAGCCGATACTTGCCCGTGCCGCAACGCAACGTCAGCGCGAGCGCGCTCGCAAGATCGAGCCGATGACCTGCGGAAACAAACACCGGGCTGGTGCCGTCCCGCGTCCTCAAAGCGGCCCCGACGGTTTCGCCGCGATCCACCAGGGGCGTGTGCGCGCCGCGTTGCAAGCCCGGTGCGGCGTAACGACCGACCAGCACGCTCTTCGCGCAACCCAGCGTCGGCCGGTCAAGCCACAATCCGAGGTGCGATGCGATGCCGAGTCGCCGCGGATGCGCGAGGCCTTGGCCGTCGAGCATCACCGCGTCCGGTTCCGTGCGCAACCGTGCCCAAGCTTCCAGGAGCGGCGGCGCTTCGCGGAACGAGAGCAGACCCGGCACATAAGGAAAATGGAGCTTGGTGACGGCCCCAGCCTCCTCGAAGGTCGCCAAGTCCGGCAGTCGAACGACCACGATGGCGGCAAACGCCGTGTCGTCGCCGCGAGCAAAGGAAATGTCGCAGCCCGCGACCGTTTGGATTGCACCGACCTCGGGCAGGGCTGTCAGTTGCAACTGCGCGCACAATTCGCTTTGCAACTGACGAGCCGCCGCGGGCGAAAGGTCCCACGAGTGCAGAGAACGAAAGCGCGCCATGGATGCGCCGCAAATTATTCCAACCGAAACGTCTCGCCAATCCGCCGCAACGCGATCCGCTCGGGTGTTTTCGCCAAGGCAGCCTCGAAACGACGCAACGGCTCGTCGAACGGTTCGCGACTGAGCTTGAACGTCTGGTGATGGATGGGCAGCAACACGCGCGCACCAGCCAGGTCAGCCATGCGCACGGCTTGCTCAGGCGTGCAATGATTTGCAATCCACGGATCGTAGGTGCCGATGGGCACGAGCGCCAGATCGTAGCCGCCGGGCCGGCGCAGGCGCGCGAACGCCTCCGGCGCGTAGGCCGTGTCGCCCGCGAAGAGCACGGCGCGTCCGTTGCGGCGCAGAAGGTAGCCGCAATAACCACGGTGGTTGTCGGTGCGCAGCCGCGCGCCCCAATGGCGCACCTCGATGGCTTCGATTTCCAGCTCGCCGCGATCATCGGAAAATTCCAGCGTGGCGCGCTCGCCCCAGCGCAACTCCCGAGCGACGCGCTGCAAGCGCGTGCCGCGCAGCAGATCGCTCGTGGCGTGCGCGGTGACGACCTGCACCCCGCGGCGCGCAAACCGCGCGCCGAGCTGCGCCAGCGTGCCGCGGTCGAAATGATCCATGTGCGCGTGACTGAGCAGGACGAGGTCAATGTGCGGCAACTCGCGCGCCTTCAGCGCGGGCGCGACGAGCCGCTTCATGCCAATGACGACCGGGCCGGCGCGGATGCCGATGCGGCTGCCGAGCACGGGATCGGTGAGGATCGTGACGCCGTCGAAATTCAACAGCACCGTGGAGTGCCCCAGCCAGCAAGCGGTGATTCCCTTGGACGGCCAGGCGCCCGGTTGAGGCCGGACGGGAGCCGGCACAATGGGCCGTTTCGCCTCGGCCCAGAGCAGGCGCAGATAACGCAAGTCGCGTCGGGAAAAAGCGGGCAGCAGGCGCCAGGAGCGGCGGATCGCGGTCACTCGATTCTCTATCCCGTGCAAACGAAAATTTCAATTGTATAATTAAAACAAATGTTTTAATTATATATTCAATATGGCTGCCGCAATCGCCGCCCTCCTGCCCGCACGCCGTCGCCGCCCGCGTTCCTCGCCCAACGCCGACGAGACCCGGCGCCGCGTGGTGGAAGCTGCCGGCGAAGTGTTCGCCGAACACGGCTTTCATGCGCCGACGATCCGGCAGATCACGCAGCGCGCCGGCGTCAACCTGGCAGCCGTCAATTACCATTTCCGCGACAAGGACGAACTGTATGCGACCGTCCTGCATCATGCCCACCGCGCGGCGGCGGCATGTGCGCTGACAGTCAACGCCGCCCGGCCGCCGCGCGAGCAATTGCGCGCCTGCGTCCGCGGATTTTTGCAGCACCTGCTCGGCCCCGCGCGCCCGGCTTGGCACGGCCGGCTGATGGCCCGTGAGATGGCGCAGCCGACGCCGGCGCTCGACAGCTTGGTGGAGGAATCCATGCGTCCGCGTTGCGAAACGCTGGCGGCGATCCTGCGCGCGCTGACTGGAAATCGACTGCCGCGCGCGCAGCACAATCGCATCGGGCTGAGCATCGTCGGGCAGTGTTTGATTTACTCCCAAAATCGCGCGCTCATCGAACGGCTATTCCCGCCGGCGCCGGCCGCAGCAAATCAAGTGGACGCCTTGGCGGATCACATCGCGCAATTCTCGCTCGGCGGTATCGCCGCGCTTTTGAATCAGGCAAAGCGCCGCTCCCAATCGCCGGCGATTACGCGGCGCGCTCCCCGACGCAAGCTGCCGGCAGCCTGACCAGTTCCGCAGCCGCCGTTTTCCCGCTTTCCTGCATCAGGTCTGCTCCCGCTGCGCTGAGCCGGCGGCAGCGAGTTCGTTTTTAAGACGAAGTGCTCCGACGATCCCCCAGCCGCACCAAGGCTTTTTGCGCCGATGCGCTCCCTTCCGCCGCAGCGCGGCGATACCATTGCACGGCTTGGGCGTTGTCCTTGGCCACGCCGACGCCGTTTTCATACATCCAGCCGATGTTCGACAACGCGTCCGACCGGCCGCTGGAGACGACAACCGGTTGTTCGGCCGCTTTCTTGAACCAGATCAGCGCCTGCGCGTAATCCTTTGGCACGCCCATGCCGTTGAGGTAGAAAAACCCGATCGCGCACTCGGCGTCGGCGTGTCCGCCCTCGGCGGCTTTTTGATACCACGTCAGCGCTTTCGCGTAATCCTGCGGCACGCCCCAGCCTTTTTCATACATGAAAGCGAGCGCCCACTGGCCATCGTCCTGACCTTGGTCGGCGGATTGGCGGATCAACTCCAACGCTTTGTTGTAATCCTTCGCCACGCCTTTGCCTGTCATATACAAATAACCCAGGCCGAACTGGCCTTCGGATTCTCCTTTGTCGGCGGAGTTTTGGAAAAAGATGTAAGCCTTCGAATAATCCTGCGGCACGCCCCAGCCATTCATGTAAAGAATCCCGAGGCCGGACCGTGCAAAATCGCTGCCGCCGTCCATGGCTTTGCGGAACCACTTCAACGCTTCCGCGTAATTCCGCGTCGTGCCGGTGCCGTTCATGTAAGCCACGCCGAGACCGGACTGGGCATTGACGCTGCCGTTGTCCGCCGCCTTCTGCATCCACTCAAATGACCTCGCGCGGTCTGGCGTGACGCCCGGCCCATGGGCGTAGAGCACCGCCAGTTGATACTGGCCGTCCGCATCGCCCGCCTCCGCGGACTGGCGAATCCAGCGCACACCTTCCGTCACATCCTGCTGGACTCCCCAGCCATTGAGATAACAAAGGCCCACCCGGCACCGCGCGTCGGCATCCCCGCGGTCGGCCGCCTGCCGATACCAGGTGTAAGCCTGCGACCAATCCTTGGTCACGCCCTGGCCGTTCTCATACATGTAGCCGAGATAAACCATCGCCCGCGTCTGCCCGCTCGCGGCGGCCTGGCGGAAAATGCGCTGCGCCTCGGCGTATTGCTTCGCGTCGTAAAGCCGCTCGCCTTCCTTGAACTGCGCATCCGCCGTTTGCGAGGCAGGCGTCGGCGAGGACGCATTCGTCGTTGCCGGGGAGGACGCTTGCGACGGCTGCGACTCTGGCTCCGGCGTGGGCGAGGTTGAAGCAGTGGTCTGCCGATTCCCCTGCCGCACGTCGGCAGTCGCCTGCTGGAACATCTCTTTAACCTTGCTGCCGTAGAGCCAGAAAAACGTCGTGACAACTAAAACTCCGATCAGCCCCAAAATTCCCATGATCCAAAAAAACGGCGCCCACGAAGGACGCGGCGCCTGCGGCTGCATGACGGGATAGCCGGGCTGTGGATATTGTCCCTGCTGATAAGGATAACCCGGCGCAACCGGCGGTTGCTGCGGATGCTGCCCGCCCCAGGTCTGCGCGGTGGAGGAAGCCGAGGGGGGCGGCGGAGATTGTGGCGGCGGCGAACCGTAGGGTGAAGGCGGCGGCGGGGGCGGCGGAGTATTCATGCAAACGCGTGATGCGCGAAAGGCAGCTTCACGCAAAGAAACGAATGACGCCAGACTCTTTGCACATCCGGGCCAAGCCGATAGCACGTCGCGTCACGCGGCAGCGTGCCCGCGTCGGGTGCGTCGGCGCCAAACCACCCGCGCCACCCAGGCCGACAACCCGGCGAGCACGCACCAGCCGGCTCCCGGCTCGGGCACCACCACGGAATCGATAAAGGAGAGACGGCCCGCGATTTCCGTGGCGGCTAACAGGCTCGGCACAGGGGTCGAGCCGGAGTCGAGCGTGTAGGAAGTGCCGTTGTTTTCGTAAAGCCCGCGCGCGTCGAAGAGCGATGCGTTGAACGCGCCCGAGCCGTCGCTGTTGTAACTATACGGCCCGCTGACCGCGTAGTTGATTCCCGCCAGCTTCCACACGCCGCCGTCCTGGATAAAGAGGCCGCCGCCGCTATCGCCAGCGGAGAGAGCGGCTTCGTTCACGCCGCTGATCTGGTCAAACGCCGCCTCGACAAAGCCGTTCTCCACCGCGGACACCGTGTTTTGCCCCCAGCGCTGCACACCGTCGCTCGCGCCCCAGCCCCAGCCTGCGAGATGCTGATTGTTACCGCTGCCCACGAGAATCTGCGCGCCGCGCTGCGTGCCGCGGCCAAACACGTAAAGCCCCTGGCCGACTTCGCCGCCGGCATTCGTGTAGAGCGACGCGTAGCTGTTGAAGGTGCCATTTACTTGATAAATTACCAGGTCGCTGCCCGTATCCGTAAACGAGGCTGTCGTTTGAAAGGTGCTGCCCTGATATGTGAAATTTGTGCCGTTGGCAAAAATGCCGAAGTGCTGCGCGGTGATGAAATAATTGGGCGCAATCGCGGTGCCAAGAAAACTGCCGATCTGGCCTTGAAAATCCCAGCCAAACCCGTTGGGCCCGTTGGGTCGCGTGGTGTTGGCCGAGGGATCGCCCGTGTCATACAAAATGATGGCAAACCCGACGTTTGGCCGCAGCGCGACGAGCGTCAAACAGAGAAGCAGCGTGGCATAAAAACGGTTCATAAAAACGGCTGCACAACACCACGGACAAACCGATGGCAAAGGAAGTTTGCCAGTTTGCGCGGCATTACACAAGCCGAGATGCTGGGTCTGGCGGGCAGACCACTTCGGGCTGCGCTCCACGGCGGCTCACAGCCGCCCGCGCTTGCGATAAAACTCCGCCCGGCCCTGCACGTCCTGCACGTATTGGCGCGTGCCCGGAAAACCGATGCGCTCTTCCAGATCGCCGCCGCTGATTTGGTTGCCAGGCTTCGCCGGATCCCGATCCCGGTCGCCCGCCGCGGCGACCCAGCGCTGCACCCGGCTGCGGCCGGCGTTGTATTCCGCCAGCGCAAACGGCACCGGATTATCCACCGACTGCGCCTGCCAGCGGCGCAAGGCGCGCGCGAGTAGCCAGGTGCCGGCCTCGATGTTGGTCCGCGGGTCAAACAAATCCTGCGGCAGCAGCGCGCCGCCGCGTTCGCTCTTCGCCCATTCCGCCGCCGCCGCGCTCGTGATTTGCATCAGCCCGCGCTCGCCGGCGTTGCCTTCCTTTTCCGGCTGGAACCGGCTTTCGCGCCAGATCACCGCTTTGATCAGCAACGGGTCCACACTCTGCCGCCTGGCCGCGTCGGTGATGAGCTGGTCGAAGCGATGGTAACGCCGGTAGGCGAGCATTTCCGAGGCGTCATAAAACGGGTCCGGCGAACGCCAAAGCAGCCAGCCGCCCGCGAGCGCGACGAGGAGCGCGCAGCCAAAGGCGAGCCGGAACAGAACACGCAGCATGAAATCGTGGAGAAGCAGCGCTCACGGGCCGCGCAGCGAGGAGAGTGTAGAAAAGCGCCGTGGAATGTCGAGCCGCGCGCGTGGCTCTCGGGCGAAATCTGTTTTACGCTGTTGCCCCGGATTCGCGGCTGCCCGCGCGTCCACGCTTTTTCACCCAAACAGCCATGTTCGCCCGCGTCATCATCGACCGCTCGGCCGACCGCGAGTTCGACTACCGCGTGCCGCCGGCGCTCGTCGGCCTGGTCCAAGTCGGCAGCCGCGTGCGGGTGCCCTTTCGCGAACGCGCCGCCGCGCTCGGCACCGTCGTCGATCTGCCGGCGGAAAGCCCCGTGCCAGCGGAAAAGTTGCGACCGCTCGCCGGTGCCCTCCACAACGGCAAACCGATCCTCAGCACCGTGCTCATCACGATGGCGCGCTGGATGGCCGATTACTATTGCTGCGCGGTGGAAACGGCGATGCGCGCCGTGTTGCCGCAGGTCATCCGCGAGGCCGCCGTGAATTACAAAAAACAACTCCACGCCCGGCTCCTGCGCCTGCCGTCGAACGACGATCTTGCGACGTTGAAAAAACGCGCGCCGCGCCAGGCCGAGTTGCTCGAAGCCCTCGCGCGCAACGCCCTCGGCGAACCAGTCGCCGTCGCGCCGTTGTTGACCGAATGCGGCGCGACGCACACCACGCTCAACGCCCTCGCCAAAGCCGGCTGGCTCGTCACCGCGGCCGCCGCCGTCGCGCGCGATCCCTACGAAGGCGAGCAATTTTTGGCCAGTCCGCCGCAGACGCTTTCCGCCGATCAAGCCGCCGCGTTGCTCGCAGCCCGCGAGGCGCTCGACGCCGCGCCGGGCAGCGCCGGCAAACGGCCGATCCTGCTCCACGGCGTCACCGGCAGCGGCAAGACGGAGGTTTATTTGCAAGCCATCGCGCTGGCGCTCGAACGCGGGCGCACGGCGCTCGTGCTCGTGCCGGAAATCTCGCTCACGCCGCAAACCGTCGAGCGTTTCAAATCGCGTTTCGAGCCGACCCAGCACGAGGTCGCCGTGTTGCACTCGCACCTTTCCGACGGCGAGCGGCACGATGAATGGCACAAGATTCGCGACGGCCGCGCGGCGGTCGTCATCGGCGCGCGCTCAGCCGTCTTCGCGCCGCTGACGAACCTCGGCATCATCGTCGTCGATGAGGAGCACGAGAATTCCTACAAGCAGGAAGAAGCGCCGCGTTACCACGGCCGCGACATCGCCGTGCTGCGCGCGACGTTGGAAGAAAATTGCGTCGTGCTCCTCGGCAGCGCGACGCCGAGCCTGGAGAGTTTTCACAACGCCGCCACCGGCAAATACCGGCTTGTCGAATTGCCCCAGCGCATCGACGACCGCCGGATGCCGCGGATGCGCATCGTCGATCTGCGCACCGAATCGCAACGCCAGGGCCGCCATTCCGCGCAGCCCATCGTGCTCAGCGAAAAACTCCGCGCCGCCATCGGCGACCGGCTCGAAAAAAAAGAGCAGACGATCCTGTTCTTGAACCGCCGCGGGTTCGCGACCTCGCTCGTTTGCCCGGTCTGCGGCCACGTTCACAAATGCGTCGCCTGCTCCGTCGCGCTCACCGTGCATCGGCAGATGAACCGCCTTGTCTGCCATCTTTGCGGCCACCAAGCCGCGCTGCCAACGCGTTGCCCGGAGTGTCGCGACCCGGCGATTCGGCAAGCCGGCCTCGGCACGGAGCGCGTCGAAGAAGTCGTCGGCAAAGTTTTTCCCAAGGCCGTCGTGCGCCGCATGGACGCGGACGCGATGACGAAAAAAGACGCGTTCCGCGAAACGCTCACGGCTTTCCGCACCGGCAAGATCGACATTCTCGTTGGCACGCAAATGATCGCGAAAGGCTTGCACTTTCCGAACGTCACGCTCGTCGGCATCATCAACGCCGACCTCGCGCTGCACCTGCCCGATTTCCGCGCCGGCGAGCGGACGTTTCAACTGCTCACGCAAGTCGCCGGCCGCGCCGGTCGCGGCGAGACCGAAGGCGAAGTGTTCGTGCAATCGTTCACGCCGTTTTCGCCGAGCATTCAGTTCGCGCGGCACCACGATTTCGCCGGTTTTTGGGAACAGGAAAGCGGCTTCCGCGCGCAGTGCGATTTTCCGCCGTTCCTGCACCTCGCGCTCGTCACGCTGCGCTGTCCGCACCAGGAGCGCGGGAAGTTTTGCTGCGAAACGTTGCACCGCCGCTTGCGCGAAAATCTCCCGCCCGGCGTCACGCTCGGCGAACCCGCGCCCGCGCCGCTGGAACGGCTGAAAGGCCACTGGCGTTTCCAGCTTTTGCTGCGCGCCCGCAACCCGCTGAAACTCTCGCGCCATCTGCGCGTCGTCCTGGAAAAATTGACGCTGCCCGAAGACGTTCAGGTCGCCGTGGACATCGATCCGTTTCAACTGCTTTGAGCAGCAGAGGTAGGGACGTTTCGCCGAAACGTCCCTGAATCTTTAGACGGCCCGGCGAGCCGTTCCTACCTGCGCAAAGAAGAAAGCTCGTCAATGCAAACTAGTTGACTTAAACTCAGGCACTCCCCCGTTCTTTTATGAATCCCCCAACCTCCTCCCAATCGAAGATCGGCACGGTCTTCCGCGTCACGAGCGGAAACTTCCTGGAGATGTTCGATTTCTTTCTGTTCGGGTTCTACGCCACGCACATCTCGCGCGCCTTTTTTCCGACCAGCAGCCAGTTCGCCTCGCTGATACTTACTTTCACGACGTTCAGCGCCGGCTTTCTCATGCGACCGCTCGGCGCGATTTTTCTCGGTGCCTACGTGGACCGCGTCGGGCGACGGCAGGGACTCATCACCACACTCGGCATCATGGCGATGGGCACGGTGCTCATCGCCTTTGTGCCGGGCTACGCGACCATTGGCTTGCTGGCTCCGTTGCTCGTGCTCGTCGGCCGGTTGCTCCAGGGATTTTCCGCCGGCGTCGAGCTGGGCGGCGTGTCGGTTTATCTCGCTGAAATGGCCACGCCGGGGCACAAGGGTTTTTACGTGAGCTGGCAATCGGCCAGTCAGCAGGTCGCCATCATCTTCGCGGCGATCATCGGTTACACTTTGAACAAGACACTCTCGACGGAGGATGTGGCCGCCTGGGGTTGGCGGGTGCCGTTTTTCATCGGCTGCCTGATCGTGCCGTTTCTTTTCATCATCCGGCGCTCGTTGCAGGAGACGGCGGAATTTCAGGCGCGCAAGCATCGGCCTTCGACGCAGGAAATCTTCCGCTCCATCTTCGCCAACTGGGCCATCGTGCTCGAAGGCATGTTGCTCGTGGTGATGACTACCGTTTCATTTTATCTCATCACGGTTTACACGCCAACCTTCGGCAAAAGCGTGCTCAAGCTCAGCGAAGTGGACAGCCTCATCGTGACGTTTTGCGTCGGCGTCTCGAACTTGATCTGGCTGCCCGTCATGGGCGCGCTCTCGGATCGCATTGGTCGGAAGCCGATCCTGCTCGTTTTTTGCACCCTCGCCATTTTGACGGTTTATCCCGCGCTCGCGTGGCTCGTAGCGGCGCCGAGCTTTGCCCGCATGTTGATCGTCCTGTTGTGGCTCTCGTTCATCTACGGCAGCTACAACGGCGCGATGGTCGTCGCGCTGACCGAAGTGGTGCCCGTGAACGTCCGCACCGCCGGTTTTTCGCTCGCCTACAGTTTGGCGACGGCGCTGTTTGGCGGCAACACGCCTTTGGTTTCCACCTGGCTCATCGAGAAAACCCACAACAAAGCCGCGCCGGCGTATTGGATGACATTTGCCGCCGCCTGCGGACTGGCTGCCACGCTGGCGATTTATCGCCGCGTCAATGCCGGTGAGGCAGCGGCGAATGCAGCCACCGCGCCGTCGGTCGAGCCGGTCGGGAACCCAGCCAGCACGACGCCCGTGGCGAGTCGGGTGATTTGATTTGAAAAACGGACGCCGCACGCCTTCGCGGCAGCGATTCTGGCGCGTCCAAAGGTGCCATGACGCTGCCCAACAAGATCACCATCGTCCGCATCGGGCTGATCCCCATCTTCGTCCTGCTCGCGGTTTATTACGGCGATAGTGTGCGCGAGCGTGAACCGGAAGAATGGGAACGCTTCGCGGCGATTGTCGTCTTCCTGATAGCCGCGGCGAGCGATGGTCTCGACGGCTACATCGCGCGCCGTTACAACCAGCGCAGCCGGCTCGGCGCGATCCTCGATCCCATCGCCGACAAGGGCTTGCTCCTCGCCGGCTTGCTCACGCTCACGTTCACCGATTGGGGCTACCGTTTTCCGCTCTGGTTCCCGGTGCTGGTGATTTCACGCGACATCATCGTCGTCGCCGGCAGCTTCGGATTGCACTACTTGAACGGCACCGTCCAGGTGCGTCCGCGCTGGACCGGCAAGATCGCCACGGTCTTGCAAATGATCGCCATCGCGTGGGTCATGCTCGGCTTTCGCTGGCCGCCGCCGCAATGGCCGGTCGTGGCCGCCGGCGTGTTCACCTTCCTCTCCGGTATCGCGTATGTGCGCGATGGCATCGGGCAGCTCCAGGGCCATCCGGCAGGCGAGGCGGGCGCGGAAAAATGAGTGCGGAACTGTGGTATGCTGCCGGTTCCCATGGAAGCCCCTGCCCTGCCCGTTGCTGCCCGCGTCGCCGCCATCGTGGGCCGGCCCAACGTCGGCAAATCCGCTTTGTTCAACCGCCTTGCCGGCCGGCAGATCGCCATCGTCCACGATCAACCCGGGATCACGCGCGACCGGCTCTCCGCGGAGTGCCGGCTGGGCAGCGGCGCGCCGTTTGAAATCTTCGACACCGGCGGCATCGGCGCCGATGTGGACGGCGGCTTCACCGCGCGGGTGCGCGCCGAAGCCGAGATCGCCATTGCCGCCGCGGCGGTCATTCTTTTCGTCGTCGATGGCCGCGCGGGATTGACGCCCGTCGATCTCGATCTCGCCGCGCGTCTGCGCCGGGCCGGCGGCAAGCCAGTGCTGCTCGTCATCAATAAAATCGACCAGCCGGAACTCGACGCGCACGCCGCGCTCACCGCCGACTTTGCCCGGCTCGGCTTCGCCGAAACCTACGCCGTCAGCGCCGCCCACGGCCGCGGCATCAACCCGCTCGTAGCCGCCATCGAGCGCTGGTTGCCGCCGGTTGTTGCACCGTCGCCGGACGCCGCATCTTCGTCGTCAGAAGAAATTTCCCAATCCACCGTTCCCCGCCTCGCGCTCATCGGCCGGCCAAACGTTGGCAAAAGCTCGCTGACCAATGCGCTGCTCGGCGCGCAACGCACCATCGTCAGCGAAGTCGCCGGCACCACGCGCGACGCCGTCGATATTCCCTGCGTGCTCGACGGCCAGCCGTATGTGCTCATCGATACGGCCGGTTTGCGCCATCGCGGCAAGCGCGACAATTCCGCCGAGATTTTTTCCGCCATGCGCTCGGAAAAATCCGTCCGCCGCGCCGACCTCTGCGTGCTCGTCATCGACGCCAGCGCCGGCGTCACCTCGCAGGACCGCCAGATCGCCGGCCTCGTGCAAAAGGCGAACAAGCCCTGCCTCGTTGCCGTCAACAAATGGGATTTGCTCGCACCGCCCATGGTCGAGGGCAACGCACGCCGGGTTGGCAAAAAAGAAGCTGGCCGCGAGTTGCACGCCTTTCGCCAGGAATGGCTCGAACGCGCGCGGGCCGAGCTGTTTTTCCTGCCGCACGTTCCGTTCATCGCGCTGTCGGCGTTGCGCGGTGACGACCTGCCGCGTCTCACTTCCGCGCTGGCGGACGTGCGCGCTGCGGCGCAACGCAAGCTCGCCACGGGCCCGCTTAACCGCGCCTTGCGCGCCGCGCTCGAACTCCAGCCGCCGCCGCTCGTGGCCAACCGGCGCTTCAAGCTGCTCTACGCCACGCAGATCGAGCACGAGCGGAGGAATGCCGCGCCCGTGCCGGTGCCGGCTTTTCTGCTCTTCGTCAACGACCCGGCGCTGCTCACCGACGGCTACCGGCGCTATCTGGAAACCAAGTTGCGCGAGTTGGAGCCGTATCGCGGCTTGCCGATTTTGTTCAAGCTCCGCGGCCGCGAAGAAACGAGCGCCGACTGAGCGTTTTTCCACCTATTCCGGCGACCGCTTGATCACGCTGACCACGCCGCTGCGCTCGAGGCAGGCCAGGCGGACTTCGGCGGGTTTTTCCACTCCTTGCAGTCGCAGTTCCTCCCACAAGTCGTCCTCACTGAGATGATGCCGGTGAAGCGTTTTCTCCTGCACCCGGCCTTCCTCGATCAACTTCTGGCTTTGGCCTTTGATCAAAGTGCTCAGCGCCGGCCAGCGACACGAGAGCGTGGCCAGGCCGCGGTGCAGCAGGACGAGGAGAAAGCCCGCGGTGATCGAGGGACCGAGCGGTTCCGAACCGTTGATGGTCCGCGCCAGCAACGAGGCGAGGATGAAGCCAAGGATCACGTCGAACGCGGATTTTTTGCCGATGAACCGTTTGTCCGCCACGCGCACGATGATGAGCATCGTGAAGAAAATGAGCAAGGCGCGCAACGCCACCTGGCCGTAGGTCAACTGCCCGGGCTGCGCGCCGACGCCAAAAGCTGAATACAAAAATTGCATGGCAAAAAAGAATCCCTTTCCTCCGGCTGCGGGCAAGCCGAGGATCGAATCGGGAGAACCGAATCTTGCGCGCGTGCCGGGTCGGGGGACAATGTAGAAAACGGCGTCGCCCTTATGGCTGATCCTGAAAAATCCAAAAATCCCCCGCCCGACGCCGTTGCGCGCGCGAGCGGCGAGGCAGACCGCGAGGAAACTGCGACGGCCGGCGTGGCGCGAGGATTGCCCGCCGTTGCGCCCGACTTCATCGAGCAAGAGCAAGCGGAGGAAATTGACAACAGCGTGCCGACGCGCGGCTACGCGATGGTGCCGATGATCGGCCTCGGCGGATCGGCGGGGAGCATCGCGGCGTTGCAGGAATTTTTCAAGGCGATGCCGGCGGACCCGGGGATGGTGTTTGTGGTCATCATGCACCTTTCGCCGGAGCACGAGAGCGCGATGCCCGAGCTGCTTCAGCGCTGCACGCCGATGCGCGTGATGCACGCGACCGACGGAATGCGCGTCGAGACAAATACGGTTTATGTCATCCCGCCCGCGAAACATCTCACCTCGGTGGACGGACATTTGCGGCTCGATGACCTGGAGCCGGAAAAAGGAAAACGCGTCGCCGTGGATTTGTTTTTCCGCTCGCTGGCGGACACGCACGGACCGCACGCGACCGCCATCGTGCTCTCCGGCGCGGATGGCGACGGCGCGATCGGCATCAAGCGCATCAAAGAACGCGGCGGGCTGACCATCGCGCAGGATC
Organism: Verrucomicrobiota bacterium; assembly: GCA_019241085.1. Lineage (GTDB taxonomy): Bacteria > Verrucomicrobiota > Verrucomicrobiia > Chthoniobacterales > SZAS-18 > JAFAXH01. Next base: position 60,831 of record JAFAXH010000124.1, on the reverse strand, counting down.
CGAACGAGGCGGAGCATCCCGCGATGCCGCAAAGCTCCATCGCCACGGGCATGGTGGATTGGGTGCTGCACGCGGCGGAGATGCCGACGCGGCTGCTCGATTACCGTGCGCGCGAAGCGCGGCTGAAATTGCCGCCGGAGGAAGGGCCGCAGCCCGCGCAGGCACCGCCAAAGACCGACGATCAAAATGAGGCCGCGCTGCGCGAAGTGCTCGCGTTTTTGCGCGCGCGCACGGGACGCGATTTTTCCTACTACAAGCGCGCGACCATCGTGCGGCGCGTCTCGCGCCGGATGCAGATCAACGCGGTGGAAGGTTTGTCCGATTATCTGAGTTTTCTGCGGACGCATCCGGGCGAATGCGGCGCGCTGCTGCAAGACCTGCTCATCTCGGTGACGAATTTTTTCCGCGACCGCGATGCCTTTGCGGCGCTGGAGGCGCACATCCCGCAGATTTTCAAAAACAAAACGCCGAGTGATACCGTGCGCGTCTGGGCGCCGGCGTGCGCGTCGGGCGAGGAGGCGTATTCGCTCGCGATGCTCGTCGTCGAGCACGCGCGCACGCTCGATGCGCCGCCGCCGATCCAGATTTTCGGCTGCGATCTGGATGACTCGGCGGTCCAACTGGCGCGGGCCGGAGTTTACCCGGAGACGATTGCCGCCGATGTCAGCGAGGAGCGGTTGCGGCGGTTTTTCACCAAGGAACATCGCGGCTACCGCGTGCGGCGCGAGGTGCGCGAGATGGTGCTCTTTGCCTCGCACGATCTGTTGAGGGACGCGCCGTTTTCCCGCATGGACCTCATCTCGTGCCGGAACCTGCTCATCTATCTCAACCCAGAGGCGCAGAAGCGCGTGCTCGATATTTTTCACTTCGCGCTGAAGCCGCACGGGCTGCTCCTCCTCGGCTCGTCGGAAGCCGTGGACGAAGGCAGCGCGCTCTTTGCTGCGCTCGACAAAAAGCACCGCATCTACGTGCAGCGCCCGGCGCAACGGATGGGCGTGCCCGTGCCGGCGGGCGCGAGCACGCTGCTGCGCGCGATCGAGGCACAGGAAAAGGCGCGCGGCGGCCCGGTGCTGCCGGGGCGCTCCTTCACGGCGCAGCAGCAGGCCAGCGACGGCAGGGCGTCGTCGCTGCTGCTGTCGGAGCTGACGCGCGGCGGCGACGAGCGCGTCTCAATGGGCGAGCTGCACTTCCGCTTGATCGAGCGTTTCGCGCCGCCGTCGGTCGTGGTGAACGGCGACTACGACATCATCCACATCTCGGAAAAAGCGGGCCGGTTTTTGCAGTTCAGCGGCGGCGAGCCGACGACGAACCTGCTGCGCGTCGTCCATCCGATGCTGCGGCTCGAATTGCGCACGGCGCTTTTTCAAGCCGCCGAAACCAAAGTGCCGGTCGAGGTCGCGCGCGTGCCCGTGGAGATTGAGGGCGAGCGCCGCGCGGTGGACATCCGCGTCTCGCCCGCGCGCGAGCTGGCGCCGGGATTTTTGCTCGTGGTCTTTGAAATGCACGCGGCGGTGGAAACCACGGGCGGGGAAAACCAGCCCGTGTCGCGCACGGAGCCGGAGCCGATTGTGCGCCAGCTCGAGCGCGAGCTGGAGACGACGAAGGCGCATTTGCGCGATACCGTGGAGCAATACGAAGCGAGCAGCGAGGAGATGAAAGCCAGCAACGAGGAATTGCAGGCGATGAACGAGGAGCTGCGCAGCGCGAGCGAGGAACTGGAGACTTCGCGCGAGGAATTGCAAAGCATCAACGAAGAACTCGCGACGGTGAACCAGGAGTTGAAAAGCAAGGTCGAGGAACTCGGCCACGCGAACAGCGACCTGCACAATCTGATGAGCGCGACGGCCATCGCCACGGTGTTCCTCGACCGCAACCTGCGCATCATGCGCTACACGCCGACCGCGGCGCCGCTTTTCAATTTGATCCCCGGCGATCTCGGCCGTCCGCTCGCCGACCTGCGCCTGCGGATTGACTACCTCGAATTCGCGAATGACGCCGTGCGGGTGCTGGATCGTCTCACACCCATCGAGCACGAAGTGCGCGACAACGAGGATCGCTGGTATCTCGCGCGGCTCCTGCCGTATCGCACGCTCGACGATCACATCGCCGGCGTGGTGCTGACTTTTGTGGACATCACCCGCGGGAAAAAGGCCGAGGCCGAGGTGCGCGCGCGCAACGAGGAACTGGAGCGGTTCAACAAAGCCGCCGTCGGCCGTGAGCTGCGGATGGTGGAGCTAAAAAAAGAGGTCAACGAACTGGCGGGGCGGCTGGGCGAGCCGGCGCGTTACCCGCTGGCATTCGAGACCTGATTCCATTCCTTATGGGCGACGCGCGATCCGTGGACGACGTGCTCATCACGAGCGAGCTGGCGCGACGGCCGGCGCGCGAGCCGGATTACAACGCCGAGAGCCGCGCGCTCAGCGAGCTGGCGCAGGAACTGGCGCGGAATCCTCGCGGCGTTTTGCAAAGGCTCGCGCACCTGGTCATCGAGCTTTGCCATGCCGACTCGGCTGGCGTTTCCGTGCTCGAGTCCGGCGGCGAACGCGCCATCTTTCGCTGGCACGCGGCGGCGGGCGCTTTCGCGCCAAGCCTGCAAGGCACGATCCCGCGCGAGGCGAGTCCTTGCGGGACGGTGATCGAGCGCGACCGCGTCCTGCTGTTTCGCGACGCTGAACGCTTTTTCCCGGCGTTGCGCGAGGTGCAGCCGCGCATTTATGAAAGCCTGCTCGTGCCGTGGGAAGTCGGCGGACGCGTCGTCGGCACACTCTGGGCGATCAGCCACACGCCGGAGCACCGCTTCGATGCCGAGGACGCGCGGCTGTTGAAAAATCTCGCGCGCTTCGCCTCCGCCGCGCACGCGGTCGCGAGCCGCGGGGAGAAGGCCGACGGCCTGCAAGCCGAACGCATCGCGGCGCTGAATCTCATGGAGGACGCGATCGCCGCGCGCAAGGAAGCCGAGCGCGCCAACGCCGCCCTGCGCCGGAGCGAGGCGCGACTCGCGGCTGACCTTCACGGCATGCGCCGGCTCTACGACCTGCACACCCGGATCGCGACCGAAACCGACCTGAAAACCGCCCTCGACGAGATACTGGCCACCGCGTGCGAATTCACGAACACTGACCTCGGCTGCATCCAGCTCGTCAGCGAGGATGGCAAGCGGCTGGATATGTTCACTTGGCGCGGCCATGCGGACGACAGTCCGTTTATCCACCACTTCCGCCACGAGGGCTTTGCGCAAGGTTGGGACACGGCGCGCGTGGAACGCCGCCGATTTATCATCGAGGAGACCGTGGGCTTTCCCGGCCTTGATGGCACGGAAGCCGGTGAGGCCATGCTCGCCGACGGCATCAGCGCCGTGCAATCCGCGCTCATGGTCAGCCGCAAGGGAGAGACGGTGGGGGTCTTGAGCACGCAATTTCGCCAGCCGCACAGCCCCGGCGAGGAGGAGTTGAAGCTGGTGGACCTGCTCGCGTGGACGGCCGCCGATTTTGTCGAGCGTCACCGCGCGAACACGACCCTGCGCGAGTCGGAAGTGAAATACCGCACGCTCTTCGATTGGATGGACGAGGGCTATTGCATCATCCAGATGATTTACGATGAGGCGGGCCAGGCGGTGGATTGGCGGTTCGTGCAGGTCAATCGCGCCTTCGAGCTCAACTACGGGCTGCACGCGGCCGAAGGCAAAACCATCCGCGAGCTGGCGCCGGGCATTGAGCCGAAGTGGCTCGAGATTTACACCCGCGTGGCGGAAACCGGCGAGCCGCTGCGCTTCGAGGGAGACTCCACGGCGCTGCAGCGCATTTTCAGTCTGTATGCGTTCCGCATCGGTGATCCGCACGAACGCAAGGTGGCGGTTATTTTCAGGGACATCACCACGCGCGGACGCGCCGAGGAAGCGTTGCGCGCGAGCGAGGAAAGAATGCGCACGCTGGCCGACGCGGTGCCGCAGATTATCTGGGCCAACGATGCCGAGGGCCGCGCCACTTACTTCAACCGGCGCTGGTATGAATACACCGGGCTTCCCCCCGAGGAATCCGCGGGTCCAGGCTGGCAGGCGGTGGTGCATCCCGACGACGCACCGGCTTCCGTCGAACAATGGAAGCGGGCGCTCGCCGCGGGCGAAACTTTCGACTGCGAATACCGGCTGCGCGGCGCGGATGGCGCGTATCGCTGGTTCATCGGACGCAATGTGCCCATGCACGAGAGCACGGGCCGCGTCGCCGGCTGGTTCGGCACGGCGACGGATATTCAGGATTTGAAGGAAGCCGAGGCCGCGCTCGGGGAAAGCCAGGAGCACCTGCGGCTCGTGGTGGAAAACGCGCGTGACTACGCGATTTTTTCCATGGATCTCCAACGCCGCATCACCAGTTGGAACCGCGGCGGGGAAACGATCCTCGGCTACCACGAAAAGGAAATCCTCGGTCAAAGCGGCGACATTATTTACACCGCCGAAGATCGCGCCAACGATGCGCCCGGACACGAAATGCGCACCGCGCTCGCCGCGGGACGCGTCAAGGACGAACGCTGGCATGTGCGCAAGGATGGCAGTCGGTTCTGGGGCAGCGGCGTGATGACCGTGATGCGCGATGCGCGCGGCGAGGCGCTCGGTTTTGTGAAAATCTTCCGCGACGACACCGCGGCGCTCGAAGCCCGCGAAGCGCTGGAAAAAAGCCACCAGGAACTCTCCGCCGCGTTGCGCGATGCCGAGAACGCCCGCGCGGAAGCCGAAGCCGCGGACCGGGCGAAGGATCATTTTTTAGCCGTTCTCAGCCACGAGTTGCGCACGCCGCTGACGCCGGTGCAAATGGCGATCTACGCGCTCGAACGCGAGAAACGCCTGACGGTGCGCGGGCGCGACCTGCTCGCGCTGATCCGTGAAAACATCAAAGTGGAAACCCAACTGATCGATGACCTGCTCGACGTGGGCCGGATCGTTCACGGCAAGCTGGATTTGAAAACCATGCCGCTGGACCTTCATGCCTGCGTGCGGCAGGCATTGGAGATTTGCCACGAAGATCTCACAGGAAAAAGCCTGGAGGTCGTCGTCGCGCTCGACGCCGCCGATCACCACGTGGCGGGCGATTCCACGCGCTTGCAGCAAATTTTTTGGAACCTCGTCAAAAACGCAGTCAAATTCACGCCCGCCAGCGGCCGCGTGACCGTGCGTTCGCACAACTCCTCGCCGGGCCGCATCGCCGTGGAAATCATCGACACGGGCATCGGCATCGAAGCTTGGGCGCTGGAACGGATTTTCAATGCCTTCGAGCAGGGCACGGCTGATTCCGCGCGGCACTACGGCGGTCTGGGCCTGGGTCTCGCCATCTCCCGGGCGGTCGCCGAAGCGCACGGCGGACGGCTGGCCGCAGCCAGCGCCGGGCCGGGCCAGGGCGCGACGTTTACCGTCGAGCTTCTCACCCTGAAGCCGAAAGAAAGTGTGAATGAAAGCGCCAGCCGCGCTTGATGCGCCGAATCTGAGTCTTGTCATGACTCAACATCCCCGGGCCTGTCGTCGCCCTAGGAAAAGGACGCGTGGCAGCGCCGCCGTATCGCCACGCCCGCCCGCACTCCGCATTCTCGTGGTTGAAAACCATCCGAGCACCCGGCGCGGCCTGGAGGTTTTCATGGAACTGCTCGGACACGATGCGCGCTATGCAGAGGATGTGTCCACGGCTCTCGAACAGGCGTGCGACGGAGAGCATTTCGACGTGCTGCTCAGCGACATCAGCCTGCCGGACGGCGATGGCTGGGACTTGCTGCGTGAACTGCACCAGCGCGGCTGCTGCCCGCCTTACGCCGTGGCGATGAGCGGCTTCGGGAGCAATGTGGACTTGGAAAAAAGTCGCGCGGCCGGTTTCCGGCAGCATTTGGTGAAGCCATTTCCCCCGGAGGATTTGGAGCACGCGCTGCAAGCTGCTCAGGTAGCAAGGAATCGACTTGAATCTGCGCGGTAGTTTCGGAGCTTGGTGTGCGCAGCAGGCACCGAAACTTGCTCTGTAGCTACCTGCACCTCATGCCAGCGCTAGCTTCCGCTCCCTCCGCGCCGCGCCGCCTCAGCCGCCGGCGCTTCTTGCAAATCAGTTGTGGCGCGGCGGCCGGCGCGCTTGGTTGCGCCGGCTACGGACGTTGGGAAACCCAACAGTGCGAGGTCGTGACGCAGACCATCGTGCTCCCGCGGCTGCCCGCGCGCTTCGACGGATTGCGCCTCGCGTTTCTGGCCGACACGCACCATGGGCCGTCCGTGCCGCTCGATTATCTGCGCCGGGTCATCGCGCAGACGAACGCGCTCGCGCCCGACCTCGTCGCGCTCGGCGGCGATTATGTGCAGCGCAAATGGGACGATTATGAGCGAGGCTTGACGAAGCATTTCGTGCGGCCGGGCATCGAGATTTTCGGCGCGTTGCGCGCGCGGCTTGGCGTCTTTGCCGTGCTGGGCAACCACGACACCTGGGAAGGCCATGTCGCCGAGATCAAAGCCGCGCTCGCCGACAGCGGCGTGCGGGAATTGACGGACACCGGCGTCTGGCTGGAGGCGACGCCTGGCTCCGCCAGCGACGCGACAGAAGGCCGGTTGCGCCTCTGCGGCGTGAATGATTTGAAAACCACCAAGCCCGGCCCCGCGCAACTCGCCGCCGCGCTCGGCGACGCCACTGCGGCGGACGCCGTCGTGCTGCTCCAGCACAACCCCGATTACGCCGAGACGCTGCGCGACGAGCGCGTGGGCCTCGTGCTCAGCGGCCACACGCACGGCGGCCAGATCGTCCTGCCGTGGCTCGGCGCGCCGATTGTGCCTTCGGCCTACGGCCAAAAATATCGCGCCGGCCTCGTGCGCGCGCCGCAAACGCAAGTCTTCGTCACACGCGGCGTCGGCACCGTTTTCCCGCCCTTGCGCTTCCGTTGCCCGCCGGAGATCGCGCTGCTGATTCTGCGGCGCGGCAGCGACGGTGCAGCAACATCCTAGTTCGCTGCCACGCCGCGGCTCATCATTTTACGCCGCGTGCGCGGTCTGCGGCGCGGCCGGTTTCCGGTTGTGGAAAACCAGCCCGCCGTCGCGCACTTCGGCCGTGATTTCGTCGCCTTCTTGGAACCGTCCCGACAAAATCTCCAGCGAAAGCGGATCGAGGATTTCGCGCTGGATCGTCCGTTTGAGCGGACGCGCGCCATACACCGGATCGTAACCTTCGCGGGGGAGAAACGCCTTCGCTTCATCGCTCAACACGAGCGTCAGCTTTTGCGCCGCGAGCCGTTTCAGCAACCGTGCAAGCTGGATGTCCACGATCTGCGTCAGGTCGCGGTCGCTCAAGCGGTCGAAGATGATGACTTCATCCACGCGATTCAAAAACTCCGGCCGGAAATGCGCGCGCAACGCTTCCATCACGCGCTTTTCACGCTCCTCCGCGCGCAGGCCGGACTCGACGATGAACTGGCTGCCGAGGTTGCTCGTCATGATGATGACGGTGTTTTTGAAATCGACCGTGCGCCCCTGCCCGTCGGTGATCCGGCCGTCGTCGAGCACCTGGAGCAGCACGTTGAAAACGTCTTGGTGCGCCTTTTCGATCTCGTCGAAGAGCACGACCGAATACGGCCGCCGGCGCACGGCTTCGCTGAGCTGCCCGCCTTCCTCGTAGCCGACATATCCGGGCGGCGCGCCGATCAAGCGCGCGACCGTGTGCTTTTCCATGTATTCGCTCATGTCGATGCGCACGAGGTTGTTTTCGTCGTCGAACAAAAACTCCGCTAGCGCGCGCGACAGCTCCGTTTTTCCGACGCCGGTCGGTCCGAGAAAAATGAACGAACCAATCGGCCGGTTCTCGTCCTGCAAACCTGAGCGCGAACGGCGCACGGCGTTCGACACCGCCTCGATGGCTTCGCGCTGGCCGATGACGCGCTGGCCGAGGCGCTCTTCCATTTTGATGAGCTTCTCGCGCTCGCCTTCGCGCAGGCGCGTGATGGGGATGCGCGTCCAGGCGGAGACGACTTCCGCGATGTCGTCCGCGGTGACTTCCTCCTTCAACATCTGCGCGCCGCCGCCCTGCACTTCAGCCAGCTTGGCGTTGTGCGCGTCGAGCTGGCGCTGCAAGTCGGGCAGCTTGCCGTATTGGATTTCCGACGCGCGGCCGAGGTCGCCGCGACGCTGCGCCTGTTCGAGTTCGGTCTTGGTCGCTTCGATGGCGCGCTGGAGTTCGCGCGATTCGTCGATGACCTTTTTTTCGGTCTGGAACTGCGCCTTCAATCCCGCGCTTTTTTCGCGCAAGTCGGCGAGTTCTTTTTCCAATTTTTCCAACCGCTCGCGGCTGGCGCGATCCGTCTCCTTGGCCAGCGCGGTGCGTTCCATTTCGCGCTGCATGATCTCGCGTTCGAGCCGGTCGATTTCCTCCGGCATCGAGTCGAGTTCGATCTTCAACCGGCTCGCCGCTTCGTCCACGAGATCGACGGCTTTGTCCGGCAGGAAACGCTCGCTGAGATAACGGTGCGAAAGCTGCGCCGCCGCCACGAGCGCGGCGTCTTGAATTCGCACGCCGTGGTGAACTTCGTAGCGTTCCTTTAGCCCGCGCAAAATCGCGATGGTGTCCTCGACGCTCGGCTCATCGACGAGCACCGGCTGGAAGCGGCGTTCGAGCGCGGCGTCCTTTTCAATGTATTTGCGATACTCGTCGAGCGTCGTCGCGCCGATGGTGCGCAACTCACCGCGCGCCAGTTGCGGCTTGAGCATGTTGGACGCATCGACCGCGCCTTCGCTCGCGCCCGCGCCGACGATGGTGTGGAGTTCGTCGATGAACAGGATGATCTCGCCTTCGCTCGACGTGACTTCTTTTAAGAACGCCTTGAGCCGGTCCTCAAATTCGCCGCGGAACTTTGCGCCCGCGATCATCGCGCCGATGTCCATCGCGACGATGCGTTTGTTTTTCAACGACTCCGGCACGTCGCCGCTGACGATGCGGCGCGCGAGACCTTCGACGATCGCCGTTTTACCGACGCCGGGATCACCGATGAGCACGGGATTGTTTTTCGTGCGCCGGCTGAGCACCTGCATCACGCGGCGGATTTCGTCGTCGCGGCCGATGACGGGATCAATCTTGCCCTTGCGCGCGGCGTCGGTCAGGTCGCGGCCGTATTTTTCGAGCGTCTGGTATTTGCCCTCGGGATTTTGGTCGGTGACGCGCTGGTTGCCGCGCACCTGCTGCAACGCCTGCATCAGCCGGTCGCGCGTGACGCGCTCGTCCTTCAACATGCGCGCCGCGGCGTCATTCGAGTCGGCCAGCGCGAGCAGGTAATGTTCGGCGCTCAGGAACTCGTCCTTCAATTTGCCCATCTCCGTTTCCGCGCGGTCAATTGTCTCGCGCAGTCCGCGCGAAAGCTGCAACTGGCCGCTGCCGCTCACGATTTTCGGCCGGCGATTCAATTCCGCATCGAGCCGCTCGCCGAGCTTCGGTGCAGAGACGCCGATCTTTTCCAGCAACGGTCGCGTCACGCCGTCGGATTGATCGACGAACGCGCGCAGCAAGTGCTCGTTGGTGAGTTCGGAATGCCCGCGCGCTTCGGCGTCGGCTTGCGCGGCTTGAAAGGCTTCCTGGGTTTTGGTGGTGAATTTTTCGGGGTGCATCACAGAGGGAAACTGTCGCAAATTAAGACATCCGAAGACGGGCGACGTTCAATCTGCCCGCCCGCCTTTTTTCCAACTTAATCCGCAGACGCCCCGCCGATTGGTCGCCGCCTATTTCAGCGCGGCCCAGACGCGATGCACGTCGTCATGATCGTCGAGTTTTTGCAAAAATTCGCCGACCTCAGCCCGCTGCGTTTCGCTCAAGGCCGGGAACGACTTGGCGACATAGCCGATCTCACTCGTCACCACCGTCCAGTCGTTCGCCGCCAGCCAGTGCGACACCGCCGCGCACGCGGCGCGCTCGGTGAAAAAACGCGCGCCGACGCGGCCTTCCGGAATGTCGTCGTTGGCCGCGTGATCGAGCGGCTCGAAGTCATTCGCGCCCGCCTCAATCGCCGCGGCTTCCGGGTCGGCAGCCGGGTCGGCGTGATGCGCCTCGACGAGTCCGATGTGATCGAACAAAAACTTGTTGCTGCCCGCCGTGCCGAGCTGTCCTTGTTTGAACAACACGCGGATTTCCGGCGCGGTGCGGTTCTGGTTGTCCGTGAGCACCTCAACGATCACTGGCACCTTGTGCGGCGCATAGCCTTAAAAGGTCACTTGATCGAGCACCAGCTTGTCCGCGCCGACGCCCGCGCCTTTTTTGATCGCCCGCTCGATCACGTCGCGCGTCACGCTCGCGCGGCGCGCTTTTTCCACCGCCGCCGCCAGCCGCGCGTTGCCCGCCGGGTCCGCGCCGCCGAGCTTGGCGGCGACCATGATTTCCTTGACGAGCTTGCCGACGACCTGACCTTTTTTGAGGTTCGCTACCTCGCGTTTCGCTTGCAGCCACTGGCGTCCCATAGGCCGCCACGATAAGCGCAGACCCGCGGCGGCTCAACGCTCGAGCACGCTGAGATCGCGGATGAAATCGGGAAAAGTCTTCGCCTCGCGAATCAAGCGGTTGAGCTGGTCGAGCTTGTGGTCGTTGAACGCCTGGTTGAGCGACACCCGTCGCGAGCCGCTGACGTGATTGAACACTACTTCGTCCCAGTGGATCGACGACACTTCGTTGTTGAACCTCGCCACGCTGCGCCCGCGGAACCACGCGCGGGTCGTGTCGGGCGGCGTGAAGATCGCGTTGCGAATGTCGTCCTCGGTCACGAAGCGCCGCATCTGGCCGTCGCGCAGCAACGCGTAGTGCAAGCCCTGGTCGGGATTGACGTTGTGATATTCCAGGTCAATCGCTTGCAGCCAGGGATCGCTCGGCGCGAGTTTTTCCTCCTCGCGCAGCGTGTCGATGAGAAATTTCTTCGCCACCCAATCGACGCGGTCGCGGCAGCGCATCACGTCTTTTTCCAAATCGTTCAGCACGCTTTCCCATTCGGTCAGGAGCCACTTGGCCTCCGGGTCGCTGCGGTCGCAATGCGCTAGCGCCGCGGCGAGATACAGGCGCTGCACGTCGATGGCGGAAATCTTGCGGCCATCTTTCAATTCGATGATCCAGTCGAAAGTCTGGTCACGCGAGATCGCCTTCGTCGTCTCGATAGGCTGCGCGAATTCGAGCTGCGGCGCCCTGCCGAGTTCGATCAATTCCAGGACGAGCGAGGTCGTGCCCATCTTCAACGCCGTGGCGAACTCGCTCATGTTCGAGTCGCCGATGATGACGTGGAACCGCCGGTAGCGCGAGCTGTCTGCGTGCGGCTCGTCGCGCGTGTTCACCAACGGCCGACGGTTCATCGTGTCGATGGAGACGATGACGCTGAAAAAATCGGCGCGCTGCGAAATCTGGTAGATGCCGCTCTGCGTCGGCACGCTCTCCGCCTCGACGCCCATCTTGCCAGCGCCGGCAAAAATCTGGCGCGTGATGAGGAACGGCAAAATATCGCTGACCACGCGATCCCACGGGACGTGGCGCGACATGAGAAAGTTATCGTGGCAGCCGTAGGAGTGGCCGATGAAGTCGGTGTTGTTTTTGTAAAGCTTCACCTCGCGCTCGGGCAGCAGCTTTTTGTTCCGCCGCCGCGCGCACTCGGCGAGGATGCGTTCGCCGGCTTTTTCCTGGCTGACAATCTGGAGTAGCGTCGTGCATTCCGGCGTCGAATACTCCGGGTGCGCGTGGTCGTTGTAAAAACGCGCGCCGTTGCAGAGCACGAGGTCGCTCTTGATTTCCTCGAAGGAAAGCGGCCGGTTTTTGTCGATCTCGAAGTAGGCGCTCTCGTCGGTGTCCTGCATCAGCTCCGGCGCGCGAAATCCGCGCGCGTCGTTGTGCGGATCTTCCAGCGTGTAATCCCACTTCATCAGCGTGCCGTATTCGGTATAACGGCGCACCAGCTCGATGGATTCGCTGACGACATCCACGTTTTCCACGCCGTCCACCGTGATGCCAAACTCGGTCTCGATCCCGAAGACGCGTTTCATGTTGGATTGAGCAACGAGATCAAATGATCGCCCGATTCGTCTTCGCCTGTTTCTCTTCGCGGCCTGGTTTGAACGGCGCCACGCGCACCACGTTTTCCGCGTCGTAGTCGATCAGCTTCAGCCAGTCTTCGACGATATCCGTCGGAGGAAAGATGTCGTTCTCCTGATATTCCGCATTCAACGACAAGCCCAAGTCGCTCGCGCTGATGCCTTCCTCCTGGCCGGTGACGATGGCGCGCTTGATCGCCAAACCCTTCGCGCGCTCGACGACCGACGCGATGATCGCGCCGCTCACGAGGTCGCCGCGATACAACGTTTCCTTGCGCCCGCTGCGCAACGTGACTTCGAGAAAACGATTTTCGTCGCGATGTCCGAACTGCTGCTCAACGAGATCATTGATGAGCGTGTCGATGGCCGCACGCACGCCGCCGGCTTCTTTCACCAAGGTCGGATCATACGGCAAATCTTCGCCGAGATAGATGCGGTAAATCTCGCGCGCGCCTTCCTTCGTCGGCCGGTTGACCTTGATTTTCCGATCAATGCGGCCGGGCCGGATGATCGCCGGATCAATGAGATCGGCGCGGTTCGACGCGAGGATGATGACCACGTCGTTGAGCGAGTCGATGCCATCCATCTCGGTGCAAAACATCGGCACCAGCGTGCTCAAAATATTGGAATAACGCGACGCCCGGCGCGTGCCGAGAATGCTCTCCGCTTCGTCGATGAACAGAAATGGCAGGTAACCTTCCTTGCGCTTTTCACGCGCGGTCGCAAAAATCTCGCGCACCATCCGCTCGCTCTCGCCAACCCACATGTTCAGGATTTCCGGGCCTTTGATGTGCATGAAGTATTCCTTCATGTTCTCGCCGGTTTTCTCCTTCAGCTTCGCCGTCAGATTCCACGCGCACGCCTTGCCGATGAGCGTCTTGCCGCAGCCCGGCGGGCCGTAAAGCAGAAAGCCTTTCGGCGTGCTGTGCTGGAATTTGGAGAACAACTCCGCATGCACCAGCGGCAGCTCGATGGCGTCGCGAATCGCCTGCAACGCTTCCTGCTGTCCGCCGACTTTGTCCCACGGCAGCTCCGGCACTTCGTCGAGATAATGATCCTTCGCTTGCGGCTTCGCCAAGACTTCCAGCGCCATGCGATAATGCGGATCGACGCGCACTTCGTCGCCGGTCTTGATCGTTGCCTTCGCGATCTCCGCCCCGCGCGCCAGCACGAGCGATTGCAAGCCGTTGTCCTGGCCGACGCGCAGCCGGTCGTTGCCGATCACCTCCGTCACCTTCGTCACCGGTCCGCCGTGATCGAAGCCGAGGTCGCCGACGATGACGTAGGCTTCGTTCACCAAAATGCGCGTGCCTTTTTTCAACTTCGAGATCGAGATGCGCGGATCGACGTTGCAATAATAATCCGAGCCGCCGACGACGATGTGCGCCGTCTCGCGGTTCGGCGTGCCGAGAAAGATACCGATGCGGTTCGCCGGCGAAGTCACCTTTTTGATGACTTCCTCCATTTTCTCCAGCGTCTGCCGCGCTTCGTTGATGGTTTCCTCCTGCTCGGCAACCTGCGCGCGCACGGCGAGCAAGTGGCGGCGGATCGGGTCGCCGATGGTCAATCCCGCGATCGTGCGATCCAGGAGGTCCAGCGCCGTCATTTCGTCGGAGCCGGCGCCGGAGGCCGCAGAGCCAGCAGCGCCGTAGGGCAGGTCGAATTCATGCGAGCGGTCAGGCGGATTCATGCAGCAAATTGTGTCGCGTGCAGTTGCCTCGCCGCCGAGGCTTTTCCTTGCCAACGAATATACGCCGTAGGTCAAGTGCGCGGAAAGGGCGGGGTCGCCGATGCACGGCAATCGCCGATTCGCCGCCGCAGCTCGGTTCGGTGGGCACAATCACTTTGACGACGCACGGGCGGCGAGTGTTCAACCGCCCGCCGCTTCCTGCGCGGAAAAAATTGGCACCGCTTCGCACACCTCGCGCCAGCCGGGAAAATTCCACGCGTTCGGAAAGCCGCGGCATTGCGCCGGCTTCACCGGCTGCACCCGGCAATCGCGGCCGTCAAGAAAGACGCACTCGCCGTTGGCCTTGTCCGTCAACGCCAGGCCGTCGCGTTGCGGTCGCAGCCGGGTGAATTCTTGAATGAACGCGTGTTCGCTCATTTGTAAAAACGCCGCAAGGGCCGCGATGTCGTCGTCCGTGAGCTTTACAAATCCCGGCCAGCGGCAGCAGTTCGCGCAACGCTGGCATTGGTAGAACAATGGCGCGGACGATGGCGGGTTCAAAACGCTCTCCTTTCCTCCGCCGGCAGCCGGTTGCCGAGCGGGTCGAGCGCCACGAGCGCAGCGCGGATTTCTTTCGCAAAATCCTGCCGCAGATCGTCGCGCGAACGCCGGTCCAGCCACCGCGCCAGCCCGCGCCCGCCGACGAGCGCCGCCACATAGGCGGAGACCTTGCCCGCGCGCTCGCGCGACCAGCCCGCGGTGACGCCCGCCCGCGCCTCCGCCGGCCCGTCGGGCGCGACGCGAATCTCGTCCCGCCGCGCGTGCGCCCGGCCAAGCAGCGCGGCGCACAGGAGCAGCGCGCGGTCGAGCAGGATGAACGCAAAATTCAAATCGCGCGACGGCCCGATTTGCAACTGCTCGCCGCCGAGCCGCTGGTTGCCGAAAAGCGTTTGCAACGCGCCCGGCGCGCGCACTTCCACCGTCGCCAGCCGACGGCCGCCGAGATACGCCGAGACGCCGCCGACCGCGCCGCCCAGCAGCGCGCCGACGCCGAGCGAATGAAACGCCAGCAGCGCATCCAGCCCCAGCCCCGCCGCCGCGCCCGCCGCCGCCGACGCGAGCGCGAGCTGGTGCTTCGTCAAACCGAGCGCCTGCCACGTCGTCTCGCTGAATAAAGACTCGCCCAACACCGGCGGCACCGGCGTCTGCCAGACTGGGCTGGCGTGTTTGTAAATCTCCCGCAACCGCAGATGCGCGGCGCGCTCCAGTTCGGCAATGCGCGTGTGATAACGCGCGAGCAGTTCCGTCTTTAACCCTTCCAATTCTGAAGGCAGCAATTCCGCGCGGATGTTGCGCGTTTCGACGTGCCGCACCGCGTCCTCGACGAGCCGCGTGATGACGCTGACCGCTTCCGCCCGCCGCCGACGCCAATCGCGGGTGAAGGCGTCGATGATGCGTTGACAAGCGTTGACCTCCGCCGGCGTGTCGTAGAGCGCGCGCAACGCTTCAAACAGCGCCAGCCGATCCGCGAACGTCGCGTGGTGCGCGTTAAAAAGTCGCGCCGGCATGTGCTTTTCCAACTCCGTGCGCCAGGCCGCGGTGAAGTCGCCGCCGTCTTCTTTGGAATTGATGAGCGCCAGCCGCCGCCGGCCGGAAAGCCGCAAGAGTTCCATCTCCGCGAGGTAATGCGGCGACAACGGCGCGGAGCCATCGACGACGTAGAGAATGCACGCTTTTTCGTCGAGGACCGGACGCAGCAGGCGGCATTCGTTTTCAAAATCGGGCTCGTCCGCGTGCGCCTCGACAAACGCCGACAGCGCGTCCGTGCCCGGCGGGAAATCCTGCGCCCGCACCCAGGCCAGCGCGCCGATGGCGTTTTGAAAACCGGGCGTGTCGTAAAGCCGCATCACCGGCTCGCCATCAATCGAAACCGTGTAAGGCTCGACCTCAACCGTGGCGCCGGGCGTCGGATCGGGGCACGCGTGCGGGTCTTCGGACAGCGTCGCGACAATGGACGTCTTGCCTTCGTTGACCACGCCGAGCACGGCGAACGCCGGCACGCGCGGCAACGGCGGCGGACCAGTTGGCGGCGGTGGCGGTGACGGCGGCGACATGGACAAAAAATTAGTTGGCGAAACTAACGCGCCGATAGCGTCAGAAAGGCGTCGCCGCGCGCCCGCACCGCCCGCGCCCACAGCTCGCGGTCCCTGGCTTGCACCGGCCGAAATGCCGACGACGCCGGGCCAGTCGGCTTGCCCACGAGCGCCAGTTCCAGCAACCGTTCCGCGCCTGCCGCGGTCCGCAAGCGGTCGAGCAACAGATGCGTCGCGCGCATCGGCGGCGTCCACGCGCCGAGCAGCGCCACGGGCCGCAGCGCCGGGTCAGCGCGCAGTTTTTCCGCCACCGCCGCAAAGGCGCGTTCATCCTCCGCCGGATCGAGCGTGCCCGCGACGAAAACATCCGTCACCTCGGCGGCATCGCCCAAGGCGGGCGCTACGTCGGCAGCGGTCAGCGGCAGCCCGGTGAGATTCAAAACCAAACGCCGCGGGTCGCGAGCAGATTCGGCGCGCGGGAGCGGCGCCAGCTCGGCGTGGTTTTCATCCGCCGCGTGCGGCGGCGACACCGGCGGACGCGCCGCGACGGCGTTCGAGCGTGCGCTGGCGACGGTCATGCGCGGCGTGTGCAGCCGTTGGAGCAAAGCTTCCGAACGCGCATCGCCGAAGCGCAGTTGCCCGAGCGCGCGGCGTTCCGCGAACCACGCCCAACCAAACAGCGCCGCGCGCGGCAACAATCCGTAACACGTCACCGCCGCGAGCAGGAACGCGCCCCACGCCGGCGAGCTGGCCGGGTCAGGTTGCTCGTCGGCGCGGCGAAAATTCTGACTGCGCTCGACCGCTTCGCGCGAAGGCGCGGCGCCGAGTCTCGACCACGGCAGCGCGGCGGTGACGACGAGCCGATGCACGTTCGCGGCGTTCACCGCGGGAAAGGTGGCTTCCCAGCCGAAGTAAAGCTGCTGCAACGAGAGCCGCGCCGTCGTTGCGCCCAGCACGCCGAGGTTAAAAAAAATGGCGAAAATCTGCGTCAGCCGCAGCAGGTTCCAGCCGGCGATGGTGCCATAAAGTCCGCGCCGCGCCCGCAGCGCGCCGAACGCCGCGCGCGCTTCCGCCCGCGCGCCGCCCGTGGTCAACCGCGCGCCCGCCCGCCGCCAGAGCTGACCCGCCCACGCGGCGGCCAGTCGCCAGAGCAGCCGTGCGAGCGAGGGCAGTTCCGGCAGGAATTTCCTCAAGCCCAACGCGCACAGCGCCGTGAGCAGGATGACGATTTGCAGCAGCGCGAACTCGCAGAAAAACGCGAGCGCATTGATCGGCTCGCCGCCGCGCGCGTAAGTCAGCGCGCTCCACGCCGCGCCGCCGCCGAGCAGCGCGCCGAACACACCGAGCGCGCCCGCGAGCAAGCCGCGCGTCTGCGCAAACGCCTCGCCCGGCAGCACGACCTCGCGGCGCGTCCGGGCGCTGTGCGCGACGCGTCGGCGTTCTTCCAACCAGAGCCGCAGGGTATCGCGCGGATTGCCCGCTTTTTTCGGCTCGATGGCGCGGGCGAAAATGGCGCGGTCGCGGTCGCGCAATTTCTCCGCCGACTCGCCTTCGTCGTCTTCCAGAAAACACTCGTAATCCACGAGGTCGGCCAGCCGCCAGGTGGGAACCACTGAAGCCATGCTACGAAACGGGAAAAGTCAGCGCGCCAGGCAAGGCGAACCGCTCATGCGGTTCCAATCGTCACCAGAGCGGTGTTTACGAAAAGAAAGTGGGCGAGTGCTGCTGCGGTCGCGATTCTTCATCGAAAGGCGTTTGTTTATTTTGCCTACTTGCAAAGAGCACGGAAAGCAAATCCGCACGGGTTGAAAGGGAGCGCGGGCTTTCCAGCCTGCATCCGTCCGGCATCCCTGCCGGACGGCCGTTCTTCCCACAGGTAGGGACGCCTCTCCGAGGCGTCCGTGACTTTCCGTTTTGCTGCCGCTTGAGCGGGAATCATCCGCTTTACACAGCAAGCAGAAAATTCTTCGGACGCCTCGGCGAGGCGTCCCTACCATTTTGGCAGCTTGCCGGCAGGATGCCAGCAAGAGCGGGCTGGAAGCCCGCGCTCCCCTTTTCCTCTGCCAAGTAAAGAACAACCTCAGCCCACACCCGCCGCTCCGCACACAGACTCGACTCCCACCGTCATTTCCTGCTATCTCACTGCCATGATGTTCTTCCCCCGACTTGCGCTTTGCCTACCAGTCCGCCTCAGCTCCATTCTATCGCTCGCCCTGCTCCTTTGCTGCGCGTTGTTGACACCCGGCTGCGGACGGGCAGCGGGCAGGGGCGGCTTGGAAGACGGCCTCTACCTGCGCACGGCCTACGCCTTTGGCAATCTCGACATCAGCACGGTCTATCTCGCGGGTGATCGCATCGCCTGGAACCCGCGCGGCGGCGTCGATCCCTTTGACTTTGCCGCCGCCGAAAAGAACGACCCGAAGAACGTCGGCCACTTCAAGGTCAACGGCGACAAGCTGGAAGTCACCTGGGGCGGCGGACGCGCCGCGCAAAGCCTGCCCTTGGAGTATGACAAAGGCCAGCTCTCCGCGCTCGACGGCGGCTTGATCTCCAAAGCCGCGGCTTACAAAAAAGACGAACACCTCGACGCCGTTTTCAGCGGCTCCATCGGCACCGCCAACGTGAGCGCCGCGCGCACGCTGACGTTGACCAAGTCCGGCCAGTTCACCATGTCCGCTCTCGGCGACGTCACCCTGCCCCGCAGCACCGGCGGCGGCTCGGCCAGTTCGGAATCCAACACCCAGGGCACCTACACACTTTCCGGCAACACGCTGACCCTGCACTTCGCCGACGGCAAAACGGAGAAGCACACCGTCATCCCCTTCAACACCGCGCTCGATCCCGCCAAGGCCAAGGTCAACGACGAAAAGCTCATCTACGACGGCATGTCCCTGCGCCGCGAGCGCTGAGAGAAACACCGCATCGCTGTCGGAAGGGTGGATGCCGGAGCGCCCAGCGACCGCGCCGCTGTCGGCCTGAGCTTTTTCAAAACCCTTCGCCCGTCCCCTCGCCACGCGCGGACGGGAAATCACAATTCACAGTCGATCACCCGGCGCGCGCAAACACGCCATCGCCGCCGACCTTCGCGCAACTCGCATCGACATCCGCGCGGACGCCGCGCGCCGTCGCGAAATCGGGATTTACATTCAAGAAATCGTCATCGACAGCCGCGAAATCGCCGTCAACAGCCAAGAAATCGCCCTCGACAGATGCGAAATCGCCACTGACAGCCGCGAAATCGTCGCTGACAGGCAGGAAATGACCGCGCGCAGCGGCGAAATCGACAGTTGCACTCGCCGCAAAGACGCGTGCGCCCGCGCGACGCCTCCAACGTCTTCCGCCGCTAGCGTTTGACGCGTAAAAACACACTTTTTTGTCTTGGCACCCTGCGCGCCCTGCCCTACCCTAGCCCGCATGAACTCCCGTCTGCAAAACCAACTCAACATGATCGGTGCCTGCCTCACCGTCGCCCAGAGTAACGATTACCAACCCGTTTGGGACGGCCAGCCGCCCGCCGACTTCGGCACCGACCTCGCCACGCTCCAGACCGACTACGGCGCCGTCACCGCCAAAGCCGCGCTCGCCGAGGCCGCCACCGGCGGCGCGGCGGACGCCAAAGCCGTCGCCGAAACCGCGTTGGAAAACGCCGCCTTCATCCTCACCCGTGCGCTGGCCAACCATTTCAAAAAGACCGGCGACCTCGACAGTCGCGGCAAGGTGGACTTCAAAAAGAGCGAGATTCAAAAACTGCGCATGCAGGAACTCGTCACCCAGGCGACCGCCATCCGCGACCTCGCGCAAACCACCGTGAGCGAACCCGACGCCGCCAAACGCGGCGTGACCGCCGCCCGCGTCTCGACCCTCACCGCCGCCATCGGCAATTTCAGCAAGGTGATGAGCACCCCGCGCGGCCAGATCGTCAACCGCGGCGCACTCCTGCGCGAAGTGGAGACCGACGTGGCCGCCCTGCTCGACCAAGTGAGCAGCATGGACGACCTCGTCGTGCAATTCGACAGCACCGACGCCGGCCAACGTTTTATTCAAGCGTGGAAACGCGCCCGCATCATCGTGGATTCCGGCGGCGGGCAAGGTGGCAATGATGCCACGCCGCCATCAACTCTGCCCACGCCGCCGACGTAGGCAAACGGGTCAACATCTATGTAGGTGAAACCGCGCCCGGTGCGACGTGACCAACCCCGCCGATTGGGGCCATCGTAACTTTGGTTTGTTTTACATCTTGCTCGCCAAATCTGCACAATTTTTGGCAAGGAATCGGCCGTTTCCTTCGCCAAGGCTAGCATCCCGACTTAGCCACTGGCTATGTGATGGTAGATCCCCCTTTAACATGAGTGAGTGATGGGACGCGGGGCTCTAAGTCCCAAAAGCACTTGAAGATATGCCTATTGAACTTCTCTCGAAAGCAGTCCTTATCAATGCTGCGCTAATGACGCGGCGGCCTGTGGCGTTCCTCGTCGGGTCGCCATTGTCCCTAAAAGATGAAGTCGGTGTTCCCGGCGTAACCACGATGCTTGATTTTGCCCGCGGGGAAGTCCGCAGCCTACGCCCATTGGCTCTTCCACAATACGACGCGGCAGTAGGCGGAAAAGTTGGCTCGGACGCTTACCAAGCGGCGATGAAGTGGCTCGGTCAGAATCCCGGGCAAGATGCAGTGAATGAAGTCATCAGGAAGGCCGTGCTTCAAGCTCGCAAAGTCGGCGCGGGAGCCGTTCCAAACGGCACCGACGGCCAGCCTGACGATTGGAATATCCCGGCGGGAACTACCGGGCTGGCCGATCTAGTTGCACGCGGAGAAGAAAAGTTCATCGGGCCAATTCTCACGACAAACTTCGATCCGCTCATCTCGCTGGCTCTTCGTAAATCCGGCAGACACGCCGGCCGTCGGGTTCTCACTGCTGATGGATCGCTCGGTGGTGCCGCCGAAGACGATCCCGGCACCTGCAGCGTGATTCACCTTCATGGATTCTGGCGAGATTCCGATACGCTTCACACTCAGGCACAACTGACCAATCCCCGGACCAAGCTGAAATTTTCGCTCCAGCGTTTGCTTGTCGCCCAACAACGGACCTTGATTGTCGCGGCCTACGGTGGGTGGGACGACGTGTTTACTCAGGCGCTTGTCGAGATCGTCAGCGACGAGCAGGCCAAGCTCGATGTCATCTGGTGCTTCTACGAAAGCATCGCTGACGAGGATTTTGAAAAACGCTACGGCAAAGTGCTCCGCGCGATGGAACCAGCCATCAGGTTGAATAGGTTTCGTCCTTTTGGCGGCATAGATTGCCACAGCATCTTTGGCGAGATCCTCTCAACCTTACAGGGAGCATCCGCGCCTGCCGCCGTGATATCCGTCTCCGCGTCACCTATCGCTGGCTGGCAGCTCATTGATCCGCCTTATCTCGATTCGCTGTCGCCACTGAATTCAGACGAGTTGATCCGCTATTTCGATGGTGCGGTGCCGACTTGGCGGCACGCGGTATCCCAAGGCATCCCGAGACGACAGGGCGCCGAAAAACTCACTGCGCGGCTCGCGCAAATCGCGCACGATAACGTTGCTCGCTCCATGCACCTCATCCGGGCGGCGGGTGGCGAGGGAAAGTCCACCTTGCTGCTTCAAGTGGCGGCAGATGTTTCACGCGCAGGCGAGTGGTCTATCCTTTGGCGCACTTCGCCGAACGAAGGCATCTCGCCGGAGCAGATCGCGGCTCTCGACTTAACTCGCCGCTGGCTGATCGTCGCTGACGACGCCGACGGAATTGTTTCCAGTCTGACCGCAATTGCCGAACACATCAGCCAAGCCGGTCGCAACGGCGTTCATTTTCTTTTGGCGACGCGGGATGCGGACTGGAAAGCCGCTAACGGACCGCGAAAGCCGTGGTCTGAATGGCTCGACAAATATCCCGATACCCTCCTGCGTGGCATCACCCCCGAAGATGCCAAAGCCGTGTTGACCGCGTGGGAAGGCGCAGGCCCCGATGGCCTTCGCGAACTGGCTGCCATCGGTGACGCCGCCGAGCGAGCTGCGGTCTTCGAGTCCGCCGTCAGGGATGCGGTTGGCAGGCAGGATGAGCAACTAAAACGACACCGCCCGGAGGAAGGCTCGTTTTTCGGCGGACTCCTCGCCGTGCGCTTTGGGCAGAATGGGTTGCAGGCCCACGTTCGCACCTTCCTCCAGCGACTTGAACACATGCACATCGAGCACGGAAACCGCAGCCTCCTCGATGCGCTGCTGTATGTGGCTGCGTGTCACGGCACAGGCATACCCGGCATTGACGAACGCGTGCTGGCTGACTTGGTTGGAGTTCCGCGTGAATGGGTGCAGCGATACGTCGTCCGGCCTTTGGGCGAGGAAGCTGCCGCGGTTCACAGCGCCGGTCACGCTCTCACGCGCCATAGCCAGGTGGCTGCCGCGATCCTCGTCGAAGCAGAGGAGACGTTCGGAATGGACCTCGCGGAAATCTGGGCACAACTCGTCCGGCAGACGGTCCAAACCAGCCAAGAGCCCGGCATTCGAGTTGGCCAAACGTTCTCTCCCATTGTTCACGCCGGCCCTCGGCTGCAGAAAGCATTGCCGCAACAAATCCCCGAAGACCGCCGCAAGGCCATCGCGATTGCCGCGGCAAAAGCCGATGTTGAAGTTGAACCGGATCGATTATGCGCCCTCACCGACCTCGGCAGAACCTACCGCAACGCCGAAATGCTCGAGGAAGCGGTAACGACCTTCAGGGACAACTTGGATAAGGCTCATGATAAGGTGGACTTCGAATCCGATATCCGCGGCTACTGGTTTGAATGGAGCATTTGCGAAGGCAAGCTGGGTGCCATTGAAAACGCATTCGCCGGTGCTTGGGTGGGCGGCCTCTCCCTGTCCGACCATCTTAACCCCGCGCCAGTTACGATCGAAAACGTGAAGAAGATATGCGCGGGTCTCGGCTTTTCTTTCGGGAAGGGAGCCCAGTCCAGCCGCGATTGTCCATTTGCCAAAGCTCGCCGTGCCGTCGCCTATCTAGGTCTATTTCGCGGCGGCAACGATCAAAGAAATGCCCAAAACCTTAACAACAGCCACCGCGAAGCCGACAAACTCAACACTCCACACCCGCACGATGTGAGCGAAGCTATCGCTTGGCTTACCGCCGCAGTCGCTCAGGCACGCCGCCAACTCCAAGACCCATTTTTGAAGGCATTGGTGAACCCCGAACAGGTTTCCTTCAACAACCTCCGCGCGTTCTTCGGTGCACCTCAAGTTTCCAAGCAGCGCGTCAAACGTCCTCCATCGACCGTGCCTCGTCAACCGACGCCGGTAGATGACAAGAAGCCGCTCCAACTTCCAAACACCTTGGACGGTCGAGTTCAGGCAGGAATTGAAAGAGTGCTGGACGAGGCTTGGAAAGCTGTTCCTCTCGAAACAGCACCTGAAGACCGCTTGAAGGTGGCCAAGCGGCAAGCGGTGCTAAGCATTTCCCGCCTCTCTCCGTATATCAAAAAGGAAGTCGGCGCCTACTTTCAGACCCAGAACTGGAAACCGCTGCAATCTCACGACCAAGAAGGGGAATAATGCAGCGAACGTTGACGAGCGAAATTTCGCTGCGCTATTGGCAGGAAGTCTAGGACGAGCGCGGTGCGCTTGTTGAAATCCACGAGAATTCCATTTGGATCGCGGGCATCGCAAAGTGTAAACTGCTGCGACTATATGACGATCACTCGACAGGATGTCGCCGCTAAACTCACCGTATATCTTCACCGCGAGAACACGCTGGCGCAGTTGGTGGACTGGGCGGAAACCGCACTCATGGAAGCGGAATTTGACGATCAGGATTTCTCCGCCATTCGCGATGTGATCGCGCGTCTTGGTGTGGCCGATGTCCGCGCCTTTGGCCTCGCTTGGGAAGATTGCGAAGACTTGCTTTGCCGTCTCGGCTACACAGCACAACTGGACGTAGTAGCAGCATGAACATTGGTTGATCGTGGCTGCTGCCGATCAACGCGCCGTCGAGTTCGAAGAAGAAAACCCCGCGTTCTACAAAGTGGCAGGACAGCCCGTCGTCGCTAGCCAGTCCGCGCGATTGCCCGGATACCAGGCGTGCGCGAGGAGAAGTGGATGCCCTGGGAATCGAACCCAGAACCTAGTGATTAAGAGTCACTTGCTCTAACCAATTGAGCTAGGCATCCGTGCCGTCGGCGCGGTCGTCGCCGCGCGTTCGAGCGGAAGGGCGACTGTAATCCAAGCCGCTCGGCCGGCAAGCGGTTTTTCCGCCCGGCGCCGCGGGAAAATCCTACGCGCGCCGGCCGAATTTTTTTTCCAATTCCGCGTAGGAAAGCTGGATCATCGTCGGGCGGCCGTGCGGGCAGCAGTAGGGCAGCTCGCAGGCGAGCAGATCGGTGATGAGCCGTTCCAGCTCCGGCCCGCGCAAGGTGTCGTGCGCCTTCACCGCGTGGCGACACACGGTCTGGGCGATCACGTCTTCGGCGAGGCGCAGGCGGTTCGTCGTCGCGCCGGCCGGGCCGCCGGCGGATCGCAGGGCGTCGATGATCTCGCGCAGGAGCGCCTGCGGTTGTCGTGCCGCCGCGGTGTCGAGCAAAAAGGGCGGCAGGCTGTCGAGCTTGAACTCGCCGCCGGGACCGAACGGTTCGAGGCCGATGCCCATGCGGGCGAGCGCGGGAAGGTGTTGCCGCAGCCAGTCGGCGTCGCGCGGCGCGAGCTGCACGCTCAAGGGCGCGAGCAGCCGCTGGCTCGGCGGGTCGTGCGTTTCGAGCCGGCGGCGGAGTTCTTCAAAAAGAATGCGCTCGTGCGCCGCGTGTTGATCGACGAGGACGAGGCCGCCTTCGTTTTCGAGCAACACGTAAAGCCGGCCGAGCACGCCGAGGATTTTTGGCGCGCGCGGGAGTGTTGGCGGCGGCGCTTCGGGCGATGGGCGCGGAGGATTGGCGGCGAAGGGCGCGGAATCGTTTGAAACAAAATCTTCCGGTGGCGTCGCGGTCGCAGGCGGCGCGATGGATGCGCGCGGCGTGGCAATTTCCCCGGCCAATTCGGCGTCGAGGAAAGGCAACACGGCATCCGGCGCGGCGGACGCCGATGCCGTCGAGGCAAGGTCCGCGACAGGCGGCGGGGCAACAGTGGCGCTGCTCGCCGGCAACGACGGTTGATGAAACGAACGCGACCAATCGGCGCGGGCCGATTCCAGCGTGCGGCGCACGGCGCTGACGAGGGCTTCGCGGATTTGCCGCGGCTCGCGGAAACGCACTTCGCGCTTGGCCGGATGCACGTTCACGTCCACGGCCGCCGGGTCGATTTCCAAAAATAAAAACGTGAGCGGATGCCGGCCTTTCATGAGCGCCGTGTGGTAGCCTTCGCGCAACGCCTGACTGAGCGCGACGTTTTCCACCGGCCGGCCGTTGACGAACACAATCTGGTCCGCCCGGTTCGCGCGCGACACGCCGGCTTTGCCGATGAATCCGTCAATCTTGCGCAGCCCGCCGCTGCTCTCGCCGTCGCCGCGTGTCACCAAGTCGGCGACCGGCAGCAATTCCTCGACCACGGCGTTGCCGCAGAGATCGCGCAGACGGTCGAGCAGACGCGCGGCGGGCGGAAGTTGGAACACCACGCGCTCGTCGCGCCGATGGACGAAACGCACCGCCGGATGTCCGATAGCGAGCAGCCGCAGCGCGTGCTCAATGTGCGCCGCCTCGGTCGTTGCGGCGCGCAGAAATTTCCGGCGGGCGGGCAGATTGTAAAACAACGAGCGCACTTCGATGTCAGTGCCCGCCGGCGCGCCGGCTTCGCGCACGGTGGCGATCTTCCCGCCGTTGACCAAAACCTCTGTGCCCGCGAGCGCCGACGCCTCGCGCGTGGTCAGCCGGAAGTGCGAGACGCTGGCGATGGCGGGCAGCGCTTCGCCGCGAAAACCGAGGGTGCGAATCGCCGCGAGATCGGCGCCCGTGCGAATTTTGCTTGTCGCGTGGCGTTCGAGGCAAAGCAGCGCGTCGTCGCGATCCATCCCGTGCCCGTCGTCGATGACGCGCAAGAGCGTCGCGCCGCCGCCGCGGATGGCGACTTCAATCGAACGCGCGCCGGCGTCGAGGCTGTTTTCCACCAGTTCTTTGACCGCGGACGCCGGCCGCTCGACGACTTCGCCGGCCGCGACCTGGCTGGCCACGGCGTCGGGAAGGAGTTGGATGCGGGACATCGAAAAAACACGGGCGAACCGGTGGCGTATTTTGGCGGCAGCGCGTTCGTTTTGGCGAGGACTTTCCGCGTCGAGTGAAGCGTGCGCGGCACGCAGGCAGGGGCGGCTCGCCGAGTCGTCTGAATTTAGGGACGTTTCGGCGAAACGTCCCTGCCAGTAGGCCGGCGGCGTTGACTTTGCGTCCCCTGCCCGCTAGGGTGATGGAGCGATTTTTCCATGATTATCCTTACCGATCCGGCGGTAGCTGAACTGAAAACATTGCTCGCAGAACGCGGCGACGCGGAGGAGGGTTGCGGGCTGCGGATTTTTGTCGAAAAAGGCGGTTGTTCCGGTCTGGAATACGGGATGAAATTTGCGCCGCCGGAACCGGGCGATGCGACAATCGAGCGCGATGGCGCGCGGGTTTTCATCGACGCCGCGAGCGCCGATTACCTGCGCGGCTGCACGATTGATTTTCACGATGGCCTGACCGGCGCCGGTTTTCGCATCCACAATCCCAACGCCGTGCGCACCTGCGGTTGCGGGTCTTCTTTTGAACCGGCTCCCGTCAATGCCGCCGCGACCGAGGCGCACTGACTGAGCCGCCGTCCGTCCTGCCATGCCGCCGCTCCAGCTTCCCAGTCGCGGTGATCCGCGGAGCAGCTCCGGCGCACGCCTGGGCAAGGGCGGCGCGGGCAGTGGCGGCGCAGATTTTTCTCCCCTTGGCGGCGGTGGCGGCTACGCGGTCAAGCGCAAGGATAATCTGTTCCTGTGGACGGTGTTCATTCTCCTGCTGACCGGCTTGGTGATGGCCTGCTGGGTCGGCAGCTATTACGTCTATGTTCACCCGGAAAAACCGCGCAATTACCGCATCCTGACCAAGCTGAAAAAACTGCTCCCGCCGCAGCGCTTCAGCATTAACGCCGCGCCGACCGGCGAGTTCATCACGGCGGATAAATTGCACGCCAAACTCGTGGCCATGACGCCACCGGAGTTTCGTGATAACAACAACGATTTGTTCCGCGCCTACCTGCGCAACTACCCGCCCGGCCGCGTCACCGTTCCGTATCTCACCGGGCGATTCAACGTCATCGAATCCTACACGCTCGGGCCGACCGATCTCGCGACCAGCGGCGTTGTCGCGCTCGCGGCGTCGGAGGATTCACCGAAGGTCTTGATCGAGCACTTGTTCACGGCGCCGGTGAACTTGGTGCCGCTCATCAAGCGCAATCTGCCGATGGGCAAAGACCTGGAGTTGCCGCGCACGTATTATCTGACCGCGGTGATCCACGCCGAAAAGCTGCCCGACGGCCGGATGCTGCTCACCGTCGTGCCGCTGAACTACGGCTCCTATGGCATCAAAGGCAGCCCGAGCGCGTTCAGCCTTGAACCGCCCAATTCGCTCGATCTCAGCGGCGGTCTGCCGATCATCAAGGAACCGCAACGCGAGGAAGCGATGCGCGCGTATCTGGCGTATCGCCAGAAAAACGGGCTCAACCCGCTGTTTGGCAGCCGTCGCCAGCGCCCGGCTGGTTCGGAGAATACCTCGTCTTCCGCGCCGCTCACCGGCACCGATAAACCGCCGCCGCCACCGGACAACGAAAGCGCCATCGAGCGCACGCCGCCGACCGACACCGTCGCCTCCGCCACGCCGACGCCGGCTGGCCGCGCCGGCAATAATAACCGCGGCAGCCGCCCCTCGACCACGCCTGCGCCTGCGCCCACGCCGTCCGCAGAACCGTCGCCATCGCAGCAACGCGTCGCGCGCGCCTTGCCCGTCAATTCCCCCGGTGGCTTGGCCGCCTCGCCCAGTCCGCGGCAGACGCCGTCCCCTGCGCCAGCATCATCGCCGCGCCCCACCGCCGCGGTCGCCGCCAGCGCCAGCCCTAGCCCGCGCCCCGCTGGCAGCACGAGCGGCGGGCGTGGCAGTTGGACGGTGTATCCACCCGGCCGGGCGCCCGCTGGCAGGCAGGTGAAAATTAACGAAATCGCCGGCCTTGGCGACAACACGACCCAGACGGCCAGCGGCCAGCCGCTCTATCTCAGCGGGCGTTTCTCCGTAAGTGTGATCATGAACAACCCGGAGACTGGCGAAGGCGGTGCGGTCCTGTATCCGAGCGGCGACCGTTCCGTGCGCATCATCGCCAAATATCCGCCGGGCCGCACGCTGCCCGCCGAGGGCGCGCAGATCGACCGCGACGAACAGCGGCCGTATCAAATCACCGACGTGCGCCGCGGCGCGGACGGCCTGCTCAACGTCTGGGTGCGCGAGATCACCGCGGAGTGAGTGAGGCAGTTGTGCGGCGCGGCGGCGGCGCCGGCGGCTACTGCTCCTCGCTCAAAACTTTGTGCAGGACGCGGGCCAGTTCGTCGGTCTGGTAAGGCTTGGCGATGAAGCCGCGGAAACCGTGCATGCGGTAGTTGGCCATGATCGGATCGCTGGAGTATCCGCTGGAAACGATGGCGCGCACGTGGGGGTCGATTTCATGCATCAGTTGCACCGTCTCGTAGCCGCCCATGCCGCCCGGCACCGTGAGATCGACGATGACCGCCGCAAAGGGCCGGCCTTCCTTGCGGGCGGCGATGAATTGTTCCAGCGCCGCGCTGCCCTCGTGCGCCTTGGTCACCTGATAACCCAGGTATTCGAGCATCTCGGCGACCAGCTCCAGCAGCAACGGCTCGTCGTCCATGAGCAACACGCGGCCCTCGCCCAGCGGCGTAGTTCCAGGCTCCGGCTCCGGCGTTGGCACGGTCTCGACGCTCGCCGGCAGATAGACGTGAAACGTGGACCCTTTCCCCAATTCGCTCTCCGCCAGCAGGAGGCCGTCGTGCTTTTTGATGATGGAATACGCCGTCGCCAGCCCCAGCCCGGTGCCCTGCTCCTTCGTGGTGAAATAGGGGTCGAAGATTTTTGACAACGCCTCCGGCGGAATGCCCACGCCCGTATCCTTGATCGAGACGCGCACGTATTCGCCCGGCTTCAGTCCGACGACGGGTTCGTCCTCGCGCACCCGCACATTCGCCGCCGAAATGTCGAGCGTTTGTCCACGTTCCACCGTGGCCTGGATGGCGTTGATGACCAGGTTGTCGAGCACCTGGCGGAACTGGTTGCGATCCACATCGACCGGGTGCAAATCCTCCGGCAACGCGAAGCTCGCGCGGAGATGGCTGCCGTGCAGCGCGAACTGCACGGCTTCCTGCACGATCTCGGCGAGCGATGCCGTTTGTTTGATCGGCGATCCGCCTTTGGCAAAAGTCAGCAGTTGGCGTGTCAAATCGGTGGCGTAAAGGCAGGCATTTTCTGCTTTTTCCAAGATACCTGTCAAGTCTGGCTGAGTAGCCGGCGCTTTTTCCATCCGCGCCTTGGCCAGCGAGATGTTGCCGAGGATGGACATGAGCACGTTGTTGAAGTCGTGCGCGATGCCGCCCGCGAG
This sequence comes from Verrucomicrobiota bacterium, assembly GCA_019241085.1. Classification (GTDB taxonomy): domain Bacteria; phylum Verrucomicrobiota; class Verrucomicrobiia; order Chthoniobacterales; family SZAS-18; genus JAFAXH01. Next base: position 31,408 of record JAFAXH010000124.1, on the reverse strand, counting down.
CAGACCCACGCTTTCCAGCTTGCTGGCCTTTAACCTTTCTTCCTCCAGGCGCAATTCGTCCGTCGTGTCGCGGAATACGAGCACGACACCGGTGGTCTGGCTGCCGCGATGGATCGGCGCCGCCGTCACGCCCACCGTGCGCTCCTTGCCATCGCGCGCACGCAAGAGCGTGTTGTGCTGCGGCTCGACGCCGGATTCCCCGGACAACGGCAGACGTTCGAGCGCGTGCGCGAGCAATTCGTCACAACTGCACTGGACGAGTTGGAGCACTTCTTCCAAGGCTTTGCCCTCGGCTTCGCGCTGCGTCCAGCCCGTCAGGCGCTCGGCGGTGCGGTTGATGAGCAGCACGCGTCCGGCGGTGTCCGTCGTGATAACGCCCTCGCCGAGGGAGCGCAAGGTCACGGCGAGCTGTTCCTTTTCGTTGGCCAGACGTTGCTCCGCGCGATGTCGATCGGTGGCGTCGCGGATGGTGAGCACGGCGGCCTGGCCGGCGCCCCAAGGCACCAGGTTGCCCGAGACATCGACCTGGCACGGCGTCCCGTCCACCCGGCGCAGTTCGTCCGCCATGGCCACCGAGCCTTCGCGCTTCAGCCGCTTCAGCAATCGCGCCGGTGCGTTGTGGCGCGCCTCCGGCCAGAGCACGGCAAAGTCGGCGCCGATCATCCGGCGTTCGTTGTAACCAAAGACGCGTTCCAGCGCCGGATTGGCGTGCAACACCTCGCCGTCGCGGGCGTCGAGGATCAGCATCACGTCGGTGAGTTCGCGGAAGATGGTCTCGAACCGTTCCTGCAACTCCAGCAAGGCGCGCTTCGTGCCAATGCGTTCCCGCCGCGCCGCGGCCTCGCGCAGCTCGCGTTCGACCGCCGGCAACAGCCGCGCGAGGTTGGATTTGACGAGGTAATCATTTGCCCCGGCGCGCATCGTCTCCACCGCCGCGTCCTCGCCGCTGCTGCCCGAGACGACGATGCACGGCAGGTTCACCGAGTGCTCGCGCAGGATTTTCAACGCCTCCAGCGCGCCGAATTCCGGCAGCGTGTATTCCGCCAGCACGATGTCCCAGGCGCCCCGACTCAACGCCTCTTTCAGCGCCGGCGCGCTCTCGACCTGCTTCCAGTGAGGCTCGTAACCTCCACGACGCAGCACCCGCACGAGCAGAGCGATGTCATCAGCGCCATTCTCGATGATTAAAACGCGAAGCGGCTGGCCCATCAGAAAGTGCGGTGCAGAAAAACGGGGAGGTAACTTTAGAGCAAATGCCATTCCCCGGAAGTGCGTGCAGTGCTCGCATTTTAACAGCGCAAGCCCTGGCCGTCACCCGGCCAAAAACCATCTGCATCGGGTCTTCCAAAATGGCGGGCGTCCGCCTCGTTAACGCGACAACCGACGCGGGCAGGGAAAACCGCGAAATTCTGCTTGTCAGCCGCGCTTGGCCCCGGTTTCATCCCGACAGTTCTTTATTCGTGAGCCGACGCATGGAATGCCGTGAAAATCGGCAACAGTTGCGCTGCTGTTACTGGTGACGATTTCCCGATTTGCCAATCGTTTACGACGGCCATCCGGCTGCTGTGGACGGTGAAGGCGGGAGAAAGGTGCGCGGCCGGAGCTTCTCCCAACCAGGGTGATGCTCCTGTCGCCGGAAACCAGGAGTCAGAACACTTGCCCGGCTCGCGTTCTCATTTCCGTGCTCCCACAGAGCCACCAGCGACCTCGCGCGTGTGCGCGGCCGGCCGCGGGTGTGCCAGCGAGGGAGTGGTTTCTTTTCGCAAAAAAAGAAGATGAGAGTTCCAGCAAATCTCCTCCGCCTGGGCCGCGCGTTTTCGGCTGACCAATCTCCGATTCCTCGGATTTCGGTCAACTGAACGCCGCGTCCGGTTTCGGATTTTCGCCGCCGGGCATCTGGCGACGGGTTCTCTCGTTTGCAGTCGTTTTGATTCGAGAAATCCGTGCCATGAAACTATTATCCGCCGTCGTTCCCGATGCGTTTCGCAAGTCGCCGCGTGCGCGCTTGACGCAATTCGTTTGCATTTCTCTCAGCCTCGGTTTCTACGCCGCTTCGGCGAGCGCGCAGACCGAGACCACCGCCGAGCCGGTGGTTGTCACCGGCACCCGCCTGCCCGTGCCGCTCGACCAATCGCCCGCCGCGGTGACGGTGATCAAAGCTGACGAATTGTCGCAACGCCAGACCGACCGCGTCGCCGACGCCTTGCGCAGCGTGCCCGGACTCGCCGTCGTGCAATCCGGCGCACCGGGTCAGCTCACGAGCGTGTTCACCCGCGGCCTGAAGAGCGAGCACACGCAGGTCTTGCTCGACGGCGTGCCGATCAATCAAGGTCTCGCCGGCGCGTTCGACTTCGCCGATCTCACCGCCGACAACATCGCCCGCATCGAAGTCGAGCGCGGTCCGCAGAGCACGCTCTATGGCCCGCGCGCACTGGCCGGCGCGATCCAGCTTTTCACCCAGCGCGGCGACCAGCTCGATCCGGCGCGCGCGTTCGCGCTCGATGTGTCCGCCGAGGCCGGGAGTTTTTCCACCTTTCGCGAACGCCTGTCTGTCATCGGCGCGCTCGGGCAAAACGCTTCGCCCGTGACAACCACCGGACCCAGCGGCGCCGACAAGGATTCCGTCAAGTCGCCAGTGGATAATGCGCGAAGCTTCGGCGTCTTCGATTACTCATTTGCCGCCAGCCGACTCGATACCGACAACGCGCGGCCAAACAATCAGTATCGCAACACTGCGCTGCTCACGAATCTTGGCTTCACGCCGCGGTTTTCGGACGATCCGTCGGCGAAAAATCTCGCGCCTCGTCTCGGCGTCATCGTCGCCTACTCGCTCTCCGATGCCGGCAGTCCGAACACCATTTTCGCGCCGCGCCCGAAGGATAATCTGCTCACTGAACGGCAGCTCTACGCGCCGAATTTAGAATGGCAGCCGACCGCGTGGTGGCACCAGCGGCTCGTGCTCAGCTTTGACAAGGAACGCCAGGTCAACAATCCCAACGACGACGGTTTCGTTGGTCCGACGCGCGCGCAATTCCAGCGCTACCAACTCGATTACCAAAATGATCTCACGCCCGTCCGCTGGCTCACGCTGACCACCGGCGCGCGCTACGAGCAGACCTTTGTTTACCAGTTGCGGCCGTTCGTGGATCAGACCTTCGGACCGCAGCCGCGCTACCTGAAAGACTTCACGGAAAACGCCGCCGGCTTCGCGCAGCTTTCGTTGACGCCGGTGAAAAACGCGCTGCTCGTCGCCGGCGGACGCTTCGATCATTTCAACCAGTTCGGCGACGTGTGGACGTATCGCGTCGCCGGCAGTTATCGGTGGGAAAAAACGGGCACGACCGTTCGCTCCAGCGTAGCCACCGGCTTCAGCCCGCCGTCGCCGCAGGACAAGATTTTTGGCAACAACTTCGGCTTGAATCCCGAGCGCGATTTTGGCTACGACGCCGGCTTTGAGCAGAGCTGGTGGCAGGGCAAAGTTCGCGTTGGCGCGAACTATTTTCACAACGACCTGTCGAACGTCATCGGCTTCGATTTGAACGGCAACACGTTCAATCTCGGCAGCGGTCGCACGCAGGGCCTCGAGGCGTTTGCGCAAGCCGAGCCGCTGCGCGGATTGCTGCTCCGCGCGAGCTACACGTATCTCGATGCGGTGAACACATCGTCCGGCGATTTCACCAACCAGGCGCCCGGCGCGCGGCTGCCGCGCCGCCCGCGCAATGAGGCGTTTGTGTCCATTGCTTATCGCGCGCTGCGCGACCGGCTGACGACGACGCTCGAAGCCAAAGTCGTCAACGGCCGCGAAGACGTGCGCTTTCCCGCGCCGACGTTTCAGGCGCAGAATTTTGACCTCGAAGGTTACACGACATTGCGCCTGCTCGCCGATTATCGCCTCAACGAGCATTTCCGCATTTACGGCCGGATTGAAAATCTGACCGACGAACATTACGCCGAGGTCTATGGCTACCCCGCACTCGGCCGCGGCTACTTTGGCGGCGTGGTGGCGCAGTTTTGAGCGAATTTATTTCGGCGCGGCAAACAACGCGCGCAGCTCGGCGTCGAGCCGGCGCGGGCGGCCCGAGCGGGCATCGAGCACGACCCAGAGGCTCTCTGCCCGCGCGAGCAACTGGTCGTCGGCAGGGCGGCTGATTTCCGTGTGGCGATGGAAGGTCGCCGCGCCCGCCGGCTCCGCCCAAGTGCGCGCGAGCAACGCTTCACCGGCAAAGGCGGGACGCAGGTATTCGATGGCGTGTTTGCGCACGACCCACGCGATCTCCTTCGCGCGCGGCCAGGCTTTTTGCGCGATGGCCGCCCGCCAGTGCGCGATGGCCACATCCTGCACCCAGCCGAGATAGACGACGTTGTTGACGTGGCCGTTGGTGTCGATGTCTTCGCTGGCAACGACCAGCGGCAACTCGAAGGCGGCACGGAGATTCACCGGACGGAATTTGTCAGTCCACAAATTCCAGATCGACCGGCGCGGGGATCAAGCCGGCCTCGCTCGCGGCGCTCAGAAACGTGTGCACCGCGCGCCGTCCGGTCGCGCCGTAGTCACGCGTGAAATCGTTGACATACATGCCGATGAATTTGTCTGCCAGCGGCACGTCGAGTCCCCGCGCCAGCGGCATGGAATGAGCCACGGCGTCGGCGCGATGTTGCAAGCCGTAGTCGATGCTGTCGGCGAGGATTTGCGCCAGTTCCCGCCGCACGGGCCGGTCGATGTCTTTGCGCACGACGTTGCCGCCGAGCGGCAGCGGCAGGCCGGTGGCTGCTTTCCACCAGACGCCGAGATCGACGACAGCACTGAATCCTTCCGCTGCGTAGGTGAGCTGCCCTTCGTGGATGAGCAGCCCGGCGTCAGCGTTGCCGTGGCGCACGGCATCAAAAATCCGGTCGAACGGCACGACGTGAAAATCGCACTCGGTATCTTCGAGAAACAAGCGCAGCGCGAGAAACGCGCTCGTCATCCGGCCAGGCACCGCGATGGTCCGGCCAGCCAGCCAGCGTCGGATCGAGGCGTGATCGGAGCCAGCAGCGGCAGGCGCGTTTTCGCCGGATTCCTTTGGCAAAGTCACCAGGAGCGGACCGTAGCCGTCGCCCATGCTCGCACCGCTGGGCAGGAGCGCGTATTTGTCGAGCACGTAAGCGAGCGCGTGAATGGAAACGGCCGAGATGTGCAATTCGCCGCGCGTGGCGCGCTCGTTGAGCGTTTGGATATCCTGAAGAATGTGGTCGAAGCGGTAGCCGCGCAGGTCGATCTTGTTTTCCGCCATCGCGTAAAACATGAACGCGTCATCAGGGTCCGGCGAATGACCCAAGGTGAAAACGGTGGCGGGCTGCGGCATGAATGAAAATCGGGATGCCTCAAACGGGCCGCACGAGGCCGATCATCACACCCTGGATGGCCAGTTCGCGGGTCGGTTGCAGATTGGGAAAGCTCGGGTTTTCCGCTTTCAAAATCGGCCGCCCGGCCTCGGTGGTATAACGCTTCAACGTGGTCTCGCCGTCGATGAGCGCCGCCACGATGTCGCCGCGGCGCGCGGGTCGGTTTTCGAGAATGACGAGGTCGCCGTCGAGAATGTGCGCGCCGGTCATCGAATCGCCGCGCACGCGCAAGGCGAACGTGCGACCGTGCGTGTTGATCCCAGCGGACTGAAGATCCATCGAGACGCAGCCATCTTTTTCCTGATCCACCGGCGAACTCATGCCGGCCGGAATTTCACCGAACACTGGAATGTCCATGACAGAGCGCGTGTTGCTGCCAGGCGCGCCCGAGCCGTTGCCGCCGCCGCGTGTCGGCTTGGCCGTGAGCCGCACCGCGCGCGCCTTGCCAGCCTGGCGTTTGATGGCGCCTTTGCGTTCCAATGCCCGTAGATGATTGACCGCCGCTGTCTGGCTGGAAAAGCCAAAGTGTTGCTGCAATTCGCGAGTCGAAGGCATGACGCCGCTTTGACGTTGGCGCTGCTCGAGGTAGCTGAGCACCGCGCGCTGGCGTTCGGTTAAGACCATGGTGAAAAGATGGTGGTGAAGCTGGTTACTGATGGAAGAAAACAGCGCTCAAAGGCAAAGACCTGGCACGTTTTCCTGATACAATCCTAGCAGTTTCGGTCACGCCTTACAACCTTCACTGCAACGACTTTTTGAGGCAACATTTTCCTTGCCCGTCCTGCCGGGGACGGGCATACAAGCTGGCCCGCCCGCGCCTTGCGTTTTCCCCGAAGTCGCGTCCGCAGCATTCCTTCCTGTCATCCTCCTTTTGCATGAACGTCATCATCCTCGCCGCCGGCTACGCCACCCGCCTTTATCCCCTCACGCTCACGCGAGCCAAGCCGTTGCTCGAAGTCGCCGGCAAGCCGATGCTCGAATGGGTGCTCGACAACCTCGCGCCCGTGCCTGGCATCCGCACGGTGTTCATCGTGACCAACCACAAGTTCGCGGCAGATTTCCAGACCTGGGCCGACGGCTACGCGCAACGGCATCCGGGCCGCACATTCACCATCATCGACGACGGCTCAACCAGCGACGCCGACAAGCTCGGCGCCATCGGCGACATCAACCTCGTGATCGACCGCGCGCAGTTGGCCACGGACGATCTGCTCGTCGTGGCCGGCGACAACCTTTTCAGCCAGCCGCTGGCTGGTTTCGCCGAAGCTACCGCGGGCCGCGCGGCCGTGCTCGGCACGTATGACGTGCAGGATTTGGAGGCAATTAAAAAATACAACAACCTCACGCTCGACGGCGACGGCCGGGTCACGGCCTTTGAAGAAAAGCCGGCGCAGCCCACCGGCACCGTCACGGGCATCGCGCTCTATTGGTTTGCAAAAACCACGGTGCCTATGTTCAAGACCTATCTCGCCGAGGGCAACAACCCGGACCAGCCCGGCCGCTTCATCCAATGGCTCTACAAACGGCTGCCGGTGCACACGTATCCGGTGCAAGGCACTTGGTTCGACATTGGCTCAAAGGAGACGCTGGAAGAAGCCAACGGAATCTTTAAGCAATTCCAAAATTAGCCGCCGTCAGCCGCCGTGATAGGCGCGCAGGAAAAAAACCGTGGTTACGAGAATGTTCAACGCCGTGATCGCCACCCGCAGATATTGCGGGTTGAGCTTTCGCGCCACACGCGCGCCGAGGTAGCCGCCGGCCACCGCGGCGACAAGCATGAGGCCGGTCTGCGTCCACCAAATCTTGCCCGCCAGGACAAAGCAGACGACCGCCACGGCGTTGAGTGAACCGACGAGGACAACCCGCGTGGCGTTCAACGCGCGCAGATCGTGCAAGCCAAAGATCGCCCACAGCGCGAGCATCATCAGGCCGACCGCACCGCCGAAATAGCCGCCGTAAATGGCCACGATAAACTGCGCGCACAACAGCGATCGCGGCCCGATGCGGAACACGCGTTGCAGCAACGGCGCGAGCCGCGGGCCGAAGGCGAAGATGATCGTCGCCAACAGCAACAGCCAGGGAATGACTTGGTCGAACGAGCTTTGCGGCGTGAACAAAAGCAGCAGCGCGCCGACCAATCCGCCCAGGAGGCTGACGCTCAGCAGCACGGGAAAACTGACGGTTTCAAAACGTCGAAAATCGTCGCGATAACCCCACGCGCTGGCGAACGCGCCGGGAAACAACGCGACGGTGCTCGAAGCATTCGCGATGATCGACGGCACGCCGGTGTAAACGAGCGCGGGAAACGTCGCGAACGACCCGCCGCCGGCGACTGCGTTCATCACTCCGGCGACGAAACCGGCCAGCACCAGCAGCAAGTGAGCACCCATCGCTGCCGTCCATCCGCCAAGCCGTTGGGAGTGTCAATGGAAGCCGGCGTCTTCCGCGCGCCTGCTTCAGGTAGGGATGCCTCGCCGAGGCGTCCGTGATTTTGCTTTTTGGCTTAGTGCGCGTGCGAGCCAGAAACAGACGAACAAAAAACGGGATAGCTCGGCGAGCCGTCCCTGCCTGCGCGCAAGGAAGCGACGCAAGCGCTGACTACGCGCTCGCGGCCTAGCGCTTGGAGAACTGGAAGCGTTTGCGCGCGCCGGGCTGGCCGCTCTTTTTGCGCTCCTTCATCCGCGGATCGCGCGTGAGCAGCCCTTCGGCTTTCAACGCGGGACGCAGCGTTTCGTCCGCTTGAATCAGCGCGCGCGACACCGCCATGCGCACCGCGCCGGCCTGACCATTTTTCCCGCCGCCAGTGGCCTTGATGTGCGCGTCGTAGTTCTTGACGGCGCTGACGGTCTCGAACGGTTTGCGGACAACGGTCTGGAGCGACACGGTCGGGAAATATTCCTCGAAGTCGCGGCCGTTGATTTCGATCTTGCCGGTGCCGGCCGAGAGGCGGACGCAAGCCACCGCGTTCTTGCGACGACCCGTGGCGACAAATTCCTGTTTGGCTTCCATGATTAGGTTAAAATGAAAAAACGTTGTTCGGTTGGGCTGATTCCAGCTTAGTCGAGCGTCAGCGGCTTCGGCTGCTGGGCCGTGTGCGGGTGCTCGGCGCCGGCATAGACTTTGAGCTTCGTGTAAACCTGCCGGCCGAGACGATTGTGCGGGATCATGCCGCGCACGGCGCGCTCGATAAGCAGCTCGGGATGCCGGCCACGACGGCCTTTCACGTTCTCGCTTTTGTGCCCGCCGATGAAGCCGGAAAAGCTGGTGTAAACTTTGTCGGTTTCCTTCTTGCCCGTGAGCTTCACCTGCTCGGCGTTGATGACTACGACGAAGTCGCCAGTATCGACGTGCGGCGTGAAAATCGGCTTGTGCTTGCCGCGCATCAGCACCGCGGCGCGCTCGGCCACGCGCCCGAGCGGGACATTTTTGGCATCAATGAGCCACCACTGGCGCTCGACCTGCTCGGCTTTGGCGGAAAACGTGTTCATGACGAAAGGGAAAAAGTAGGAAAACCCACGCCAGCGACCCGCAGTCGAGGCATTTAGGGAAAGACGGACAACCTATGAGTGGCGCGAGGTGTGTCAAACCCTAAATTTTTTCACGCTCCACCCTCCGCAGCTTAATCTTAATCGTAATTCCAATCTTAATCTCTGCCGCCGGAGGCGAGGGCAGCGCGCCGCGAGCGCAAAAGGACTAGGATTAAGATTACGATTACGATTAGGCTGAACAAATGTTCAGCCCGATTGCCCTTGACCATTCGGCTACCAGCGTGAGAAGGCTCAAGTCGTGAGATTAAAGGAAGCAGGCAGCGCGCACGGCCGCCGCCCAGGGAATCCGCCGGCTTGGAGCGAAGTGTTTGACGGCCAAGGAAATCCACGCGCCGCTTACGCAACGCTGCTCCACCGGCTCCGCGCGCTGCCTCTCAGCGAATTGCGCAGCCTGGACGAACGCCTAGAGGCGACGATGCGCGAGTTGGGCGTGTCCTTCGACCTCGCGCGCGACCGGCCTTTTTCGCAACAGAAGCCGTGGTTTTGCGATTTGCTGCCGCACGTTTTTGCCGAAGCAGAATGGCAGTTCATCGCGCGCGGCGTGCGCCAGCGGCTGCGGGCGTTCGAGTGTTTCCTGCACGACCTGCACGGCCCGCGCGAAATCCTCCACCGGCAAGCCATTCCCATCCCGCCGGTGCTCGGCAGTCCGGCGTTTCAAAAACCCGCCGTCGGCCTGCGCCCGCCGCTCAACGCGTATCTGCACGTCGGCGCGCTGTGTTTGAAACGCAACGTGCATGGCCGGCTGGAAGTATCGAGCCACCATTTCGCACAGGCCAACGGCGCATCCTGCATGGTGCAAAACCGGCGCGTGCTCGCGCGCGTCGCACCGGAGCTGTTTCGCGACCAGCCGGTGTCGTCCATCGCGGAGACGCCGACCGCCATTCTCGACACGTTGCGCCTCGCTGCCACCGACCTCGCCGACCATCAAGACGGCCCCGCCGCGCTGGGACTTACCGGCGAGCCGCTCATCGTCCTGCTGTCGCCCGGACCGAGCAGTCCGTTCTATCCCGAGCACGGTTTTCTCGCGCGCCGCATGGGCATCCCGCTCGTGCAAGGCGGCGACCTGCTCGTGCTCGACGATTGCATTTATCTGAAAACCATCTCCGGCCTGGAGCGCGTCCACGTCATTTTCAACCGCGTCGCCGACGGCCTCCTTGATCCGCTCGTGCTCGAGCGCGGGTCCAGCTACGGCGTCTCGGGCCTCGTGCATTGCCTGCGGCAGCAGACGGTCGCGCTCGTCAATGGCCTCGGCGCGCAACTCGCCGACGACCGTTCCTTTCTCGCCTTCGCGCCGAAGATCATCCGGTTTTATTTGAACGAGAATCCCATCCTGCCGACGATGCCAACCCACTGGATGGGCGATCTCGACGCGCGGGAAATGGTCCTCGGCGACCTCGCCAATTTCCGCGTGCTGCCGCTGCTCGGCGAACGCCTGCTCGGCAGCCGCCGCGGCACCGTGCCGACGCCGTCGGAAGAGGCCGCGTTGCGCCAGGAAGTCCGCCGCGCGCCGCACTGTTTCGTCGCGCAGCCGATCAACCAGGGCGCCGAGACCGTGTGCTTCGAGCGCGGCCGGCCGGTGACGCGGCGGCTGGATCACATCGTTTACGCGCTGCGGCGCGACGACGATTTCGAGGTCTTTCCGGGCGCGCTCACCCGCATCGCGCCCGAGGGCAGTCTTTTTACCGCCGCCGGGCTGGATGGCGGCACGAAGGACACGTGGGTTTTCGCCGAAGGCCCGGCGGCGGAAATCACGACGCGCAACGGCGAGGCTTCGCCCGCGTCGCCGGCCGGGCCGGATCATCACGGTGTGCTGGCTGCCGCCATCCGCCCGCGCCGCTGGCACGAGCTGCGGCCCATCCCGCGGCGCGTCACCTCGCGCTCGGCGGAGTCCCTCTACTGGCTGGGCCGTTATCTGGAGCGCGCCAACCATCTCGCCTACATCATCGGCGTCGTCGAAACCCTCGAAACCGAGGAACTCAACGCCGCCGAACGCCGGCTCTACCGGCCGATGTGGAACCGGCTCCTGCCGCACCTCGACGCCAGTCCGCGCCGCTCGATCTCGACGCCGCGCGACCGGTATCGCCTGGTGCTCGAACCGACCGAGACCGGCGCGCTCGTCAACGTGCTGCGACGCTCGCTCAACAACGCCGAGACCATTCAGGACACGCTCAGCCCCGAGGCGTGGAGTGCGCTCAGCGGACTGCGCAGCGCCTTTGCCCGGCAGCCATTTTTTCAAACGGTTTCGGAAGAAGTTTGCGTCCGGGTCACGCGCAAGCTCTCCGAGCTGACGACGCGTTCCATCGCGCAATTTTACGGCCTCGCCGCCAGCTCGATGCTGGAAGACGACGGCTGGCGCTTTTGCGTGCTCGGGCAGCAGCTCGAGCGCGCCATCATCACGGCCAATGCCGTCCTCGCCTGCTCGCGCGCGCTCACGGTCGTGCCGACCGCGCTCCAGGCGATGCCCAGCCCGCTCGCACCGGTGCCCAGCAGCCGGGTCAAACCTGGAGTCTCCGCGCCAAGCGCGCACGACCTCGAGATCGAGCTGTCCGCTTTCCTGCGGCTGCTCGGCACGCGCGACGTTTATCGGCGCGTGTTCCAGATTCGCGCCGAGCCGCTGCCCATCGTGCAATTGCTCTTTCAACATCCCGACGCGCCGCGCAGCGTGCTGCACTGCGTGGAAAAGTGCGCCGACGCCCTGCGCGCCAGTTGTCCCGGCGACCCGGCCGCGGTGACGCAGCGTCCGCTGGCGGCCACGGAGGCGCTGGCCGAGCGGTTGCGGCGATTGAACTGGACGCAATTTTTCGAACCATCGTCCGATCCGGAACTCATCGTCGCGGAGGCGGAACAAGCTCCGCCGCTATCGCCGCTCGACGTGGAATCCCTCTCGCCGGCAGTCACCACGCCGGGAGAGACCCGTTCGCAACTCCAGGAACAACTCAACCAGGCGTTGAGCGCGACCATGGATTTGCACAACGTCATCGCCGATTGCTTTCTCAATCACCAGGCGCAACTCTCCTCACCGCCGCAGCTCTATCTGCATGGTTTTCAGCACGGGTTTTAATTCTCGTGCGACGGAAAATTCCTCATGGATTTCGAGATCACGCACGTCACCGATTACACTTACGCCAACGCCGCGGCCGAGGCGTATCTGGAGACCCGCCTCCGGCCACCCGACTTGCCGACGCAGACCGTGGGTCGGCGCCGGCTGAGCATCGACCCGGTGGTGAAGACATCCAGTTATCGCGATTTTTTTGGCAATCACGTCGAGTTCTTTTCCCTGCCCTACCGGCACCGCTCGCTGACCATCACGAGCAAGGTCGAAATCCGCACCGCACCCATCGAGCGGCCGGCCGCCGCGCTGGAGATCAGCATCGAGGAGGCGCGCCAGATTTTCGTCGGCGCTTTGACGGAGATTTTCGATTACGTGCAGCCGACCGACACCGTGCTCACCGGCCGCGAAGCCATCCAGTGGGCGCGGCGTTATCTGCGCGGCAAGGATGCCGTCGGCCCCGCGCTGGAAGCGCTCAATCACGCGATCTACACGCAGTTCAAATATGTTTCGGGCGTGACGAGCAACTCCACGCCGCTGCACGAGATTTGGAAAAACAAAAAAGGCGTCTGCCAGGATTTCGCGCACATCATGCTCAGCGTCCTGCGCACCGCCGGCCTGCCGGCGCGCTACGTCTGCGGCTACATCGAGGCCGTCGCGCCGCCGAGCGCCAGCGCCGACAACGAGTTGCTTGGACGCGGCTCCAGCCGCACGCTCGTCGGCGCCATCGCGACGCACGCGTGGGTCGAGGTCATGGTGCCCGGCATGACATGGGTCGCGCTCGATCCGACGAATGACCAATGGTGCGGCGAACGCCACGTGACCGTCGCGCGTGGCCGCGATTTTCGCGACACCACGCCGGTGCGCGGCACGTTCAAAGGCTCGGGCAAACAGAACATGAAGGTGAAAGTTTTCATGCGCCGCAAGGAAGCCCGCAGCCTCCGCGCGGCGACAAATGGCGCGAGCGAGCCGGCGGCAACAAAACCTCCGCCGTCCTAAGCCTTCTGATTGCGCCTTGAACCGCCGGCCTGCCCACGCTTGAATGTTCCGCGGCTGATTTCCCCCAAAAAATTCCCGCCGTCACAAAACCATGAAAACTCTCCTGCGCCTTCTCCCGTTGCTCACCCTGCTCTGCTGCGCCGCGCTGCTCGCTCGCGCCGAGGACCTCGGCAACGTCTCGCCGGTCGGCTTGTGGAAAAATGACGACGCGAAATTCGAGATTTTCGACAGCGGCGGCAAGCTCGGCGCGAAGATCGTCAGCCTCACGCAGCCGAACACTCCCGAGGGCAAACCGAAGACCGACATTCACAATCCCGACGCCAGCCGCCACGGCGACTCGCTCCTCGGCATGGTCTTCATGCGCGGCTTCACTCCCGCCGGCAACGGCCGTTGGGAAAACGGCACGATCTACGATCCGAAAACCGGCAAAACGTATTCCTGCTACATGCAGTTGGAAAACAAAGACACCATCCGCGTGCGCGGCTTCATCGGCATCTCCGCCCTCGGTCGCACGCAAATCTGGACCCGGGTAAAATGAGCGTCGCTCCGCGGCAAAGTCGGCCCACTCGTCTGAAGAAAACCAAGCCACCGACAAACGCGCCGCCGCCGGCCGCGGAGCCATCAACCGCCGCCAGTCCGTTGCGGGTGCGTATCGAGCACCACACGCTGTATCGCTACGAACGCACCGTCGGTTTCGCGCCGCATCTCGTGCGGCTTTTCCCGCGCTCCGAGCCGGGCCGGCTGCTGCGGCGCTGCGAGTTGAAAACGAACGCCGGCGGCCGGGTGCGGCATCGGCGCGACTTGTTCGATAACTCCATCGCGCGTTGCAATTATCCCGAGCGCGGTCGCGACCTGCGTTTTGATTTTCTCGCCGAACTGGAGCTGGAGCAGCGCAACCCGTTCGATTTTTTGTTGGAAAATTTCGCCATCCATTTCCCCTTCGCCTACGAGCCGGCCGAGGCGCGTCAACTCGCGCCATTTCTCGCGTCGCCGGAACACCATGAGAGCACCCGGCACGAGACTCCGCTTTTGCCGCAACTCACCTTTTGGCAACCGCCGTCGCTCCATCCTGAACCCAGCGCCGAACGGCCCCAAACCATCGCCATGCTCGTCGATCTCACCAGCGCGTTTCGCGCGCACCTGCGCTACGAACGCCGCGACACCGGCCGCGCCCGTTCGCCCGCCGAGACGCTGGCGCAAGGCATCGGTGCGTGCCGCGATTACGCCGTGCTGCTGGCTGCGATCCTGCGCGAACTCGGCCTCGCCGCGCGCTTGGTCAGCGGTTATCTCTGCGAATTTGAAACCCCCGCCGCCGAGCGCAAAGCCGACGCCGCGATGCACGCTTGGACCGACGTGTATTTGCCCGGCGCCGGTTGGGTCGGACTCGACCCAACGAACGGCGTGCTGTGCAGTCATCATCATCTGCCCACCGCGGTCGGCCTGACGCCGGCGGATATCTCACCGATCCTCGGCAGCTATTATTCCGACGCCACCGTCGCCAGCGAGATGGAGGCCGAAATCAAGGTCGTCGCGCTTTGAACGGATCAGTCCCCCTCCCCAGTGAAACCATCGCCCGCACCCGCCGTCGTTGATTCGGAATACCTGACTCCCGCCGTGCAACGCGTCGCCGCGCGGATCGAGGCCCGTCTGCGTGCCGCCGGTGTGAAGCTGACGCTGGGCGGCGAGCCGACATATGTGCCGGAAAAACCCGAAGGCGCGGAATGGCAATTCGTCGCCGTCGGCCCGACCAAATTGCGCTATGCCTACGCGCTCGCGAAAGCGCTCGTGGCGGACGAATTGCCGGGCGCGGTCACGATTTTTTCTCCAGGAAAATCGTATCCCGGCGAGGTAAATCCGCGCTGGGTGGTCAATCTCCTGTGGAACCGCAACGGCCGGCCGATCCTGCCGGCGCGCGCGGAAAAAAATCCCACCCAATCTGCCAGCGGCCTCAAGGCGCTCGACGCACTCGCGCGAACGCTCGCCCGCGCCTTGCGCCTGTCACCGCGCGCATGGCTCCAGGCACGCGAGCAAGGCGCCCGCGTCGCGACGGCGCGCGTGCTGCCCATCGACTACGACATTGACACTGGCCGCTGGCGCACCGGTCGCTGGCGCATCCCCGGTCCCGCGCGCGCCAGCCTGCCGCTCATTCCCGCCGAGGGCCCCGCCGGCTTGCGCCTGCCGCTCGGTTTGCTGCCGCCGGACGCGTTGCGCCGCGCGCTCACGCTGGAACGCACCGCCGACGGCGCGATTCACCTTTTTCTGCCGCCGCTGCTGGCGACGCCGTGGAGCGAGTTGCTCGACATTTGCGTGGCGGCCCTGCAACGCTGCGACATCACGGAGTTTCGCCTGGAAGGCTACGTGCCGGCGGACGACACCGGCCGCTGGTGCCGGCTCGGATTGACGGCTGACCCCGGCGTGCTGGAGGTCAACTTGCCACCCTGCGAGACCTGGACCGACTATGCGCGTTGGCTGATTCAGCTCGAACGCGCCGGCGCCAAAGCCGGGCTGCGTTCCTTCAAGGAAATCCCTGCTGACGCCGCCAGCGATGAGCCGCCCGCGCAGGCTGGCACGGGCGGCGGCAACCATCTGCTTTTCGGCGGACCGAGCACGGACGAAAATCCCTTTTTTTCCCGGCCCGCCTGGGTCGCCTCGCTCCTGCGATTTTTCCAAGCTCATCCCTGTCTCGCGTATTTTTTCACCGGGCATTATGTCGGCGCCAGCTCGCAAGCGCCACGACCCGATGAGAGCGCGCGGGACATGTTCGACCTCGACTTCGCGTATCGTCATCTTGCGTCGCTGCCGGCGCCGACTGCCGATGGCTGGGATCACCGGGTCATTATCGGCGAAACCTTGCGCCATCTGCACGTCGATGTCTCCGGCAACACGCATCGCAGCGAGATTTCATTCGACAAATTCTGGCATCCCGGCGGCCCGTCCGGCGCGACAGCAGGGCTGATCGAATTTCGCGCCATCGAGAGCTTGCCGCGTGCGGATTGGATGGCCTTGGTCGCACTGCTCTGGCAGGCCATCGCCGCTTTCACCCTGGAACATTCCTCGCCCGCCGCGCTGGTCATCCACGGCCGCCGGCTGCACGACGCGTTTTTCCTGCCGACGCCGCTCTGGGCCGACTTGGAAGCCGTGCTCGGCAAGCTGGCGCGCGGCGGCTTGCGCATTCCGTCGGAAGGCTTTCGCGCGATCTGGGCCTGGCGTTTCCCGCGGCTCTTGCGCGCCGAATTGTCGGAAAAGGAATTCGACGGCGTGCTGGAAATCCGCCGCGGCTGCGAAGGCTGGCCGCTGCTGGCAGAAACGCCCGCGGAAGGCGGCGCGACCAGCCGATTTGTGGACACCTCGCTGGAACGGCTGGAGTTCGCTTGGTTTGGCAACAATTCCAACAACCCTCGCGCTGCCAACGCGAAACCGCCGCGCATCTTCGTCAATGGCCGCGAGCTGCGCCTCGAAACGGCTGGCAAACGCCCCGGTGAATTCTTCTGCGGCTTGCGCTATCGCCGCACCGCGCTTTATCCGTCATTACACCCGGGCATCGCGCCGCATTTACCCTTGGAAGTGGCGCTCATGGGCAGCACGGGAAAGCAAAGCGCGCCGCGCATTATTTTCCAACTCGCCGCTGGTCGAAAACAGTTCGAGCGCGTGTCCACGCTAGCACACGCGCTCGCTCCCGCAGAGCCGTGCCTGAAGGCCAACCCCACTCATTTGACCTACGACCTGCGCCTCACCCGCAAGCGAGCCTAGCGCAAATCGCTGCCGTCTTAACGCCGCTCGAAGTCCAGCGCCTTGAGCGTCCGCTCGTCCAGCCGGCCGGTGACGGGCAAATCTTTGGAGCGCTGGAAACGCCGTAACGCCTCACTGCTGGCACTGCCGAACTGGCCGTCGATGGCGCCGTGGTAAAACCCGCGCTCCTTCAACTCACGCTGCACCTCCGCAGCCAGGGAGCCAGGCTCGTAGCCACCGCCGCCGTTGTTCCGGCCACGGGAGGATTCATCCACAATCCGGCCAGTCGGGATGCCGTCGTCATAGTAATAACCTCCGCCATAAGGATAGGAATAAGCCACGCCATAGCCCGGTCCATAGTAATATGGATAGCCGAACAATCCGCCGTAGAAAAACGGCCCGCCATAATAATAGCAGCCGTGATGATAATAACGATAGCCACCGTAATGCCCGCCGTAGTAACGACCACCGCCGCCCGCGAGCGAAGGCACCTGACGTTGGACATTCCCCGGCGAAGGCGTAAACCGCCCGCTCCGCCCGCCGCCATTATTGCGGAATTGTTGAGCGTGCGTCACCGCCGGTAAAGCGAGCAGCGAGAGCGCTGCTGCGACCCCTAAAAAACGAAGTTTGCTCATGTGAAAAAGATACACGTTTTCCGAGCATTTTCCAGTCGCTGCTTTGTCCAAGGAGGACACTGGGCGGTGAGGGTTTCGAACCCCCGACCCTCTCGGTGTAAACGAGACGCTCTACCACTGAGCTAACCGCCCGAATTCCTTATAATGAGGCGCTTATACAACACGATTTTCCCACGACTGTTTTCTACGGCTATTCGAACAGCACGTATGATAGCAGGTTTTTAGCGAGTAGCAGAGCGCCTTTATCGGTATCAGCCGACCGGGGAATATTACGCACGGCTGAAGTCAACGGCAAGGAGGTGATGCGCAGCCTGCGAACCAGAGACCGGGCGGAAGCCCGGCGCAAGCTCGGCGATTTCCATCTTGAGTTCATCCGCGCGGCATTCGCGTGGGCGGTGGCGGACAAGCTGATTGCCTGGCAGTGCTGACTCATCAACACTGAAGTTGATTGATCGCTGCCAATGGCAAGGCTACGGGGCAAGCTTTTTCCGTCCCAGTTGAACATTATTTTCCTCGGATGGCTTGCGTCAGTTTGTCGGGTAGCGCCACGAATCGCTGCGAATTCACAAACTAAATGCAACCGACCGAGGGCAGTTGGGCCGAAGCGCCGGGGCACTTGGTTTGTGAATTCACAGTTCTCCTTCTGCATGAATCATGCATCGCATTTTTTGACTACTGCGCTACCGAATCGTGCCCTCGTCGATGAAAGTTACCGTGCGGCGGCGCGATAACAGCCGAACGGTCACGCTCTGGGTTTGTGCAGGCTCAAGCATAAGCTGGGTCTCGGGTTGCTCCAGCACAGTATTTGGCGGGAGCTCGTCCGCACGGACTTTCAGCGCCCACTTGCCCGGTTGAAGATGGTTGAAAGCGGCGTTCCCGTCGCTGTCAGTTTCCTGGCGGATGATTTGGCGACCGTTACTAATCTCCACCACGGCCGCAGCAAGCCCACCCACTTCCTTCATGGGCGGCTGAGGTTCGCTCGGGTGAATGTCCGAGAGGCGGTTCGCGGCTGGCGGAGCGAAGATGACTACCCTGACGGAAATCGCGCAGGCATTCACCACGCCGATGCTGAGCCGGCCGGCTGAGTCGCGTTTCACTTCAATCGTTTGAGGAAACTCCTGGAGAGCGATCCGCTCCGTGCCAATGGAGCGTTGGTCAAGCCGCAACGTATAAATCCCCGGTTTCAATGAGGGGAAAACAAAATCGCCGTTTTCGTCCGAGACCGCCGCCGTGTCGTTGGCGAAAACCACCGCGCGCGGGATTGGCATCGCAGCGAGCCCGCTCGGCTCAAAGACCTGGCCTTTGATTGCTCCGGTGCTGGTCTTTCGACCTACCGGCAAGGAGAGCGGCACCGTGTAGCTGACGAGCACTGCCGCCTCGGGTTCCTTTTGCCCGTTCGTGTGCGACCACCGTGTCGCCATCGAAAAACTCTGACGATTAGCGAAAGTATAGTTCAGCGAGGCTTGGAGGCTGTCTTGAGTTCGGCCGCTGAGGGAGTCATAACCATTGCGTGAATACTGCACATTAACCCCCATGCTTTCGCGAACCTTCCAGCTACCAGTAGCTCCAAAGCTCCAGTTGTTGCCAGTTTCCCCGATGTAAGGGCTCGGGCCATAGCTGCCAAAGAGCGAGTAGGTATAGTTTGCACTAGTTCGATAGTTCAAGAAAACGCTGTAGCGCTCGAAAAAGCGATCCTCGTTGCCACGGAGCATGTCGCGGATTTCGCCGATATCGAGAAAATTTTGCAGTGCGAACTTCCCGAAATTGTGCCTCAGCCCGAGTCTCACCGAGTTTTCGGTGAAATCAAAAGCGGCGGGCAGCAGCACGTCCTCGCGGTGGATATACCGGTATTCGGCTGAAGCGTCCGTTATCGTCGAAAACCTGTAGCGCAGGCCACCGCGCCAGGAGTTCTCATGTGGAAGCACCGTGCTCTCGATCGGATTCAAGGCGGCGATAGTGGTGTAGTCGTCGTAGGCCAAGTTTCCGCTCAGCTTTTGGAAAATTGGAAAGGTTAGCGTCGCACGCGTTGCGTCCGAATCATGGACCGCCCCGAAGAAACTCGGTGCAGCGTGCGTCGCTTCGAGTGAGTAATAAACTTGGTGAGGTAACTCGCCGCGTGCCTCGATACGCCAAGCCGGATTCAAGCCGTTGCCATGGTCGCTCTGGCTAAAGCCGCCCTCCAAGGCGAGATCGAGCCACTTACCCGGTTTATAGTGTGACTCCAAAGTCCACAGGTTTTGCGAGATCGCCTCGAACGGACGCAGAGTTTCCGCATCCCACTTACGTAGGAAATTTAGTTTTAGCTCGAATGATCTGCCGAAGTCATACTTTACATAGGAGCCGATTTCGCGGGGGTTCGACGCACGCCACCGGCTCTGCATGTAGTAGGCGCCCGCTCCGAATGCGTCGGAATGATAATCCATTTCTGCGCCGCGCCCATAGCCGTAGCGTTCTGTCAACGGTGATAGCGTGTAAGTGCGGTCGCCGAGGTGAATATCGAAATCTTCGCCGAAGTAGCTGACCCGATATTCGTCGCGCAGCTCAAAGCTGTTACTCGTCTGCTGCGCATCTGGGCCGCGGAAGAGGAACTCGAAGCTGCGCGTGCCTTCTTCGTTGAGCGCGCCCCCACCTGACAACTCGGCCTGCATCGTGCCCTTCCGGCCGGTCTGCTGGGTAAAATAATGTCGATACGTGATCGGAGCGCGGACGTATGGATCCTGATTGCCGGAGATTCTGGGAATGATGTTCGTGACGACGGTCTGCTTGGCTGAAACGGCTTGGCCACCGCTGGCTGCCGCCGCAGACTCTATACTGAGCACGTGGGCAACTTTTTCGGCGAGACCTCCATCCGTCGCGACCTTGAGAGTGATGTCACGCGAGCCGCCGGGCTCCAGCGCCAGTTCGGTGCCATCCGTCTTCACCGGAAAGTTCGGTGTGCTTTTCGTAGCGGTATGAATGCTGAGCTTCGCGTTGCCATGGTTTACCAGCCGCAGCCGGACGATGTATGGCTCGCCGGCAATCACCATGTCCGGCGTCTCCTCCACCGTAAGTTCAAGTTTCGACACCGGCAGGACGACGGCCGAAAAACTGACAGTATCGCCTAAGCTTCGATCAGGCTGCCCATAAACCGCATACTTGACATCAAAGCGACCAGAGGGTGCTAACGCAGGGATTGCGACCGCGACGATTCGCACCGATTGCGACCCCGCTTGCACGGTGAACGGCAGATCGGGCGGCGCGAGTTTTTGCCAGCCCGTTGGCAGGGTCAACTGTTCGGTCAACTCTTCATCCTGGCTGGTATGGTTGGCGACTACGAAGCTCGCCGTGATTATTTTTCCCGGCTCCGTTTCGGTGAGCTTGGCCGCCGCTGCTCGAATCTCGACGCCGTCGCTCTTCGCAGTCGCGAGGTCTGGGATATACAGTTGTAGTAGCAGTTGAACGAGGAAAGCACCGAGCAGCAGACATCGACGATCAATTAGTGATTTCAAGCTCATATTGAGCCCCCATCACGTGATCGTCGCCAGTGTCAGCGATCACCATGGCGACGTATTTGCCAATTGGAATAGCTGAAAGGTCGGCGTGGTAACGAACTGAACCACCGGGGAAAATCCGCCCGCGTCCGGCATCGAACTTGCCAATCGAAAGTCCGTTCTGACCGTAGAGTTCGATGGACACGTTGGGGACCATGTCGCGCTCGCCGGTATTCTCGAAGTCGAGCTTGAGAGCGCGTTTACCGTTGTCGTTCACTAGGGCCTTGTCGGCGACCTTCAACGCGCAATTGCCGGTGGTGCCGATCTCGGTGATGATCTGCACGCCGAAGCGGGTCACGGTCTGCACGCCAACGGCAATTTCGTCCTTGCCGCCCTTGACTTCGGGCGCAGGCGCGGCGGCCGGCTCGACCATGATCAAGCTCCAGTAAGTGCCGACGAGCTTGGCGTCGCTGGGCACTCTGACCTTGTAGTTCACGGACACCATCTCATTACCTGGCACGGTGACATGGCTGGGTGTGACCGAGATCCATTTTGCGTTTGAGCGTGCCGAAGTGCCGGGATCTCCATACAGAGTTCGACCATCCGCGTAGCATTGGTAGTCTGTCTGCCGGATGTGCACGTCGGCCGATTTGGCGCCCGTGTTTTTCAGGAGAATGACGCCGTCAAAGGTCTCACCAGGCTTGGCAGTTTTGCTGCGGGCGAGATTACCGACGACGTGGACGCTGGCGAATGAGATGCTCGGTGAAAGTGCGCTGAGGCTGAGCACCAGCAGCAGGGATTTTAGCAATGCTTTCATGGGCTGTTGAAAGAGAGAGTGAGTCGGGCACGACAGTGAAAATGACCGCCGTAGTGTAGGTATTGGGCGCGAGGTTCTTGGAGACCCCGGACAGCTTGGACTGGATTGCGATGGTGTTGCGGTCGGCCGTGCCGCTGAAGAACTCAGTGTCGGTATTGGTCACCTCCACGTAAGAATCGCCACCGGCGATTGTGCCGGAACCGCTCCCGCTGGACGTGCGTCGCACGTAGAACGCGAAGTTGCCGTTCCATACGCCATCGGCTCGGCGCGCGAAGACACGCCAAGTGCCGCTGGACGGGATGTTCGTGACGCTGAGCGTGGTGTTGCCGGCCGCGCTTTCGAATTGGCGCTCGAGATCGCTGCCAGCACCACTGACGAGGTTGGCTGCATTGGTTGTTAGTAGCCAACTTTGGCTCACCATGATTTCGGCTACTGCATGCACCACAACGACCAGGAACAGCAGCGCCCAGATGGCAATGCAGAGGCAGGTTGCTTGATTCATCGCGCGGGAATTCTCCGGATACCCGTGAGAGGGAGGAGCGGCAAAATGTCTTCTGCCGCCCTCCCAGCCCACGAAATTGTGTGGTTGAGGTTAGGAGCCGGCGGTGATGGTGTAGGTCACCGTGCGTGAACCCGCGGGGACCACGCCGGCGGCGGCCGTGGCGGAGAGAGAGTAGGTGACGTTCAGGCCACTCTGGCTTACTGTGCTGATCCCACTAACGACGTCACGCGCGGTAGCGCTAAGGCTGGTAGCACCTGCGCTGGTCGCACCACTCGGCGCCGCCAGGTTTGTGCTGAGGGTCACACCCGCGGGCATGTCGGAATCGAGTGACGCGGTGATCTTCCGGCTCGTCTCGTTCGTGGTGATCGCGTAGGTGGCATTCGCCGTTGCCGAGGCCGGAGCGCTGCCGGCGGTTGCGGTGCTGATGACCAGGGAGGGGCTGCCAGTGAAGGACAGCTGGCTGATCGCCTGGACCTCAAAGCTCACCTGCTGCGTCGCGGTATTGTCAGCGAACGCCGGTAGGGCGAGACCTGCGGCGGCAAGGAGTGCGAGCATTGCGCTCGTGCGGAGTTGGTTTTTCATGAGTTTGTATTCTTCTGAGTTACTATTTTTTGGTTTAGTTCGTGTCACTACCACGCGCCGCTTGGTCGATTATGTTCGGCAGGGATCGCGCAATAATTACGAATGCTGCATGGAGCGCGGTGCATGCCCGTGCCGACGTTGAAAACTGCGCAATTGCGGTCGCGGCTTCTACTTAGCGAGCCTCGGATATTCCGTTGTGAGAAGGCCCCACTCCGAGGAAACTTCGCGAGTGATTTCGCTCTGGTGGAAGGCGATGAACCCGAGGGATCAGGCGAGCTGATCCGCGACTTTGAGTGCAAGTGAATGCACCTCTGAAAACGCGGTGCCTGCTTGTGTAGGCGCCGATCACGGCGCATTTCCAACTACGGCCTCATCCGAGGCACCGCCTATGCCTCGATAATCTTGTTGCGGATCGCGTAACGCACCAGGCCGGCGAACGAGTCGAGGCGCAGCTTTCGCAGAATTGTCGCACGATGAGTCTCTGCCGTGCGGAGGCTGATACCGAGCATGTTGGCGACGTCCTTGTTGCTCCTGCCTTCAGCTAACAACTGCACGATTTCGCGTTCACGCGGACTAAGCCGGTCGGCCGTTTGCTCATCCGAGTCCGACTGGCTGCTACCGCCGTGGCAGCGTTCCAGGAAGCGGGCGAACAACACCGCCGAGACCGTAGTTGTGAAGAAAGGTTTGTGCTGACAGAGCGACCGAATCGCCTC
The DNA here is from genome assembly GCA_019241085.1 of Verrucomicrobiota bacterium. Taxonomy (GTDB): domain Bacteria; phylum Verrucomicrobiota; class Verrucomicrobiia; order Chthoniobacterales; family SZAS-18; genus JAFAXH01. The sequence continues at coordinate 7,979 of JAFAXH010000124.1, read as the reverse complement.
GACGAGATGGCGGCTGGCCTCTGACTTGAGGATAAAGCTTTTCGCGCCAGCTTCGAAGACTTTACGGACAAGCTCATCGGTTTCTTGCCCGGTGAAAATGAGCACTTCGGTCTGCGCAAGCTGACGTTTGATCTGAAGCGCGGCGTCAAGGCCGTTGAGTTCGGGCATGCTAAGATCCAGAACCACGACGTCGGGCTGTAGCTTTGCGGCCAGAGTAACGGCATCCCGCCCGTTTTCCGCCACGCCGCAAACCTCCCAGCCAGGCTCGCGCTCGATCAGCATACGCGCGCCCTCGCGCACTACTTCGTGGTCATCAGCAATGAGGATACGCATGGTGTTGATCGACTATTGGTTCGGGCGACCGAGGACGTCTCGCAGGGTGAAGAGCAATTTTTTCTGGTTGTAAGGCTTCGTGAGGCACACCGGCACATCGAGTGCGTTGAGTTCGTGCAGGCGCTTCTCGTCGGCTCGGCCCGTGGAGGCAACGATCCGAATGGTGGGTTGCATTTTTCGCAGCGCACGAATCACCGAAATGCCATCCATGATCGGCAGCATCAGATCCGTGAGGACCGCTCGGATTTCGCCCATGCGCAGCGCGAAAATGGCGAGTGCCTCGGGACCATCAGCCGCCACCATGACGCGGTAGCCGTGCCTCTCCAAAATCGTTTGGACGACCTCACGGATGCTTCGCTCGTCATCGATGATCAACAGCAACTCACCGTTGCCATGGGGCGGTGTCTCTTCCTGCTCCTTGGCCGCGCTCGCCTGCGCGCTGGGAGACGCGGGCAGAAAGACCTTGAAGGTCGTGCCTCTTCCCACCTCGCTGTAAACGTTGATGAAGCCGCCGTGGCTTTTCACGATGCCCATTGCCGTGGAAAGGCCGAGACCCGTGCCCTTCCCCATTTCCTTCGTGGTAAAGAATGGATCGAAAATCTGGTCAACGACTCCTCGCGGAATGCCGGTCCCGGTGTCGCGCACCTGGATGACTATGTGCGGCCCCGGCTTGGCCCCCGGCATCATGGCGGCGAACTGCTCGTCGATGCCCAGGTTCTCCACGGAAAGCAACAACTCGCCGCCGTCGGGCATGGCATCGCGTGCGTTGACGCAAAGGTTGAGGATTACCTGGTGCAGCTGCGTGGGATCGCCCTCGATCAGCCAGGATGTTTTTGGATAGCTGACGCGAACGTCGATGGATTTGGGAAAGGTCTCCTGGGCGATCTTGCCCATTTCCTTGAGGAGATGAGTCGAGTCAACGAGCAGCCGTTCGCCTTCCACACCACGCGCGAACGTGAGCACCTGCCGGACGATGTCGGCGCCGCGCTCGGCGCAGGTTTCTATCGTGTTGAGGATGGCTTCGCGTGATTTCGCCGACAGTTCGTTGCGCAGGATGGGCGCCGCCATCAGGATCGGCGCGAGGATGTTGTTGAGATCGTGCGCCACACCGCTCGCCAGCGTGCCGATGCTCTCCAGCCGCTGGGCGCGCAGGAACTGCGTTTGCAATTTCTTGTGCTCGGTGATGTCGGAGTTGATCACGAGAACGGACTTGGGTTCACCGGCGGCGTCGCGCATCAGCGTCCACCGGCTGTTTACCACCACCGGCATTCCGGCTTTCGTGACCTGGCGCAGCTCGCCACTCCAATTGCCGTTTTTCAATACGCCACGCATCGCCTCGTGATGCAGGTCCGTCTCGATGTAAAGCAACTCCGCCGCGTTTCTCCCAATCGCTTCGGCGGCGGTCCAGCCGTAGATGGATTCCGCGCCGCGGTTCCAAAGCCGGATACAAGTATCGAGGCCGCGCACCATGATGGCGTCGTGCGCCATTTCCAACAACTCGGCTTGCTCGCGCAGCACTTCTTCGGCGAGCTTGCGTTCGGTGATGTCTTGCGAGGTGCCGACAACTTTCAGCGCCCGGCCTGACTCGTCGTCAACGATCATAGTCGCCTCTGCGTGCACGATGCGTTCAGCGCCGTTGGGGAGCACGATCCGATAATCGATGCTGTAACGCATCCCAGTGCGCGCCATCGCGGCAAATGCGTTGGCCACGCTTGCGCGGTCGGCAGGGTGAACCCTTTGATAGAAGGTGTCCGTGGTCACCTCGATCTCGCCCCGCTCGTAACCAAAAATTCGATAGGTCTCATCAGACCAGCTAAGCGGAGTGCTGGCTCCATCCTCGGCATTTGCCAAGTCGATTTCCCAGCTTCCGACTCTCGCCACATGCTGCGCCAACGCGAGCGCGGCCTCGCTCTGGCGCAACCGCTCCTGCGCCTGCTCGCGCTCGGTGACATCGGTGCCGATGGCGAGCAATCCCGCCTTGCCATTCAAGGTGATCGCGATGCTGCAAAGGTCCATCAACACGATGCCGCCATCCTTTTTGCGAAGTCGGCGAAGACCGACACGAGGGGCTTCCGGCGTCACAAGCGCCACGCTTGCGAGTAGCAAGGGAATTTCCTCAGGCAGACAAATATCCTGGATCGTGCTGTGAAGGAATTCCTCCCGCGAATAGCCGAGGTGCCGGATCGCGGCTTCGTTGACATCGAGGAACTGAAGGCTGTTGCGATCGAAGAGCGACATCGGGCTGGGGCTTTTCTCGAAGAGCAGGCGGTAATGTTCCTCCTGCGCGCGTTGCGCCGCTTCGGCTTTTTTCTGTTCGGTCAGATCAGAACAAGCTCCGACGAACTCGCACGGCGCGCCGCTGTCATCGCGCAGCAGGCGAATTTCATCCCGCATCCAGAAATAGGTGCCGTCCTTGCGCCTGAAGCGGTATTCCAACGTGAAGAGATCCTGCTTCTCCGCGGCGGCGTAGTATTCCGCGAGCACTCGATTGTGGTCGTCGGGATGGATGTGATCCAACCACCACATCGGATCGGCGAGAGCCTCCTCGGCGCTATACCCCATGATCGCTGCGACATTGTCGCTGATCCAGGTTTGGAGAAACCTCGGCTCGGTGGATTGAAGCTTCACGGCGTAGAGGACTGCCGGGCTGGAGGAGAGAAAGTGTTGCAAGCGCGCTTTGGCCGAGCGCACTTCTCTCTCCGCGGCGAGTTGCTCGGTGACATCTCGAAACGTCACGACGGCGCCGACGATCGCCCCGCCTTCATCCCGCATCGGCGTGCTCACATACTCGACCGGAAAGCAGGTCCCATCCTTTCGCCAGAACACCTCGTTGTTGATGCGGCGCACCACGCCGTCGTGCAGCGTCGCGTGGACCGCACATTCCTCGCGCGGGTAACAGCAGCCATCGCCGCGCGAGTGATGCATCGTCTCGTGCGCGTCGCGACCGATGAGTTCGTGAGCGTCCCAGCCGAGCATCTTCGCGGCGATCGGGTTTTCGAACGAGATTCGTCCAGCAACGTCGATGCCCCACACACCTTCGCCGACCGACTGCAAGATCAAGTCGTTTTGGCGCCGCAAGTTTTCCAGCGCGGCTGCGGCCTGCTTCCGCTCCGTGATGTCGCGGGTGACGGCATAGATCAGTTGCTCATCGGGCAACGACTTGGACGACCATTGCAGCCAGCGATAGCTGCCGTCCTTGCACCGATAACGATTGTCAAACAGCAACACGTCCCGGCCAACGGCCAACTGTTCCGCGGCAGCAATCGTCGCGTCGCGATCGTCAGGATGGACGAAGCTGAGAAACGACTCGGCGGTGAGTTCTTCGTGCGTGTAGCCGAGGATGCGCTCGAACGCGGGATTGATCTGCTTGAAATATCCGTCGAACCCGGCCGTGCAGATCATATCCAGCGACAGATCGAAGATGCGCTCGAGTTCCTGGCGAGCGTGTTCCCGTTCTGTCGCGTCGCGGAAGTTGTTGACGATCGCACCGACGTTCGAGTCATCGAGCAGATTGGTGATCATGCACTCAACCAATCGCCAGGATCCGTCGGCATGGCGCACGCGCTGATAACTCCCGATACCGACCCCGGGCTTCTCCAGCGACTCGGTGAAGCGCACCTGAAAAAGCTCGCGGTCATCCGGGTGCACGAATCCAAAGCAATTGCAGCCGGCGAGATCCGCTGGGCTATAGCCGAGCATCCGTGTCACCGCCGGGCTGCTGTATTGAAAAATTCCATCGCCGGACCAGAGCGAGACAGCATCCCAACTGTTCTCGATGAGCGCGCGAAAGCGAGCTTCACTTTTTTGCAACGCCTCCTGCGCCTGGCGCAATAGGAAGGTGTCGCCCTCGGCCGTGACGACGGAGTCGATTTGTCCGTCGGTGAGCTCATGCAGCGCGGCTTCGGCGCCAGTCAGTCGCTGCACCCAGTGCGCGATCTCACCGTTCTGTTTTCCGTTCGTGATCATTGTAGTGTAACTTCTTGTTGCGGGTCGAGAATGACCAAAGTCCGCTTCACGTCGCTGAGATCGCCGAGGATCATCCTTGGTGGCGATGGTGAAATCCGAACGACGCTCGGGGTGATCAGCACGCCATCCGCCAGTGCGCGATGCGGCTCTTCCAGCACATCGACGATTTCGATTTGCGGTTGGTCGTTAAAATAGTTGCGGCAAATCGCGCGCAGGTTCGTCAACGCTCGGACCGAATTAGGTGAGTTCGCCGCCATGTAGATTCTGAAAACAAACGTCGTCATTTCTTTGCTCCGAAATGCTCAGCGGCCATCCACGCGCTGCATGGCGCACCGGATCATGTCGAGGAGCTTCTCCATCGGATACGGCTTTTGCAGAAAGGCGTCTTTTGACCCGAGCGACGCAGCGCAGCCCACCATCTCTCCCGTGTAGCCACTGGTGAGAATCACCGGCAACTCGGGCTTCCAGCGGCGTAGTTCCGCCGCCAGAACGCGACCCGACATGCCTCCCGGCATTTGCATGTCGGCAAGTAGTAAGTTGATGTCTCCGCCACGGGCGAGCCAGCATTGGATCGCCTCTGGCCCCGAGCCGGCGGCGACCACCTCGTAGCCCGCCCCTTCAAGGATTTGAATGACAACGCCGCGCAGGAGCGGCTCGTCATCGACGAGCAGGATCCTCGCGTCCGCCGGCACAACGGCGATGGGTTGGCTGCTGGGATTCTCAGCTTCCGCGACAAGCACCGGCGGTGCCGGCGCACGATGCAGGTAAATCTGGAAGGTCGTGCCTCGACCGAGTTCGCTGCGCACCTCGATCCAGCCGCCATGCTGTTGCATGATGCCGTAAACCGTCGCGAGTCCCAGCCCCGTGCCTTTGTCCACGTCCTTTGTCGTAAAAAAAGGCTCGAACACTTTGGCGAGCACGTCCGGGGTCATGCCGCAGCCAGTGTCCCGGACGGTGAGCCGGACGAATTCTCCCGCCGAACCGCCCTGCTGCTGACGCGCTTCGAGCGTGGAAACCTCCACGGCATCTGCCCGAATCACCAGCTCGCCGCCTTCCGGCATCGCGTCACGCGCGTTGACCGCGAGGTTGAGCAGCACCTGCTCGAGCATCATGTGATCGGCGCGCACGCACGGCAGGTTCGGCGGCCATTCCACGCGCACCGCGATGTCCGCATTCAATACCTGGCGCAGAATCGTCGCGGTGCTCTCCAGCACAATTTTGAGATCGAGACTCTTCAGCTCCATGACCTGCCGGCGGCCGAAGGCAAGGAGTTGTCGGACGAGATCGGCCGCACGTTTGGCGACCTCGGTGATCCGCGCGGCTGAGTTCAGCACGATTTCCGGTGCGCTTGACTGGGCGGACAACCGCGAGGCGTGCGCTATCACGACGGTCAGGAGGTTGTTGAAATTATGGGCAATTCCGCCGGCGAGTTGCCCGACTGTTTCCATCTTCTGCGATTGCCGCAGCTGCGCTTCCAAGCTCAGCAACTCCGTGACGTCCGTGGCGGCGCAATGGACGATTTCCTCGTCGGGGATGGGCTGGAAACTCCACGAAAGTGTCCGGGTCCCGAGCTTCGTTTCGAGCAATTTTCCGCAGCCGCTCGTGAGGCATTCCGCCAGGGACGCATGCAGGTCCGCCGGAAGAATCTCACCGCCGAACTCTTCGAGCAGATGGGTCGCCGCGCGATTGCGATAGACCAGTCGGCCGCCTTTGGAGAAGGCGAGCACGGGGTGCGAATTATAGCTGGGAAAAGCGGCGTGCGTGCGGGATTCCAATTCGGCCGTCTTTTGATCCGTCACATCGACATGCATGACCACCGCGCCTTCCGTGATCCCGCTTTGCAGCGGTGAAACCACGAGCTTAAACCACTCCGTGCCGCACTCGGACGAGCAGGAGTATTCCTGCGTGTATTGATCGATCTTGCCGATCAAAACTTGATTAATCCCCAGCTGCGCCCGCTCCACCTCGCTGAGAGTGGCATGCAAGTCCAGACCGCAAACTTCGACATACCTGCGACCTACTTCGCAACCCGGTCCCAGCCGCGAATGCGCCGCCCGTTGCGTCCAGGCTTGGTTGACCGCCACGATGACTCCGGCAGCATTCAGCAGCGCGACTGGCGCAGGTAGCGCATTGATAATGGAAGAGTGCAGTTGCGACGCGCGTCGTTCGGCAGCCACGCTCTCCAGCAGCCGCCCCTGCGCCGTGCGAAGCAGATAGGGCTGGCCGTTCACGCCGAGCACCGCATCGATCTGCCCGCCGATCGCGTTCTCCAACTGCTCCTCGACCTGTCGAAAACGCTCGACGACGCCGAAGACGAACTCCTCGCTTTGGTCACAAAGAATAGAAGCATTCATGAGTTATTTCGGATTGATAGATTCAAGGCGTCAACCATCGCCTGCTGGTCGCTGAGGTTGCCGATGATCCTCCGCACCGGGAGCGGATGGATTCTGATCAGGGTTGGAGAAATCCAGACCCCATCACCCAAGGCGCGTTGCGGCGCATCGAGGACATCGACGATTTCGATTTGAGGCTCCTCGCGCAGGAGCGAACGGCAGATGCCGCGCAGATTGGCGAGAGCTTGCACGGAGTTCGGTGAACTGCCGGCGATGTAGAGTCGCAGGATGAGTGGCGACATGGTTCACTTCGCCTCGCTTTCCAAAGGTGCGACGAACTGCCCGTTGGGCGCATCGTTTGACACCTCGTCTGGCGGGCCGGAGCCATCTGGATCTGCCCGGCGGAAGCGGAGCAACTCCGAGTGCAGCGTCAGAAATGAACGCTCTCGCACGCTTTCTTCGCCTCGCAGCGTTTCCAATTCCAATTCCTGGGTCGCGAGCTCGTGTTCGAGCGCTTCGATCCGGTTTTTTAAGTCGGCTCGCTGGCGCGCGATCGCTCGGAACCTTTGATCGGCTTCGGCCTTCCTCCGCGCCTGCTCCGTGGCGTCGGCTTGCTCCTTTTCCCAACGCAATGTTCCCATCAGCACCTGGCCGCCGGATGAGTAAACATCCGCCAAAGTAATGCCGTCGCTGCTGAGCACCAGTTCCCGGACTTGGTTGGAATGCCGCGTGCCCCGGGACTTGATGATGGTTAGCGCGCGGTTGCGCTCGCCGGCGTGAACCGAGTAGGAGAGTTGAATCCAAGTGTCGGCCACCGTGGAAACCTGGACCAGGGTCGATTCCAAGGCCGGCTCGGCGTTGTCGAGAAGACTGGTAAAGACCGCGGTGATGCCGCGCGTCTTGGTCACATGGATCAGGCGCTCGACGACCCCGCTGGCGGCCAACATTCCGCCAGCCTTCATGAGCGCGGAGAGCGGGTCGATCACCAGGCAGCGGGGTTCATGCTCCGCGATGAGCGCCTTCAATCGCACCAGGTGTTCCTTGGCGCTGATCGCTTCGGTGCGAGTGGAAACGATGCGGAGCAGGCCGCTCTCGACGTGCGGCGCCAGTTTGATGTTCACCGAGCCGAGGTTCCGCACGATCTCGGCGGCGTTCTCATCGAAGCCGACGTAAAGCGTGCGCTCCCCGCGCAGGCAGGCGGCTTCGGCGAACGCTCCGCTGAGCGTGGATTTGGCGGTGCCCGGTGCGCCGGCGATCAACACCGTTGCCCCGCGGAAGTAGCCGCCCTCTAGCATGGTATCGAGTCGCGGGATGCCGCTGGAAATGCGCTCGGTCGAGGCTTCGTAG
>JAFAXH010000041.1 GCA_019241085.1 Verrucomicrobiota bacterium | reverse complement strand
GCGCGGGGCGAGCACGTCGCGGAGGAGTTCCAACGTAGTCTGCACGTCGCCTAGCGCTTGGTGCGCGGAGCCGGTGGCGTTGAGGCCGAAGTGCGCGCGCAAGGTTTGCAGGCCGTGACCGCGCACTTCTTCTTTGCCGAGCACGCGGCGCGCGAGCGCGACGCTGCAAAAGCCGCGGCGACCGAGCGCGTTGGCTTGCGTCAACGGAGGCAGCGGCGTTTCGGCGACCAGCCGGAATTCCGTCGCGGCAAAGTCGAGCAAGCCGAGGCGCGTCCATTCCGGCACGAGGCAGCGGTCCCAATCGAACGCGAGATTGTGCGCGACGAATGGCAAACCGCCGGCGTAGTCGCCGAGCGCCCGGTGCGCCGCGCGCGGGTCGCTGCCGTGTTCTCGTAAAAACTCGCGGGTGTAGCCGTGGATGGCGACGACTTCGCGCGGGATCGGCACGTCGTGATCGAGCCAGACGCGGAAGGGCGCGCCGCACGGCTCCCAGCCGCGCATGCGCTGGGCGCAGATTTCCACGATGTGGATCGGCGCGCGGCAGCCGTCGGTTTCAGTATCCACAATCACCCAATCGGTGCCTGTCATCGGAGGAATCGCGTGCGTGGGTTCGTTCGGATGAACACCGTCGCCGACGTCGCGGTTCCCGGCAAGCGGCGGCGCGCCGCGCGGCGTAATTCAAAGCGCGGCAAAACCGGCGTCCGCCAGAGCGGCACGCGCGGCGTCGGCTTGCTGGTCCCAGATGCCGGCGAGCACGACGAGCGCTTTGCCGGCGTCATGGCGGTCCACGACGAAATGCACCGCCGCGACGCCACTATCTTCGCTGTCGTCGCCGTGCGGAACAGCGCCGCCGGCCAGCGTCGCCAGTGTCTCGAACTGCTGGCTAAGACAACGCGCGCCGGGCACGCGGACGATGAGCCGGCTTTGGCCTTGCGGCAATTCGCGCAAGGCCGGTGGTGCGGGCGCACTCGCCCGCCCACGCGAGCCGCAAAGCTCCAGTCCGGCCGCAGCAAATTTCTCGGTCAACAACACGGGCACCTCGCGCCACGGCACGGGACGCAACTCGATGCCGCCGCCTGGCAGCAGCCGCGCGCAACCATCGGCGAATTCCTGCGTCAACGCCGCCAGCGCGCGCAGTTGCGTCGCACGCAACGCGCGGCTCTCCGGCGGCAGTTGCGCCCGCACCGCGCAGCCGTCCCTGCCTTCGTGAAAACTCAAGTCGCGCACGCCCAACCTTTCCCAGCGCGCCACGGCTTGCGCGTCCGCCGGCAGCCGATCCGCGCGCGCGTCGGCGAGCAGCGGCGACGGCAATTTTTCGAGCGATGCCGTGGACGCCGCGGCGGCGCGAACGGCGATTCGTCCGGCGACGGCACGCGCTGTCGGGCGCAATTGTTGTTGGCCGGCTTGAAATCCTTCGTGATAACGCGGTCGCGACGCCGGCTTCATCGGCCACCTCCGGCCGGCGGCAAACGGCGGCAGCGGCGACAACACGCGACAGATCTCACCACGAACGATAAGGCAGGAATTTGCCGCTCAACTCGATCCTCACCCGGTCGCCCTTCGGATCGGGCTGGCGCGAGATGGCCATGTCGAAGTCGATCGCGCTCATGATGCCGTCGCCAAATTCTTCGTGGATGAGCGCTTTGATCGTGTCGCCATAGACGTGGATCATTTCGTAAAAACGGTAAACGACCGGATCGGTCGGGATCGCTTCGGGCCAGTGCTTGTGCGGAAATTCCTGCAACGCCGCGCTGATCTCCGGGCCGAGTTCCAGCGCGGCGGCGAGCTGGTCGGCGGGCGCTTTGGCGAGCGAGTTCATGCCGAGGCAGGCGCTCGTCACAAAGACCGGACTCAAGCCGGCGGCTTGCGCGATGGCTGCCCATTTCAAACCGAGCCTCTGCTTGGCTTGCAGGATCGCGGCGGTCATCTCGGCTTTGCTTGGGATCGTCGTCATGGCGTGCTGGATGAATTTATTCCTCGTTGCTGAAAATCGCCTGGAGCGAGTTCAGATCGCAGCGGCGGGTGAACGTGCTGAAATCTTCTTTTTCCCGCCGGTGCCGCAGGTAGCCGCGCAACATTTTTTCCAGCGTCTCCTTCAACATCGGAAACGAGACGCCGCGGAAGACTTCGCGCGCCACCGCCTGCTGCTCGCCGAAGCCGCCGCCGACAAAGACGTGGTAGCCTTCCTCCTTGTCGCGGCCGACCTTCGTGCCGAGCAAGCCGATGTCGCCCATGTAATGCTGCGCGCACGAATTCGGGCAGCCAGTGAGGTGGATGTTGATCGGCTGGTCGAGCGTGAATTTTTTCTCCAAATACCGCGCCAGCTCGACCGCGTGCCGCTTCGTGTTCGACGCCGCCCACTTGCAGCCGGCGTTGCCCGTGCAGGCAACGAGTCCGCCGGAAATCGCGCTCGCTTCGTGATGAAAACCCATCTTCAAAAACGCGCGCTTCACCGTTTCCACAAACGCGTCGGGCACATTCGGAATGATGAGATTTTGGAACACCGTCAGCCGCACTTCGCCCGAGCCGTAATTGCGCGCCAGCTCGGCGAAGCGCCGCATTTGCTTCACGCTCATCCGCCCGACCGGCACCACCGCGCCGACGTAATTCAACCCCGGCTGCCGCTGCCGAAAGACGCCGATGTGCCCGTGCGGGATCGTGCGCGGACGCGGCTCGCACGCGCTCTCGGGCAGGCGCAAGAACGGCTGGGCGAGCTTCTTTTCCACCAGCGCCATGAACGGGTCGATGCCGAGCCGGTCGATGACGTATTTCAACCGCGCCCGCTTGCGGTTCGTGCGGTCGCCGGTTTCGTTGAAAACGCGGATGATCGCCGCCGCCACGGCCACGCAATCCTCCGGCCGCACGAGCACGCCGGCGTCCTTCGCAAATTGCTGGTGGCCGGTGATGCCGGCGAGTTGCACGCGGAAATAAACGCCCGGCGCGACGCCCGCCCCGCGCGCCGCTTCCTTCTCGCCGACGCGCACCGCGAAAAAGCCGATGTCGTTCGTGTCGGCTGCCGCCGAAATCGCGCCGCCGCCGTCGAAGGCGACGTTGAATTTTCTCGGCAAGCCAAACATGTCGCGTGTGTTCAGGATGTAGTGCTGGAGCGCCTTTGCGAGCGGCCGGCAGTCGAAAAGCTCCTCGCGATCCAGGCCCGCCGTCGGCGTCGCGGTGATGTTGCGGATGTTATCGACGCCGGTGCCCTTCGAGCTGAGGCCGATCTCCTGCAAGTGCAGCAGCACCTTGAGCAAATTCTTTGGCGCGATCTCGCGCACCTGCACGTTCGCGCGCGTCGTGAGGTCGCCGTAGCCGCCGCCCCATTTTTCCGCCAGGTCCGCCAGGCCATCGAGCTGCGCCGCGCTCAACTCGCCCGCCGGGATGCGGCAGCGCAACATGAGCGATTCCTGCACCGGGCCGACGTAAAACAGGCCGTGAAAACGGAAGTAAAATGTGTCCTGTTCATCCGGCAATTTGTCCGACTCGGCGTGCGCGATGAGCCGCTCCCAGATGTCGAGTCCGTGCCGCTCCAGCTTCCAGAGTTCCTGCTTGCAAAGCTCCGAGATCGGCGTGCCGAAAAGCGTCTCCTCCGCCGCGGCTTCCGGCGTCGGCGGCGCGGCGAGATTTTCGCCACCGGGCGCGGCTAGCGCCGGGTCGCCGGTGAATTGTCCGCCCGCCGTGTGCCCGACGAACGGCGTGAATCCGCGCTGCGTCGCGCCCGCCATGAAGCCGGCGAGATATTCCTTTTGCGCCGGCGTGAAATGAATCGCCGGCGCGACTTCGTTGCCGTTGAGCAATGCGTTCATCGTGGGAATCGTGCGCTCCTTTTTTTCAATAAACATCGCGCTGGTAACGCTTCTCTTTTTTCAGCATCGCCACGTATTCCGCCGCGCCTTCCGCGCCGCGTCCGCCGGCCTCGGCGATGCTCTGGTGCAGCGCCGCATCGACATCCTTCGCCATGCGCGACGCATCGCCGCAGACGTAGAAATGCGCGCCTTCCTCCAGCCATTGCCAAAGCTCCGCGGCGTGTTCGAGCATCCGCGTTTGCACGTAGATTTTTTCCGCCTGATCGCGCGAGAAGGCGAGGCTCAAGCGCGTGAGCACGCCGGCCTTTTGCATCGCTTCCAACTGCTCGCGGTAAAAGAAATCGCTCGCCGCTTTTTGCGCGCCGAAGAAGAGCCAGTTTTTGCCCGCCGCACCCGTCGCCTGGCGTTCTTCCAAAAACGCGCGGAACGGCGCGATGCCCGTGCCCGGACCGATCATAATCATCGGCCGCGTGAGATCGGTCGGCGGCCGGAAATGTTTCGCCGGCTGCACGAA
>JAFAXH010000038.1 GCA_019241085.1 Verrucomicrobiota bacterium | reverse complement strand
GCACAAGGCGCCGCGCGCGAACGCGCCGATGCCGCGCGCCAGCAGCAAGCGGAAGCCGCGCAAGAACGTCGCGCCGCGACCGAGGGCGCCGCTGCGGAGCGTCAACAAGCGGCTGGCGCCGCGGCCGAGCGCCAGCGCGCCGCCGCGGAAGCGCGTCAACAACAAGCCGCGCAAGCCCGTCAAGGACAAGCTGAAGCGCAGGCACGCGCGAGAGAGCAGCAGGCGGAACAACAACAGCAACGCCAGCAGGCGCAAGGCGAGCGCCGCCAACAGCAGCAGCAGCGTCAGCCGGAAGGAAAACCGACTCCGCAGCCCTGACGCGACGAGGCGGCGGAGCGCGGCTTGGCCGGTGGTGCATCGTGGATCAAGAAAAAAACCGAGCGGGACGCGCGAGCCATCGGCGCCCCGTTTTTTTTCCACTGGCGAGGGCGGATGTTCTGGCCTACGGCGACCTTGCGCATGAAACGTTTTTCTTTGTCCGTGCTGCTGCCGCTCGTGGTGTCAGCTCTGTGGTTGTCAGCGCCTTTGCCGGCCCGCCCGCAACAGGCAACTCCGCCACCGCCAGCGACGAGTGCTTCACCCGTTCCGCCCGTCGCGGGGAACGGCTCGCCGTCGCCAGCCGCGTCGCCATTTTCCCTGCCGGACCCGGCGGCCACGGTCAACGGTGAAGCGATCTCGCGGGCGGAACTGGAACGCATCGCCACGGCTCTGCTCAGCGCCAACGGACGGGCGCCGGAGGATCTTTCGGACGCGGAGAAGAAGAAATTTTATCGCGCCGTCGCCGAGAGCCTCGTGACGGATCGGCTGGTGTCCAAGCAGGCGGCTGGGATCAAGGTCGAGGAGGCGGAAGTGGACAAACAACTGGCCGACCTGCGCGCGCAAGTGCCGCCCGAGCAGTTCGCGTCGGAGATCAAACGCACGGGCCAGACGATCGATCAAATCCGGTCCAATCTGCGCGCCGGCATCCAGCAGGAGCGTTGGATGCGCCAGGCGATTGGCGACGACTCGGTGAAGGTCACGGATGCCGAGGTGGAGGTGTATTTCAAGGAACATCCTGAGCAGTTTGAGGAACCGGAGACCGTGCGCGCGAGTCACATCTTAATCCGGGTCAACACAGACGCCACGGCGGAAGTGGCGGCGGAAAAGGAGAAGCTCATCGCGAGCCTCGCGGAGCGGGTGAAAAAAGGCGAGTCGTTCGCCGAATTGGCGAAGAAATTTTCCGACGACGAGAACTCGAAGGACAAAGGCGGCGACCTCGGTTTTTTCAGCCGCGACCGCATCCTGCCGGAACTCGCGGACGCGGCGTTCCAGTTGAAAAAAGACGAGGTGAGCGCGCCGGTGCGCACGTCGTTCGGCTGGCACTTGGTGAAGCTCACCGACCGCCGCGTGGCGCACCCGGTGACGCTGGCCGAGGCGAAGGATTCCATCCGTTCGTATCTGGAAACGAGCAAGCGGCGCGAGGCGGCCAGCGCGTTGATCGCCAAGCTGCACGCCGCGGCGAAGATCGAGATTTTCGTGCCGTAACGCCGCTGCGTGATCCCGCTCTACGACATCGTTCCCGCGCGGCGTTTCCCATTTGTTACCACGCTGCTGGTGGCGCTGAGCGCGGGCACTTTCATCGGTTGGCAACGCCGGGTCGGGTTGAATTTTTCGTCGGCGGAACTGGGCTTGATCCCGGCGCAACTCAACGGCGCGGCGGGCGTGACCAGCGCTGGCGTCGAGCATCTTTTCACTTACCAATTTCTGCACGGCGGCTGGATGCACCTGCTGGGGAATCTTTGGTTCCTGTGGGTCTTTGGCCGCAGCGTGGAGCACCGGCTCGGCAGCGCGCGCTTCCTCGTGTTTTATCTGCTCTGCGGCGTGGCAGCCGGGCTGGCCCAAGTCTCCGGTTCGTCGCCCGGATTGCCCGTGCCGATCATCGGCGCCAGCGGCGCGATCAGCGGCGTGCTCGGCGGGTATCTGATGCTCTATCCGCGGGTGCGCATTGTGACCTTGGTGCCGATGGTGATCGTCGCGCGAGTGCTCGCGGTGCCGGCGTGGGTGTTTCTCTTGATCTGGATCGGCTTGCAGGTGTTCGAAGAATACGTTTCGCTGCACTCCGCGACCGCCGCTCACAGCCTGGCGTCGAACGTCGCCTACCTGGCGCACATCGGCGGATTTCTCGCCGGCTTGATCTCGGTCGCGCTGTTTCAGCCGGCGCAACCAGCACGGCGCGGCGGCTGAAGCGTCATGGGTTGCTGCCAGCCGGCGCGCGGTTCACCGAACAATTGGATTTACAAAGCGCTCGCGGCTACCGATTTTTCTGCTTTCAAACTTATGTCGCGCAAGCTCCGGGAAAAAATCGGCGTCATCGGCCTCGGCACCATCGGCAGCCGCGTCGCCGCCGGGCTGCGCACAGCCGGCTATCAGGTGTATGTCTGGAGCCGTTCGCCGCACCCGTTGCCGAACTTTGTCGGCTCGGCGGTCGAGGTCGCTGACTTGTGCGACGTGATCCAGCTTTTTGTTTCCGACGACGCAGCCTTGCTGGAAGTCGCCCGCACGCTGGCCGTCGCGCTCGGTCCGCAACACCTCGTGCTGGCGCACCCGACGGTCCTGCCCGGGACCGCGCGCGAAGCCGCCCGGATCGTCGGCAGCCAGGGTGCGCGCTATCTCGACGCGCCGTTCACCGGCAGCAAGATCGCCGCCGGCAGCGCCGGGTTGGTCTATTACATCGCCGGCCCGGAGATGGTGCAACGCGACGCGCGTCCGATTCTGGAGGTGAGTTCCAAAAAAATCGTCTCCATCGGCGCGGAGATTGGCCAGGCCGCGGTGGTCAAACTGGCCACGAACATGATGGCGGCGCTCGCCGTGCAAGGGCTTGCCGAAGCGCTGGCGCTGACGCGCGCCAACGGCATCGACCCGGCGCGTTTTGCCGAGGCTTTGGAGAACAATGGCGCCCGCTCGGGCACGAGCGACAACAAGCTGCCGCTGATGCTGGCCGGCAACTACGAGCCGCACTTCGCGCTCAAGCACTTGCTCAAGGATTTGCGGCACGCGCTGCAACTCGGCTCCGAACACCAGCTCTCCACGCCGGCCACCGCGACCACGGGCGCGCTCGTTGCCTGCGCGGTCGCCCGAGGCTGGGGCGGATTGGATTTTTCGGCCCTGGCAAAAAATTACGAAGCTGTGTTAAAAGCCGCGCCGGCTGCGTCGGCGACGATGCCGGCTCCGGGGGCGACGGTGTCCCGGCCGCCGGTGACTGTCAGCCACGGCACCGCTGCGGTGTCCACCCATGGCGAACCCGGCAAGGCGAGCAACGGAACCACTGTGCTCGCTGCGCCCGCTCCGGCAGCGCCCGCGGCGGCTGCTGCCCAATCCACCTCGCCTGATCATGCCATCGCAACCTCGACGCCCAATAACGCCTCTCCGCCACGGCGCGACGAAACCGCGGCCGTGCCGCCGGCAGATCAACGCTCGAACGCGCCACCGTCATCCGCACGCACCGCTGCTCCGGCTGCCGCCACCGAAGCTGCTGTTCCGCTTGCCTCGGCCGCGGCAGGCATTTCGCAAGACGCCGCCGACCCGGCGACAACGCCGCGCAAAACGCGTAATATTTTGCGTTCCATTTTTGGTTTGGAAAACAAGGGAGAGCCGCGCTGAGTTTGGGCGGAGGATTTTTCGTCATGCCGCCAAGTATTCCTTCCATTGCGAGAGAGTATTTTGCCGGTGCATCCGGCGGCTGTTTCCTGGATCTTTCCGCCCGCGCCAAGCTACGCCTGCGCGGTGCCGACCGGCTGCGGTTTCTCAATGGTCAAGTGACCAACGACGTGCGACGCGCGAGCGCCGAGGCGAGCCTCTATGCTTGCGTGCTCACCGCCAAGGGCAAGCTCTGCGCGGATGGTTTCATCCTGGCCGGGCCGGATTTTTTGCAGTTCGACGCGGAGCCGGAATTGCGCGAGGCGCTCACCGCGCGGTTGGAGCGCTACCTTATCGCGGACGACGTGGAAATTGAAGACGTGACCGACTCGCTCGGCTTGCTCCACCTGCCCGGCGCGCCGCTGGCGGAATGGGGCGTGCGCGGCGCGGAGCGCGGCGAGGTGCAACTCGCCGAGTCCCATCGCTTTGGCAAGGCGGGTGTGGACATTTTCTGCGCGCCCGCCGGAGTGCCTGCGCTCAAACAAATGCTCGTCGCCGAGCGCGGCCTGCGCGAGCTTGCCGCCGCGGAGATCGAGGCATGGCGCATCGCCGCCGGCATTCCGCGTTGGGGCGCGGAATTGGACGAAAACACGCTGCTGCCGGAAGCCGGATTGGAGGCGCGCGCGGTTGATTACAACAAAGGCTGTTACGTCGGGCAGGAGGTCATCTCGCGGCTGAAAAGCGTCGGCCACGTCAACCGCCGTTTGCACCGGCTGCGCGGCGCCGGCCCATCGCTGCCCGCGGCCGGTGCGCTGCTCTACCCATGGGACAATCCCGCCGACAGCGCGCCCAAGGAAATCGGCCGGCTGACCAGCGTCGCGCCAGTGCCCGGCAGCGAGGAGTGCCAGACGACATGCTGGTGCGCGCTCGGCTACGTGCGGCGCGGTCACGGCGCGCCTGGCGCGCGGCTGAGGGTGGGGGCCGGCGACGGCGCGGAGTCGCAGGCGACCGTCGAACCCTCTGACGATGTTTGAACAAATCGCGGACCTCGGCTCTCATTGACCACGCACTTTCGGCGATTGCCAATTTTCCTTCTTCCAAAAACTCCTCCTCATGCGCACCCAGGTTTTTTCGTTTGTCCGACGTTCCTTGCTAATGTTGTTGCTGACGCCGCTTTGCGCGCGCGCCGAGCAGGCGGTCATCCTTTTCCAAACGCCGG
>JAFAXH010000056.1 GCA_019241085.1 Verrucomicrobiota bacterium | reverse complement strand
TTCCTGATCCAGAAGGGCCTCAGCAATTATTGGGGCTACAACACGCTGGGCTTTTTCGCCCCGCAACCTTCCTACCTTTCCAATGGTTCACTGGCTGAAATCCAGATTGCGGTCCGGCGCCTGCATGCAGCCGGCATCGAGGTGATCTTGGACGTGGTTTACAACCACACGGCGGAGGGCAATCACTACGGCCCGACGCTGTCGTTCAAAGGCGTGGACAACGCGAGCTACTATCGCCTCGTGCCGCAGGACCCGCGGTTTTACATGGATTTCACCGGCTGCGGCAATTCCCTCAACGTCCTGCACCCGCAGGTGCTGCGGCTCGTGATTGATTCCTTGCGTTACTGGGTGACGGAGATGCACGTCGATGGTTTCCGCTTTGACCTGGCGGCGACGCTGGTGCGCGGCGAGGAGGGGATTTCCAAATACTCGGCCTTTCTGGCGATCATCCACCAAGACCCGGTGCTCAGTCAGGTGAAGCTCATCGCCGAGCCGTGGGACATCGGCGAGGGCGGCTATCTCGTGGGTAATTTTCCCGTCCTCTGGGCGGAATGGAATGGCCGCTATCGCGACGTGGTGCGGCGTTACTGGAAAGGCGATGACTCGCAGGTCGGCGAGCTGGCCTACCGGCTCAGCGGCTCCTCGGACCTGTATCGCTCCAGCGGCAAGCGGCCGTATGCGAGCATCAATTTCATCACTTCGCACGACGGCTTTACGCTCAACGACCTCGTCTCCTACAACGAGAAACACAACGAGGCCAACGGCGAGGAAAACCGCGACGGCGACAACCATAATTCGTCGTGGAACTGCGGCGCCGAAGGCCCGACGGACGATCCGCAGGTGAACGCGTTGCGCAGCCGTCAGCGGCGCAATTTTTTGGCCACCCTCTTTCTTAGCCAGGGCGTGCCGATGCTCTGTCACGGCGACGAATACGGCCGCAGCCAGCAGGGAAATAACAACGCGTATTGCCAGGACAACGAGCTGAGCTGGCTTTCGTGGAAGCGCGACAAGGCGGCGCAAATCCTGGAGCAATACACGCGCAAGCTCATCGGCCTGCGGCGCGATCATCCCATTTTTCGCCGGCCGAAATTTTTCCAGGGCCGCAAGATTCGGGGTCAGGACGTGAAGGACATCATGTGGCTCAATCCGGGCGGCAAGGAGATGACCGACGAGGAGTGGAACTCGCACTTCGTGCGCTGCATCGGGATGTTGCTCAGCGGCAAAACCATTGACGTGAAGGATGAACACGGCGAGCCGATCGTGGATGACACCTTTCTCGTGCTCTGCAACGCGCACCACGAAGCGATGGATTTCGTGCTGCCTGGAGACGCCGACATGCAATGGGGCTTGGTCATCAACACCGCCGAGGAAACCGGTTTTATCGAACCGAACACCATGCATCGGGCGGGGAGTAAAATCCCGCTGCTCGATCACTCGTTCTGCCTGCTGCGCTTGAGCGAAGGCGAGCCGACCAAGCTGGTTGAGCCAGCGAAAAGAGCCTGACGCCGCGAATCGGTGAGCATGAAAAATCCGATGCAGGGAGCGGCCACCCGTCAGGCTGTCGCTGGTGCGACGCCGCGTGATGTCGCCGGCGTGGACTATCGCGTTTGGGCGCTGGACCATGCGCGCGTGGAGGTGGTCGTCACCAATGCCGACGATGCGGCGAGCATCGCGCGTGTCGTGCCGCTCGTGCGCGCGGCGGATGGCTGGTTTGAAGGCACCGACGCCGCTGGACGCGTCGGTGATCTTTATCAATTCCGGCTGGACGGCGATCCCGCGCAGACCTTCCCCGATCCGCTGTCGCGCTCTCAACCGCGCGGCGTTCACGGCCCGTCGCAAGTCGTCGCCGGCGGCGCGGCGTTTGCGTGGGAGCGCGAGGCGACGCGGCCAAAAATCGCGTTGCACGATCTTGTGATTTACGAATTGCACGTCGGCACGTTCACGGCGGCGGGGACATTTCGCGCCGCAGCGGAGAAGCTCGCGTATCTCGCGGAACTCGGCGTCACCGCCCTCGAGCTAATGCCGTTGGCCGACTGGCCCGGCCGATGGAATTGGGGCTACGACGGCGTGATGCTCTACGCGCCGGCAAGCGCCTACGGCACGCCGGATGAATTGCGCGCGCTCATCGACGCGGCGCATGGCCACGGCCTCGGCGTGATCCTCGATGCGGTCTATAACCACCTCGGGCCGGACGGCAATTACCTCGGCTGCTACGCGAAGGAATATTTTAATTCCAAACACAAGACGCCGTGGGGCGACGGCTTCAACTTCGACGGCCCGCAGTGCGCGGCGGTGCGTGAATTTTTCGGACAAAACGCGGGCTACTGGATGGACGAATTCCATTTCGATGGCTTCCGGCTCGATGCGGTCCACGCGATCCAGGACGATTCGCCGCGGCACATCCTCGCGGAAATGGCGGCGAGCATCCACGCGCGCGGCGGTTTTGTTTTCGCGGAAGATGAGCGCAACGAGGCGCAGCTGGCGACGCCGGCGGACAAGGGCGGCCTCGGGTTGGACGGCTTGTGGGCGGATGATTTTCATCATTCCGTGCGCGTGGCATTGACGAGCCAGCGCGAGAGTTACCTGCGCGATTTCATGGGTTCATCCGCCGAGCTGGCGGACACGCTGGCGCACGGCTGGCACTATCGCGGCCAGGAATCGTTTAACCAAAAAAAGCCGCGCGGCACCGAGTGCCGGCAACTGCCGCCGAGCGCGTTTTGCCATTGCATTTCCAATCACGACCAGGTCGGCAACCAAGCCTTCGGCGAGCGGCTCACGGCGAGTTGCAGCATGAAAGGTTATCGCGCGGCGAGTCTGCTGCTGTGCCTGACGCCTTACACGCCGCTGCTTTTCCAAGGTCAGGAATGGGCGGCGAGCACGCCGTTTTTGTATTTCACCGATCACAACGCCGAACTCGGCAAACTCGTGACCGCCGGCCGGCGCAAGGAGTTCAAGGGTTTCAAGGCGTTCAGCGACGAAGCCGCCGTCGCGCGCATCCCGGACCCGCAGGCGGAAACGACGTTTCGCGCGTCAAAATTGAAATGGGACGAGCGGGAAAAATCTCCGCACGACGCCGTGCTGGCGCTCTACCGAGCGGCACTCGCGTTGCGCAAAAACGAGCCGGCGTTGCGCGCACGCATCGACCGCGCGCGTTGGGAAGTCGGCGTGCTGCTCGGCGGCGCGGTGGCGTTGCGGTTTTACGCGGATGCCGGCCACGGAGAGGGCGGCGTGTTGCTCGTCGTTGATCTCCAGGGCGGCTGCGACGCGCAGCTTGCCGACGAGCCGCTCGCCCGGCTTTCGACGCCCGGACTCCGCTGGCAAACTGTGCTCGCGTCGAACGCGCGCGAATTCGGCGGCGACGGCACGGAAACCTACGCACCGGCGACTGGCGCGTTGACTTTCCCCCAACCGGCAACCGTAGTCTTGAAAGCGGTGTCGCGGCAAGCTTCGTAGCCGCCGGGTCCGAGCGTCGATGCGGCGCACTTTGGCGAGTCTGTGCTGGGCGCGCTGCACGATTCATCTTGCGACTATGGCTCACACGCTCAACCCGCGCGTTCCCTCGGCGACTTATCGGTTGCAGCTCAACAAGGATTTCACCTTTCAACAGGCGCGCGGCATCGTGCCGTATCTGCACGATCTCGGCATCAGCGACGTGTATGCGTCGCCCTTCTTTCGCGCCTCGCCGGGCAGCACGCACGGCTACGATGTCGTCGATCACAATCAGCTCAATCCCGAGATCGGCACGGAGACGGATTTCGACGCGTTTGCCGCGGAGCTGCAACGCCGCGGGTGCGGCTTGATCGCCGACTTCGTGCCGAACCACATGGGCATCGGCGAACCGACGAACACCTGGTGGCAGGACGTGCTCGAAAACGGCCCCAGCTCGCTTTACGCCAAGTGCTTTGACATCGACTGGCAGCCGCTGAAAGGCGAGCTGGAAAACAGGGTGCTCCTGCCGATTCTTGGCGATCAATACGGCCGCGTTTTGGAAAAAGGCGAGCTGCGGCTCTCGTTCGAGGGCGGCGCGTTTTTTCTCCGTTACTTCGAGCACAAGCTGCCGATCAATCCGCGCACCTACGTCGCGGTGCTGGCGACCGCCTTGGAAATCCTCGGCCATCCCAAG
Organism: Verrucomicrobiota bacterium; assembly: GCA_019241085.1. Taxonomy (GTDB): domain Bacteria; phylum Verrucomicrobiota; class Verrucomicrobiia; order Chthoniobacterales; family SZAS-18; genus JAFAXH01. Next base: position 12,790 of record JAFAXH010000056.1, on the reverse strand, counting down.
CGCGAAACCGAGGCGGCGCTCAGCACGAGCCTCGCCCCGGAAGACCTGCAAATCTCCGAAATCCAGAGCATCATCACCGCGCTCGAGCACATGCCCACGCGGATGGAAACCAACCCGAAGAGCATTGCCGAGCGGGCGCGGGAAAAGCAGATCGTCAAGCGGCGGCTGGAGCGGCTCTGCGAGGAAGATCCCACGATCGCCGACGCCATCGCGCAAGCCGTCGAGCGGTTCCAGGGCAAGCCGGGCGATCCGAGTTCGTTCGACGCCCTGGACCAGCTCATCGCGGCGCAGGCCTACCGGCTGAGCTATTGGCGCGTCGCGGCCGAGGAAATCAATTACCGGCGCTTCTTCGACATCAACACGCTCGCGGCAATCCGCATGGAAGAGCCGGAGGTTTTTGAAACGACGCACCAACTGCTCTTTCGGCTCATCGAGCGCGGCGCGATTACCGGGCTGCGCATCGATCATCCGGATGGACTCTACGACCCGCGCGGATATTTCCGGCAGTTGCAGGAAAGCGTGGCGCGGCTGAGCGGGCGCGCGTTGCCGGAGGATGGACGCGGCATTTATCTGCTCGCGGAAAAAATCCTCGTCGGCGACGAACCGCTGCGCGTGGACTGGCCCGTGCATGGCACCACAGGCTACGACTTCACCGTGCAGGTGACCGCGCTGCTCGTCGATCCGGCGACCGAGCGGGTGTTCTCAAAAATTTACAAGGAATTCATCGACCGCAACGTGAACTACCCGTTCCTGGTCTATGAGAAAAAACGCCAGATCATGCGCCTGTCGCTGGCCAGCGACGTGAACACGCTCGGCTCCATGCTCGACCGGCTTTCGGAGCGCAACCGGCTCTTTCGCGATTACACCCTCAACGCGCTGACGACCGCCGTGCGCGAGGTCATCGCCTGCTTCCCGGTCTATCGCACTTACCTGACGCCCGAGCAGCCGGAGCCGAGCGTCGATGACCAGCTCGCCGTCGGCCGCGCCGTCGCCGTGGCCAAGCGGCGCAACGCGGCGACCGAAGCGTCGATCTTCGATTTTCTGCGCGACATTTTGCTGTTCCGTTTTCCGCCCAACACGACCGCCGAGGCGCTGCGGGAGCACGAGGCGTTTGTGATGAAGTTTCAACAATGCACCGGCCCGATCATGGCCAAGGGCTTGGAGGACACGGCATTTTACATTTACAACCGGCTCGTCGCGCTCAACGAAGTCGGCGGCGAGCCGGATCATTTCGGCGCGACGCTGGATCGGTTCCACAAGGTCACGCAAAAGCGCGCCGAGCACTGGCCCCACGCGATGTTGACGTCGTCCACGCACGACACCAAACGGAGCGAAGACGTGCGGGCGCGCATCGCGGCGTTGAGCGAGTTGCCGACGACCTGGCGCAGTGCGCTGTCGCGCTGGTCGAAGCTCAACGCGCCCTATAAAACGCAAGTGGATGGCGAGGCCGCGCCCGACGCCAACGAAGAGTATCTGCTCTACCAAATCTTGCTCGGCTCGTGGCCGTTCGAGGCGGAAAAAATGAGCGACGACGAGTGGCAAATCTACGTCAGGCGCATCCAGGATTACATGGCGAAGGCGGTGAAGGAGGCGAAATCGAACAGCTCGTGGATTCAGCCGAATCCCGCGTGGGATCAGGCGACGGGCGACTTCGTGGCGAAGTTGCTCGCGCGCGGGCGCAAGAACGCGTTTCTGCGCGCGTTCACGCCGCTCGCCGCGCGCGTGGCCGAGCTGGGCGCGATCAATTCGCTCAGCCAGACGATCCTGAAACTGACGGTGCCCGGCGTGCCCGATACTTATCAAGGCAATGAGCTGTGGGATTTCTCGCTCGTTGATCCCGACAATCGGCGACCGGTCGATTACACGCTTCGCACCAGGCTGCTCGCCGAGGTGGCCGGAGACGAAGTGGATCCGCGCGAGCTGCTGACGAATTGGCACGACGGACGGATCAAGTTGTTTGTTACGCACCGCCTGCTGCGTTGTCGGCGCGACGAGGCGCCTGAGTTATTTCGGAGCGGGAGTTACTTACCGATGGAAGCCACGGGACAACATGCGGAAAACGTCGTCGCCTTTCGCCGGCGGCACGCGGGCCGGGAACTGCTCGTCGCCTTGCCGCGCCTCACGGCAAATCTCGGCACGCCGCCGATTGGTGAGCGCTGGGGCGACACGGCGCTGGCGCTGCCCCGCGAGGTGGCAAACGACGACACGCGCTGGCGGCACCTGTTCACCGGCGCGAAGCTGGACCTCTTTGCACACGGAAAATCGCTGCCGCTGGCGACGACGCTCTTCGCGGATTTCCCGTTCGCCGTGCTCGTGCGTTAAGGCGTCGTCAGACGAGACCTTCCTCGACCGCGAGTTCGGCCAGGATGGCATCGAGCGCGTCGGCGCGTTGCGCGCACGTGTGCCGACTGGCCATGGTCGCCCTGCCTTGCGCTCCGAGCTGGCTGGCAAGGTCCGGGTCACTCAGCAGCTTGTGCAAATGAGCGCGCATCTCGCGGCCATCGCGCGCGACGAGATAATCGGTGCCGGGCGTAAACAAACCCTCCCTGTCTTCCCACGGCGCGCAGACCACCGGCGCGCCGCTGGCGAGCAACGAAAAGAGCCGGCCGGTCGGCACGCCGGGCAGCATTCGCGCAAATCGCCGGCTGGGCAGGCAGAGCGCAACGCGATGCCGCGCGACGGCGGCTGGCATTTCCAAATCCGACAGCCAGCCGCCGTAGCGCACGCCGTGTTCAGCGAGCAGCGCTTGCACCGGCGCGGGATAGCGCGGCCCATGGACGGTGGCACCCACGCGCAACGCGCGCACGGGTTCGAGCAAAAATTCATTCAATTCGGGCGCGCGTTCGGCGTCGCCCCATTGACCGGTCCAGAAGACTGCGTTGACCGCCGGCACGCGCGCCGGACCTGCCGCCGATGCTGACAATTCCCAGAGTCGCGCATCCGCCGCTTCGTGCCACGTCCAGACGCGCTGCGCCCAACCTTGGTTCAGGTAGATTTCGCGCAACACCTGGCCCGCCGCGAGCACGCCGTCGTAGCCCGACAAATCAAGCGCGGCGATTTCCCCCGGCGAACTGACTGCCCGGTGGTGCGCATCGTGAAAGAACAAGCGGAAGCCGCCAAAATTCGCCCGCTGCCGGCCGAGCGCCTGCACGAGTGCCGGCTCATTCCATTCCTCAACCAGCACCAGGTCTGCGCCGGCCAGCGCGGCGGACAAATCGAGCGTCTCCGCGACGTATTGTTGAATCTCGAGCTGCGGAAAGAATTCCTGCACGCGCCGCAGCGCCCCCATTCCTTCGTAACGGATCAGTTGGCGCAGGCTCCAGGCATCGCGCGGTTCATAAACCGTCACGCGATGACCGCGCGTCTGCCATTCACTGGCCATGCCGCGCAAAAAGTGCGCGCCGTCGTTGCACCAATCCGAGAGCAGCGAATGACAGAAGAGCAGGATGCGCATCGCAAGACAGCGGCGCCGTGCAATCTCTGATCGCAGCGGCGACGGCGGCGCGACGATGCAACGCGCACCCGGCTGTCGTCAACAACGCCCGCCAAGGAATCTGGCGCAGCCAAAACCCTCCGCGGCTGCTGCTGCTGACCCCGACTCAGGCGTAATACAACTCCTCGCGGTAAGGCGCGGATTTTTGCGCGAGCTTTTTCAGCGCGAGCACCAGCCGGGTCTTGATCGTGCCCAGCGGGATGCCGGTCTGGTGCGCGATCTCGCGCTGGCTCATCTGGCGGAAATAATTCATCCGCACCACTTCGCTCTGCTCCGGCGGCAAGTCTGCCACGATGTTCAAAAGGAACCGCCGCAAATCGGGCAACGTCGCCGCCGAGTCGCTGACCTTCGGCACCGTGGCCGTGTGCGCAGAATCTTCCTCCGCGTCGTGGTGGAGCTTTTCCGCCACGCCGGCCCGAACGCGGATCTTGCGATAATGGTCGATGGCGCGGCGGCGGGTCATGCGAATAATCCAGCCGAGCGCCTTCCCGCGCGCCGGGTCAAAGTTCGCGGCGCGGTTCCAGATTTCCACAAAGATGTCCTGCAGCGTTTCCTCCGCGTCGGCGTCATTGGCCAGAATTTCCAGGATGATCTTTTTCAACAGCGGACGATAACGATCATACAATTCGTTGATGGCCGACTGGTCGCCGCCCTGGATGGCGAGCATCAGGCGTTCGTCGTCCTTGTGCTGCCGGGCGACGGCGGCGGAGTCGGCGGAAGATGCGGCGGAAGAGCTTAAGCGATTCATGGTCCTCAGTATTAGTCGTTTCCGAAGCGTTGACTATCGGGCGGGCCACCGGATTCTTTTACCAGTCGAAAGCGTAGGAAAACGTCGGGGAAACCCCTGATACGCAGGCACCTGAGTCGCTTCGGTCGCCGTGCGTTCGGCGCTCACGCGCACGAGCAAAAGGCATCCGCCAACCTACGCAGGACCGACTTATTTTTATGCTGAAACGCGGCGCACGTTTCCCTGCCGCCAGCTCGCTCCACCGCGGATAAATTTCGGCTCCCGGCTGCCGACGCGACTTGTTCTTCAACACAACGGAAGTCCGCAATTTCCATCCTAGATTATGCAACTCCTCACATCCCTGGACACCGCAGCCTATCAGGACCTCATCGACTACAACGTGGTCGATGTTCACGGCGAACACATCGGCACGCTGCACAGCCTTTGGTCGGATCAGGAGACCGGCCGGATCGAGTTTCTGGGCGTGAAAACAGGCTGGCTCTTTGGCAAAAATCACGTCGTGCCCGTGTCCGAAGCGCAGGTCGATGCGAGTGGCAAATCCGTGAAGTTGCCGTATCCGGCTGAATTCATCAAACATGCGCCGAGCATGGATGCCGACTCGGAAATCATCGAAGCGCAGGAGCAGCAGATTTATTCCTACTATCGCAACTTCGCCGCAACTTCTGCGGCAGGCAGCGGCAGCACCGGAGCGTCGTCAAGCGACATGGAGCGCGCGCCCGGCGGCACGGGCACGGTGGGCCGGTTGCGGCGGACCAGCGGCAGCTTCGGCGCGAGCAGCAGCGGCGGCGTGGGCAGCGGCATGATGACGTCGGAAACAGACCTGCACGGCAATGCGCGGACCACCGAGGCCGCCGCCGTGCGCAGCGCCGACAGCCACGTCAACCCTGATCCGCTCACCGGCGAACCCGGCGCGCACCCCATTGGCACGGGCATCGGCGCAGCGAGTGGCGCGGCGACCGGCGCGGCGATGGGCGCGGTCGGTGGCCCGGTGGGCGCGATGGTCGGCGGAGTGGCCGGTGCGGTGGTCGGCGGGTTGATCGGCAAAGGCGTCGAGGAATACTTCGATCCGACGGTGGAGTCGGCTTACTGGCGCGCGAATTACAACCGCGCTTCCTACTATGACCCGGCGCAATCGTTTGAAGATCTGGAGCCTGCCTACCGCGCGGGTTACGAAGGCTTTGGCCGACTCGCGCGGGAAGGGCGCACGGGCGAGTTCCACACGGTGGAAACGGACTTGCAACGCGACTACGACCGCGCTCGCAGCAGCGCGGGTCTCGCTTGGGAAAAGGCCAGGCACGCGACGCGCGACGCCTACGAACGCATGCGCGCAAAGGTCGGCAGTCGCGGTGGCACGAGCGCCGGCAATCGTCCGTAATTCTCCGTCGCCGGCCAAGCTTGGCTCAAGCGCCGACGGACTCCAGTTCACGCGCGATATTCGGCTCGTGCCGCGGCAACGGCACGGGCTGCATCAGCGAGCGATTGCGGGCGAGCACCATGTAAATGGACGGCACGACGAATAACGTGAAAAGTGTGCCGATCAACATGCCGCTCACCAGCACGATGCCGATGGAATTACGCGCGGCGGCGCCGGGTCCGTGCGCGATCACGAGCGGGAAATGACCGGCGACGGTAGCGATGCTCGTCATCAAAATCGGTCGCAAACGCGTGGTCGCCGCTTCGATGACGGCCTGTAGTTTCGCGAGTCCGTTTTCCTGCAACTTGTTTGCAAATTCGACGATGAGGATGCCGTTCTTTGCCACCAATCCGATGAGCGTGACCAAGCCGACGTTGGAATAAACGTTCAGCGTCGTCGCACCGAGAAAGCCGAACATCAACGCGCCCGCCACCGCCAGCGGCGCGGAGCCGAGCAGGATGATGAGCGGATCGGTGAAACTCTCGAACTGGGCGGCGAGCACGAGGAAAATAAGCACCACGGACAAGCCGAGCAGCGGTAAAAACTTGCTGCCCTCGCGCCGGAGTTGCCGCGCTTCGCCGGAGTAATCGACTACGAACCCTTTCGGCAAAATCCGGGCGGCTTCATCTTCGAGCACCTTCAGCGCCGTGTCGAGCGTGACGCCGGGCCGCGCCATGAAGACGCCTTGGAATTTCACGGCGTTGAGCTGCTGAAAACGATTGAGCGAGCGCGGCTGCGTGGTCGTGCGAATCGTCGCAAAGGTCGAGAGCGGCACAAGCTTTTTGTCCGGGCCGGTGACGTAAAAATCCTTGAGCTGATCCGCGTTGAGCCGCTCGACGCGCTGCACCTGCGGGATGACTTTGTAGGACCGGCCTTCGATGGAAAAACGGTTGACGTAATTGCCGCCGAGCATCGTCGAAAGGTCGGCCCCAACCTGCGAAAGATTCAGCCCGAGCGCGGCGACCTTGTCGCGGTCAAAGACAACTTCCGCCTGCGGTTGATCGTATTTCAAGTCGAGCAGGGAAAATACGAACGTTCCACTTTCGACTGCCTTCTTCTGAATCTGTTTGGCGAACTCCAGCAATTCGCGCGGATCGCCCGTGGAAGCGATGACAAATTCCACCGGGAAATTGCTCCCGCCCGGCAGCGGCGCGGGCGTGGTGACGATCGCGCTGATGCCAGGAATCTTCGCTGCCTCCGCCCCGGTCGGCCGTTCCAATTCGATGGTCGTGCGCTTCCGCTCGGTGAACGGTTTGAACACCGCGCCGGAAAATCCCGCGTTGTCGCCGGATGGAAAGGTGAGTTGAAAGAAATGCTCGGCTTCGGGGATCGCGCGGAACACGTCGAGCATTTTTTCCGTGTAACGCGTCGTCTGATCGAGCGTGGAATTTGGCGCGGCCTGAATGATGCCGAAGATGACGCCTTGATCCTCCTTCGGCGCCAGTTCCTTTGCCGACATGATGTAAAATATCGGCAGGAAAAAGACGATTACGATGGCAGCGAGTGTCAGTGTCACCGGGCGATAGAGCAGCGTGCCGGTGAGCAGCCGCGCATAAGTCCGGCGCACGGATTCAAAGCGGCGGTTGACCCAGCCGGCGTAACCGCGATTGCTGTCGCCGGCGCGCAGCAGCCGGCTGGACATCATCGGCGAGAGCGTCAACGCCACGATGCCGGAAACCACCACGGCGCCCGCGAGGGTGAACGCGAATTCGCGGAACAACGCGCCGGTTAATCCACCCTGAATGCCGATGGGCGCATAGACCGCGGCGAGCGTGATCGTCATGGCGATGATCGGTCCGACGAGTTCGCGCGCCGCATGGATGGCGGCGTCGAACGGGCGCTCGCCTTCGTGCATGTGACGCTCGACATTTTCGACCACCACGATGGCGTCATCGACGACCAGACCAACCGAGAGCACGATCGCCAGCAGCGTGAGCAGATTCAGCGTGAAGCCAAAGATCAGCATCAAGAACAACGCACCGATGAGCGAGATCGGGATCGCCACGACCGGGATCAACACCGAGCGCACCGTGCCGAGAAACAGGAAGATCACGATCACGACGATGGCGAGCGTTTCCATCAGCGTGTGGACGACCTCGGAGATCGCGTTGTCGATGTATTTCGTCGAGTCGTAGGGAATGCCCACCTTCATGCCGATGGGCAGCGAGCGCTCGATGTCGGGCACGGTTTTGCGCACCTCGCGGATGACATCGAGCGAGTTGGAAGTCGGCAGCACCCAGATGCCCATGAACGTCGCCTTCTGGCCGTCGAAGCGCACGTCGGCGTCGTAGCTCTCGGCGCCGAGTTCCACGTCGGCGATTTCTTCCAGCCGGATGATCGTGTCACCCTGCTGGCGGACGACGAGTTTCTTGAATTCATCCGCGTTCACGAGGTTTGTGTTCGCAATGAGGTTGACGGAGACCATCTCTCCCTTCGTCGCGCCGAGCGCGGAGAGATAATTGTTGCGCGAAAGCGCGTTGCGCACGTCGGTCGGCGAGACCGAGAGGGCGGCCATGCGGTCGGGCTTCAGCCAGATGCGCATGGCAAAGGTGCGCGCGCCGAGGATGTCGGCCCGCTGCACGCCGTCGATGGCGGTGATCTTCGGTTGGACGACGCGCGTGAGATAATCGGTGATCTGATTCGGCTCCAGCACGTCGGAGTAAAACGACAGATACATCGACGCAATGCGGTCGTCGGCGGTCTGCACGTTGATCACCGGCGCCTCTGCTTCCGGCGGCAGGTCGTTGCGCACCTGCGCGACCTTGGCCTGAATCTGCGTCAACGCGGCATTCGTGTCGTAGTTGAGCTTCAGGTGGACGAGGATCGTGCTCACGCTTTGCGCGCTGGAGCTTTCGATAAAATCAATGCCTTCCGCGCTGGCGATGACGCGTTCCAAGGGCGTCGTGACAAAGCCGCGCACGAGGTCGGCATTCGCCCCGACGTAAGCCGTCGTGACGCTGATCACCGCGAGGTCGCTGCGCGGATATTGCCGCACGTTGATGACGCGCCAGGCCTGGTAGCCTGCGAGTAGGATGACGAGATTGACCACGATCGCCAGCACCGGCCGGCGGATGAAAAGATCGGTGAATTTCATGGACGATTTGCCGACGCGCGTGGGCGGCGGGCGGCGCTAGCTGTTTTCCGGCGTCGGCGCGGGATTGGCGCCGGGCTGCACGCTGTTGTTGACCTTGACCGGCGCGCTGTTTTGCAACTTGAAGACGCCGCTGGAGACGACTTCGTCGCCTGGCTCGACGCCCGAGAGAATGGCGATGAGATCGCCTCGCGTCGGGCCGAGTTTTACAAAATGCTGCTCGACGCCGAGAAACATTTTGCCCTCGTGCTTCGGGTCTTTGACTTGCTTGACGACGAAGACCGAATCGCCATACGGCGCGTAGAGAATCGCGCTCGCCGGCACGGGCAACACCTGGTCGTTTTCCGCGAGCAGGACCTCGACGTTGGCAAACATGCCGGGTCGCAATTTGCCCTCGGGATTCGGCAGCGTCGCCTGGATGAGCACATTGCGCGTGCTCACGTCGATCATGGAGTTGAGCGCCGTCACTTTGCCGGCAAATTCCGTGCTGCCCGTGGCGTCCGTGCGCAGCCGCACGTCGCTGCCGACGGCGACTTGCGTCAGCTCCTGCTGCGGCAGGGAAAAATTCACCCGGATCGGATTGAGCGATTGCAGATCGACGATGGCATCGCCGCTGTTGAGATATTGTCCGAGATTCACTTTGCGGATGCCGAGCGTGCCGGCGAACGGCGCGGAGATCGTCTTGCGCGCGACCATCGCTTTCATCTGCTGCACGTTGGCCTCGGACTGGCGATAGGTCGCGTCCGCCGTGTCGTAATCCGATTGCGAGGCGGTCTTGCTCTTGAGCAATTCGCGCTGGCGGTTGAGCGAGAGCTGATCGAGGTCGCGCTTGGCTTCGGCGGCCTTCACCTGCGCTTCTTCCTGGTCGGTGAAAAGGCGCACGAGCACGTCGCCTTTCTTCGCGGGAGTGCCGGATTCAAACTCGATTTTCTGCACCACGCCCGGCAAATCCGCCGCGACGGTCACGCCGTTGACCGCTTCCATCGTGCCGACGCCCTTGAGCACGCGCGGCCACGTTTCGCTCGTCAGCTTCACCGTCGTCACAGCCGCCGGCGGCGGGTCGAAGGCGCCGCTCTTTGCGAGCGCGATCTGCTTCATGACCTTGGAAACGTAGATGCCCACGACCACCGCAAACACCAGAATCACCGCTAGGATCATGACTACGAAGCGCTTGAATAACCCCCAACGCGGCCGCACGAGTGGGCCTGTCGGTGCGGAGCTTTTAGAAATAGCGCCGCCGTTGTGAATGCGAGCCGTGGCGGGCGGCGTGGAAGAAGTCGTTGAGGGCGGATTTGCGGTCATAAAGGTGAGGAAACAAGCGCAGGTTTCTTGGAACCAGAACGCCGTGTGTGCGTCGCGCCATTGCGGGCGGGAGGAATAATTTTTTGCGGACGACGCGCGAGCGGAGCGGGGACAGCGGCCAGCTCGGCGAGGCGGAGAAGCTCGGCCAGCACCTTCTCGCGCTCGCCGGTGGTTAGCGGAGAAAGGTTGAGCAGTTCCAGCAGCCAAAGGCCGTCGGTGGCCAGGCAAACGGCGGCGGCACGGGCGAAATTGCCGCCGGTGGATTTGGCGAGCGCATTGAGACGGCGACGGAAATTTTCGCGTGCCGGCGCCAGCAGCTTCGGATTGTTAGCCGCCGCGGCAAGGAGCGCGGAGCAGATGCGCCGGGTATCCGCTTGCTCGCGCAACGCGGCGAGAACATACGCTTGCAATGGCTTGCCCGGCGTCTCCGGCAGCGTGTCGCGCACCGCGTTTTCCGCAGTTTCGCAGCGTGCGATTTGTCGCGCGACCATCGCTTCGAGCAAGGCGGCTTTGTTGGGAAAATGATAGAGCAGCCCGCCCTTGCTGACGCCCGCTTTTTCAGCCACCGCATCGAGCGTCAAGTGCGCCGCGCCCGCTTTGAGCACGACGGCTTCCGCGGCGGCGAGAAGGGCATCGCGTGAATCGGGACGGCGGCTCATAATTTGAAAAATAAGCGCGGATTGGCGCTTTGAAAAACGCGGTGATGGTAAACCGTCCAGACGGTTTGCGCAAGCCTGTGCCGGACGCGGATATTGAACCGTCGGGATCGTGTTCCTTAACGTCGTCGTTCCCCGCCGCGCCTTCTGCCTCACAAGCGCGAGCGCCGGGTAAGGAGCAGCACGAGCAGGATGATCAGCACCAGTCCCAACCCGCCACTTGGTCCATAACCCCAGCCGTTGCTGTAAGGATAAACCGGCAGTGAGCCAACCAGGAGCAAAAGAATAATCAGGATGAGTAAAGGACGCATAGAGGAGAGGATATTTTACGCAAACGCAAATCGAACGGACGCACATGAATCGCACGTCCAATGGCGTTTGTGCGTGCCGCCGCGTGCGAGTCTGGTAGCGACTTTCTCCCTTGACCGCGCGAAAACTTTTCAGTCTCCTTTTGGCCATGCTTTCCCCCTCAGATTCGGCACCAGCGGACAGTGCTCAAACGCGTGCGGCAACCGCGGCGCCTGCCGCTTCCGTGCGTCCGGTGGCGCGGCGCGCGCTCTTCGCTTTTTTACTGGTTTTCATCGCCTCGCGCGCCTTGGTCATCGGGATCATGAGCCAGCGATTGCCCGATCTATTCCTGCACCTTGGCGGCACTCACGTGCATCATCTTAATTACGGCATTTTTCTGCTCTCGGCCGTCGGGGCAGCCACGCTCTTCCTGCCGCTGGGTGAAAGCGGCCGGTGCCGCGCAGCCTATCTTTACGGTGCCGGCATGGCGCTGACCTTCGACGAATTTGGCATGTGGCTGCACTTGGGCGGCAGCTATTGGCAGCGCGCCAGCTACGACGCCGTGGTCGTCGTGGCCACTCTCCTGGCCATGGTGGCCTTTGCTCCACGCAAAGATCGTTTTGGTAGGCGGCACTGGGTCGTAGCGGCAACGGCGCTCGTCCTGGCAGGCGGCTTTGGTTTGCTGCTCTGGCAATCGCTGGCTTTCGCCAACCGGCGCCTCAGCCCGCGACTGCTGGAATGGGAAACGCGAGGCCCGCAGTAAAAGCGGATGCTCTACGTGCTTCGCTAGCGACCGCCACCGCCGGTCATGCCGCCATAATTACCGCCCATCCCGCCCACGCCCATACTGCGCGTCGAGCCGCCCCCGCCTCCCACCATGCCATTGCCCGTAACTCCTCCACTGCCGGCTGTGTTGACGGAGGCGGTGCCTGAAGACGATCCACCTGGTGCGGAACCGGTCGAATTGCAGGCTGTGAGTGTTGGCAGAAGCGCTGAACACCCAAGGGTGACAAAGAGCAAACGGGAGAGCCGAGTCTTCATATCTCTTTGATTCGCCTTGGATTAGGATAACGGCCCCATCGAATTGGAGTTGCCGATGCCCCGCGGGGTTTTCCGACGCGTGGTTTGCTCCGAGCACCTTATCCAACGGCTGATGGGAACACCGACAGCCACACATTGGTCAGCGATCTCGCAAGCGTGCTGGGGCGATCCAAGCTGTGAAAGAAGAACAGGGTGTTACTTCACAACCAGAAAACGAATGGTATAAGACCTCGATCACCATGCGGCATCTCATTACACTTGGCTTCACGCTTTCCTTGATTCTGTTGATGAATGCCAACGCTTTTGCGCGCGCGGGCGGCGGAGGCGGAGGCGCTGGCGCAGTGGTGGGCGGCGGCATTTTCATCGCCATCGTCACGATCATCGTGTTGCCGTTTTACATCGCCTGGATGCTCATCCGCAAAGCCAAGCAAAAGGTGGAGGACACCGTGCATTCCCACCAATTGCACAAGGCTGCCAAGCACGATCCGTTCTGGGACGAAGACGCGCTCAAGGCACGCGTCGAAAAAGTTTTCTTCACCGTGCAACGCGCCTGGATGGCACGCGACCAGGAGATCGCCAGGGAGTTCATCACCCAGCGGCTCTACGACAAGCACAAGCTGCAGACGGACATCATGATCGAGCAGCACGAGAAGAACATGCTGCAAAACATGAACCTGATCGAGGTGCAGGTAGTCAAAGTGGAGGATCAGGCTGAGGATACGAAAGACAAACTCTGGACGCGCATCCGTGGCTCAAT
>JAFAXH010000045.1 GCA_019241085.1 Verrucomicrobiota bacterium | reverse complement strand
TCGGCGTTCATCCGCGGCTTTGATTTCCTTGCTTTTCGCGTCCAGCACGATGTCGCCGATGCGCATCGTTTTGTCCACGGCCTTGCACATGTCGTAGATCGTCAACGCCGCCACCGCGACGCCGGTGAGCGCCTCCATCTCGGCGCCCGTGCGGCCAATCGTGCGGACGCGGCAAACAATGCGGATGCCATCGGCGGCGATTTCAAAATCGACCTCGACGTGTTGGAGCAACAAGGTGTGACAAAGCGGGATCAGCGCGCACGTCGCCTTCGCCGCCTGGATGGCCGCGATGCGCGCGGTGGCGAGCACGTTGCCCTTGGCAATCTGGTTGGCTTCGATCAACGCCAAAGTCGCCGGCTGCAAAACGATGAATCCGCTGGCCGCGGCCATGCGCACCGATTCCGGCTTGCCGGAAACATCGACCATGCGCGCCGCGCCATCGTCGCCGATGTGTGTGAGCTTCGCGGAATCCATGTGCGGTGTCGCGCGCCCGGTTCGTCCGCTTGCTCAGCCGCCGATGGCGACCATTTTTCGGTTCGGCTGATAGTTGTCGCGGAAGTCGTGTTCCTTCGGTTTGCGCGCAACGACTTCGAAGAAAAATTCGCGCAACTCCGCGTCGCTTGCGCCGGCGCGCAACGGCGCGCGGATGTCAAACTCAAGGTAGCTGCCCAGGCAAGGTCGCAGCTTGCCCTCGCAAGTCAGGCGCAGCTTGTTGCAGCTCTCGCAAAAGTGCAGGTTCGTCATGGCGCCGATGAAGCCGATCATCTGGCCGCCGCGCTCGGGCAAGGTATAATACGCAGCAGGGCCGTTGGTCTTGAAGGCCGGCGCGGGCACGAGCGAGCCACTGTGCTTTTCGATGATGCGGCGCGCGGTCGCAATGGGCAGGAAATTTTCGTCGCTCAACACGTCGGTCGTGCTCACCGGCATGAGTTCGATGAAACGCAGGAGCAAGCCGCGCTCGCCGGCGAAATCAATCAGCGGCCCGAGCTGGTCCTCGTTGCGGCCGCGCATGAGCACGCAGTTGAGCTTGATCTCACCCGGGCCAAATCCCGCTGCCTGCGCCGCGGCGATGCCGGCGAGGGTTTGGGCTAAAAAATTGCGGCCCGTGATGCGCGCATACGCCGCCGGGTCGAGCGTGTCGAGCGAGATGTTCACCGTGCGCACGCCGTAGCCGCGCAGGCACGCGGCCATGCTGCGTCCGCCGTGGTCGGGCACGGCGCGCGCGAGCAAGGAGCCGTTGGTCGAGACGCCGAGGTCGCGGATGCCGGGGATTTCCTGCAGCAGCCGGAACAATTCCAAAACGCCGCGCCGCGTGAGCGGTTCGCCGCCGGTGACGCGCAGTTTGTTGACGCCGAGGCTCGCGCCGACGCGCACGAGGCGCGCGATCTCTTCGTAGCTCAAGATGTCGCCGTGCGGCAGCCATTCCTGCAACTCCTGCGGCATGCAATAAACGCAGCGTTCGTTGCAGCGATCGGTGATCGACAGGCGCAAGTAGCTGATGAGATGGCCAAACTGATCCTGCACGCCGGGAAAGTAGGCGACCGGCTCGCGGCTGGCAAGAAAGGCTGCCGCCACCGGCTCCGGCGCGAGCGGAAACCTGTTCAGACGAGCATTGACATGGAGTGGGCAGTTTTTCTATAACCTGCGCTTGATGAGCGTCCTCCCATTTTCCATAAACTCCTGCAATCGGCGCTCCGGCCTGGCTCTGCTTCTGGGGGCGTTTCTGGTGCTGACGCTGCCGGCTTGTTCAACTCCGCACGTCCGCGCCCGGCAGAGATCGGCGGATTTTTCCTCGCTGACCGGGAACGATCAACGCCTCGTGCTGCACGGCCAGATCCACGCCGGGATGAGTCCGAAGGCGGTCTTCATCGCGTGGGGCCGGCCCGACTCCGTCATCCACGGAGGCGACAAGAATCAGCAGTTGGAGGCGTGGGTTTACGAACAACAGATCACGCAATACGCGCCGATGGCTTCCTATGAAGACCGCTACATTTCGCGCGTCGGCAGTCTCGGCGGTTACGGCGTGCCGGGAGACGGGTCGATCTGGTTCAACTCCGCCGGGCCGTATGCCGGCCGGTCGTTCTATCGTTCGAGTGTGTTTACCGTGGCCTATCGCTATCGCAAGGCGGTGTTTATCAACGGCGAATTGAAATCCTACACTGACAGCGGCCGGGTGTTCTGAGCCGGGCGGCGACGGGGCAGCATCCATCAAGGCAGGCCGGCGCGATCTTATTTATGTCGCTGGCCATGAAAACGCTAATTCCCCGCGTTCCTGTGCTTTTTTCTCAGGCGCTGCCGCTATTCCTTTGCGCCGTGTGCGCGCTGCTGCTGAGCGCCTGCGCCAACACGCAGCAATCCCGCGCCAAGGATCGGCCGGCGGCATTCAAGCGACTTTCGCCGGGTGACCAGCAACTCGTCCTCAACGGCCAGCTTCGCGATGGGTTGGATAAAGACGCCGTTTATATTGCCTGGGGCGCGCCGGATCGCGTGTTCGAGGGTCGGCACAGCGGGCATCCGTTTGAATCGTGGGTTTATCTGACGCAGCGCACCGCGGTCGTGAACACGGGGCCGTTTTATTACGGGCCGTATCTCGGCTTGTATCCCGGCGTGGGCTACGTGCGCGGAGGGCGGCGGGGGTTTGCCTATTTTGGCGGCTACTACGATCCGGCGTTTCTGTATGGGCCGCAGTTCGCGACGACGCTGGTGCCTTACAAGAAAGCGGTGTTCGTCGATGGCCGTTTGCAGACGTTTGAAGTCTTGCGCAACGACTCGCATTGAGACGCCGCCAGCGACGCCCGGCCGCGTCGTGATATAGTGCGCGCTGTCGCGATGGCTTACCGCTCTTTTTCCGAATTTCTGCGCGCGCTCGAAACCGCCGGCGAGTTGCGCCGCATCGCCGCGCCGGTGGCGACCGAGCTGGAGATCACCGCCCTGGCGGACCGGGAAATGAAATCGCCCGGCGGCGGCAAGGCGCTGTTGTTCGAGCAGCCGACGATTGACGGCCAGCCGTCGCGCTTTCCGCTGGCCATTAACACGATGGGCAGCCGGCGCCGCATGGCGCTCGCGCTAGGACTCGACGACGTGGACGATCTGGCGCACCAGATGCAGCTCATCCTCAAGGCCAAGCCGCCAACGAATCTGCGGCAAGGCTGGGATTTGTTAAAACAAGGTCTCGACCTCCTGCACGCGCGGCCAAAGCGGGTGAAAGACGGGCCGTGCAAAGAAGTCATCCATCGCTTCGACCGCCCGTCGGCAGCGGGCGCGAGCGGTGTGACGCTGGCCGACCTGCCGGTGCTGCATTGTTGGCCGCAGGATGGCGGGCGCTTCGTCACCTTGCCCAATGTCCACACGCGCGATCCCGACACGGGCGAGCGCAACATCGGCATGTATCGGATGCAGATTTACGACGACCGCACCACCGGCATGCACTGGCAGGTCCACAAGGTCGGCGCGCGCCACGGCAAGCGCTATTACGAAAAAGGCGAGCGGATGCCCGTGGCCGTGACCCTCGGCGGCGATCCGGCCTACACGTTTGCCGCGACGGCGCCGCTGCCGGATGGACTCGACGAAATTTTGTTCGCCGGTTTTTGCCGAAAAAAATCCGTCGAGTTGGTGAAGTGCGAAACGAACGATCTCGAAGTGCCAGCCGATGTCGATTTCGTGCTCGAAGGCTACGTCCAGCCCGGTGAGGCGCGGCCGGAAGGACCGTTCGGCGACCATACCGGATTCTATACTCCAGTTGATGACTATCCGGTGTTTCATCTCACCGCGATTACTCATCGAAAAGAAGCGATCTATCCCGCCACGATTGTCGGCATTCCACCGATGGAAGATTACTACATGGGCGACGCCAGCGTGCGCGTCTTTCTACCCGTGTTTAAGATGAACTTCCCGGAGATTGTCGATCTGACTTTGCCGCCGGAAGGTGTCTTCCATAACCTCGTCTTTGTTTCCATCCGCAAGCAGTATCCGTATCAAGCCTACAAGATCATGCACGGCCTGTGGGGCATGGGGCAGATGATGTTTTCAAAATACATCGTCGTTGTGGATGAAGACTGCGACGTTCACAACACGAGCGAGGTGCTCTTTCGCCTGTGCGCGAACACCGATCCGCAGCGCGACAGCACGTTCGTCAAAGCGCCGTGCGACAGCCTCGACCACGCGCCGAGCGTGCCCAATATCGGCAGCCACATCGGCTTCGACGCCACGCGCAAATTGCCCGGCGAAGGCTACTCCCGCGTCTGGCCGGAGTTGGTGAAAATGGACCCGATGGTAGCGGCGAAGATGGAAGCGCTGGCGGCGAGCTTGGGCTTGCGATAGGACAGAGCGACAGCTTAGACTGCGCGCATGACTTGGGACGAAGTTATCGAGTGCAAGGAGTTGCAAAATCTGCCGTTCAAGATCGAGCTGAATCGCTGGGGACAAGTCATCATGAGTCCTGCCTACAATCCTCACGGTTACTTGCAAGCCGAGGTCATCCATGAACTGAAGACTCGCTTGCCAAGGTGGCGCATCGCTGGCGAATGCTCCGTGCAAACTTCCGACGGCGTCCGCGCCCCGGATGTCGCAGCGATTTCCCCTGAGCGTTATGCCGAGGTGAAGGATCAGCGATTGTTCCAACTCGCCCCCGACATCTGCGTGGAAATCCGCTCGGACTCGAACACTGGCATCGAGATGGACGAAAAGCGCCGGCTCTATTTCGAGCGTGGCGCGCGGGAAGTCTGGATCGTCAACGCCTCTCGCAAGGTCGCTTTTTATAATCCTGCCGGCGTGATGGAACGCTCGGCACTCTGCCCGGATTTTCCCCTCCAATTGCCCGAAGAATAAGCAGGCAAAGGCTCGACAAGGCTCGACAAGGCTCGGTAGTTCTGGCACTTCTGCGGCAGGTGCCGTGAGATTTCTCCTTTCCAGTTGGGGTTCGCGGGGCGACCTGCACCCCTTTCTTAGCCTTGGCCAAACGTTGCGCGCCCGCGGGCATGGCGTGACGCTGGTTGGTAATCCGGATTGGAGCAGCGCGGTCACGGGCGCGAGACTGGATTTCCTGCCGGCCGGTCCGACGCAGACCAACGAGTTTCTGGCCACCATTCCCGATATCGCCTCGCAGGCCGAGGGCGGTCGCAGGGCCATTCGCGCCTTGATGAAGAATTGGTTTTCGCCGGCTTTCGACGAGGTCTATCGCGTGCTCTGCGAAGCAGCGCCGCAACACGACTGCCTGGTGGCGCACCATGTCTCTATGATCGCCAGCGCGGTCGCGGAAACGACCGGCATTCCCTGGGCGACCGTGGTGCTCGCGCCGTGCATCATTCCTTCCAGCTACACGCTGCCGCTGGTCTTCAGCCGCCGGCCTTTTCGTGGTCCGCTGGGACGCGTGCTCAATGCGCTGCTTTGGACGCTGGCACGCCGCGGCCTGGGCCGGATCGTCGATCCTTATCTCGACCGTTTCCGGCTTGCTCACGGCCTCCAGCCAATGCGCGACGTGGCGTTTCGCACGGGTTTGTCGCGCGAGTTGTTGCTGACACTTTACAGCCGGCACTTTGCCGCGCCGGAGCCGGATTGGAGCGCGGAAAAAAAGCAGGCTGGCTTTTGTTTTTGGGATCCGATTTCGGCGGAAGCTTTTCAGCCGCCGGCTGACCTCGTCGCCTTCCTCGCCGCCGCGGAAAAGGCGGGCCGCAAGCCGTGGCTGTTCACTCTCGGCACCACGATGATCGCCGACCCGCAGGGATTCTATCAAGCCGCCGTTGAATCCGTGCGCGGCACGCCGGAACGCGCCATCCTGCTCGTTGGCCGGATGGAAAACGCGCCACCGAACCCGCCGGAAAATGTGCTCGTGCTCGCCTACGCCCCCTTCGGCTGGTTGATCCCGCGTTGCGCGGCCGTCGCCCACCAATGCGGCATCGGCACCTGCGCGCAGGTCTTGCGCGCCGGCCTGCCGAGCGTCGGCTGCCCCTATGCGTTCGACCAGGCGGCCAACGCTTCGCAGCTCGCCGCGCTCGGCGTCGGCATCGTGCTGCCGCGCGCGCGCCGCCGCGCCGCGGATTTGCGCGACGCCTTCACGCGGCTGCTCGCCAGCGAAGACGCCAGCCGCCGCGCCCAGGCGCTCGCCCCGGCGTTGCGCGCGGAGGATGGACCCACCCGCGCGGCGGAGATTCTTGAAACATTCGTGAACGAACGCACCGCCGCTGCTGGATCGCGCAGCTCCCCGTGAAGCAGCCCGACTCTCCCAGTCCGCCCAATGCCGGCGAAAGCCGTGCGGAACTCGACGGCCTGGTCGTCAACATCGAACTCACGCTCATCAGCATCACCCAAGGCGTCGCGCTTTATTTCCTCATCGACAACGCGCGCGCGCTTTGGCTCGGCCCGCGCCCCGGCGACTGGCTCTATGCCGCGTCTGGCCTCGTGGTGCTGCTCCTCTTTTGGTCGCGCGCCATGATGCACACGCTGACGTTGATCCGCTGGCCGCTGGAGTTCGTGCATAATTTTTTCTACGTCGCCTGCGCCATGTTCGAGGCCATCATGTTCGCGCACCTCGGTCATCCTTCGGCCTGGTTTGCGTTGAATGCCGCGCTGGCCGTGCTCGCGGAGTGCTTGTTTATCTTCGATCAACGCCTGATCCGCTTGCGCCGGGCGGAAGCCTCCCGCGCGGGCAGCGCGCCGCGCGCGGCGGGCACGGAGCTTTACGCGCTGATCGCCGCGGACCAACGGCTGAACATCCGCCTGCTCGTGCCGGTGCTCCTTGCCCTGTATCTCGGCGCCTGGCTGGTGTGGCGCCAAACCGCGGCCGATGATGTGGCCTCGGCAGTCACGCCCACTTCAGCGCGAAATCTCGAGCTGCTGCTGCTCGCCTTCCAGCTCATCGGCTTGCTCGTTTATCTGACCACCAGCGTCCGACAATTCGCCCGTCTGGCGCCGTTGATCGTGCGGGCCCGCGGCGAATGGCGCTCCGCGGATTGAAGGCCGCGCGGCGGTGTTCGAGCTTCGTGAGTGAGCTAACTTTTTGTCATCCCGAGCGGAGTCGAGGGACCGGTAATAATATACTTGACAGGACAAAAGAGCGTGGTAGTTTTATCGCATGAGCAGCGAGATTCCCATGACCTTGGCGGAGGCAATCGTTTATTTTTCAAACGAGAGCAACGCCTTTGCATTCATTCGTTCGATGCGCTGGGAAGGTAGTGTTGCGGTTTGTCCCGCCTGCTCATCGAAAGAGTCCTACCCGCTGGCGGGGCGGCTCTGGAAGTGCAAGGAATGCGGCAAGAAATTCAGCGTCCGCGTCGGCACGATCTTTGAGGACTCGCCCCTGAGCCTTGGCAAGTGGATGTCCGCTTTCTGGCTCATCGTCAACGCCAAAAATGGGATTAGCTCTTACGAGATTCATCGCGCTATCGGCGTCACGCAGAAGACGGCGTGGTTCATGTTGCACCGGATTCGCATGGCGATTCAGAATGGCAGCATCGAAAAGCTGAAAGGCATCGTGGAAAGCGACGAGTGCTTCATCGGCCCCAACGCCGACTTCATGCACAAGAGCGTCAAAAAGAAGAAGGGCATCGCCCCCGGCTACACGGCCAAGACGATGGTGTGGGGCTTGCTCGAACGCAGCCAAGAAAAGGGCAAGTCGAAAGTGCGCGCCAAGGTGCTTAAAAACTCCAAGAAGCCCACGCTGCTCGCTGGCATTCACGCCAACGTGGAAGCCGGCTCCGAGCTGCACACGGACTCCTGGGTTGGCTACAAGAAGCTAAATGCCAACGTGGTTCACAAGTTCGTGGACCACGCCGCTGAATACGTGCGCGACAACGTGCATACGAACGGGCTGGAAAACTTCTGGTGCCTGCTCAAGCGCACGATCAAAGGCACCTATGTCAGCGTGAACGCCGAACACCTCTTTCGCTACTTGGACGAGCAGTGCTTCCGTTTTAACGAGCGCAAGGACAACGATCAGGGGCGCTTCCTAAAGGCAGTCGCCGGCATGGTTGGCAAGCGGCTAACCTATGCGGCGTTGACGGGCCGAAGCGACAGCCTTCCGGGCACAGCAGCGTAAGAAAAAGGGGCGGCCCGAAAGCCAGCGGATTACGGAGCGCGGACGGGACGACTGCTAGTTGTCAGTCGGCGGCGTTTAGCCTATGCTGGACGCCATGAGCGAGCCTGCCGCAGCAGATAAGCCAGAGCCGACGCCGTTCGAGAAGCTACAGGCGTTTACACGGCAGATATTGGCCGTGCCGAAAGCCGAGATAGATCGGCGCGAAAGGGAATGGCGCAAACAGCGGCAGTCTAACCAGCAACGCCGAGGGAACGTTCTTGGTGGCGAATAAGGGCAACGATACTTCTTCCAAAATCGGTCGGAATGTAGCCGGCGCCAAGGCAAGCTGGGCACACTTCCCATTCATCCGCATACATGGCGGCCCGTCCTCCTTTGCCTCCGCAGTCTTGACAACAATGTTCAAGCGGGGGCAGTTGCGACAACGCTTCGTATTGGTTGGGATACTCCATAGTGCTTAGTCCGGGTGTGTTAGCAACCAAGAATCTACAAAGCCAAGCAAATCATTTCCACAGCGAATTGTCGAATTGACGTAGTGCGCGACATCGCTCCCGCTTAGGTCAAGTTTTTGTTTAATTTCTAAACCCTTTGCACTCAATCTTTGATCTTGGGCAACCCTGTCTTTGAAGGTCTGGTCAATTATGCCGGCTCGATGAGTTAAAACATTTCGCACAGCCTCTAATATCCTGACCTGATCGTGTTGCTTAAACAGCGTGTCCGCCTCGTCCTTAAAATTGATTTTATATACAGAATGAATGTTGGCTAAGCGGTTGAAGCTGAATTTTTGGGCTTCGTAAACTATCGTTCCTATTTTGTTCTTTATGTCATATCCATACCTTGCAAGGGTATCTATTGATATAGAGGTAAGATCGTCTTTTTGTTTGCCATCCATCGGATTTAAGGGAGAGCCATGCTCACGTATTTTTGGTGACTTTAGCGCAATGTCACCTAGCGTTTTTGGTCTTGCATTTGTGGCTGCAATCCATAGGTCGGTAGCCAACACCTCGAAACTTGTCCAGATATTTACCAGCAGGGAAATATAGATTGATTCCAAGGCTAACATTGCCTCAGGCTTGGCCTCCGCACCAAAGATTTTTTTGAGCATTCTGACAGCTTGATCGGTTTCTTTTCTTAAGCGATGAGGGTCTCTGGCATTAAGTTCTTCATCAATTTGGATAGCCGCCTGATAAATCTTTTCGCCAAGCGCATCAAGTTTAGTCACATCAACGGCTTGGCTGAAATTATTCGTCTCTACACCCAGCACCTGAATCTTTGCATATTCTACTAAGAGGGTCGCCCCTGCTCGCCGCCCTGCAAATAAATTCAGTTAGCGTTACCAAGGTAACGAACTTATAAACATTAGACTCGAACGCCTTTTCAATATCGCGTAACTCAGGCGAAGTTACCCCTTTTGAATCGTTGGGGCGCGGACTTAGAATTTTAAAGAGCAACTCGGAGGTAAAATCGCACTCAGCCATCCTGTCATCCTGCCAACCCGGCCCGCGAAGTCAAGGAATTTGTCCAGTCAAATATATTATTGCCCCTCGACTCCGCTCAGGATGACAAAGGAAGTAAACGCCGCGGCAGACTCGCAGGGTAGTCCACAATTCCATCTTGCCTTTTCTCGAAAAAAATTCGCACGCTATTTCCCTCCGCTACGTCATCCGTTTCCTTTCCCCCCAACGATTGCATGAGCGCCCATTCCCCGATAGCTGACAACCCCCTGCTCACCACCGCGTCCTCCGCCGGCCCGGCCCGCACGCTGACCTTTGGCGTCATCGTCGCCGCGCTTGGATATTTCGTGGACATCTACGACCTCGTGCTCTTCAGCATCGTGCGCAAAGCGAGCCTGCTCGGCATCGGCGTCACCGAGCCGCACACCCTCACCGACCTCGGTCTCGCGCTGCTCAACACGCAGATGATCGGCATGTTGCTCGGCGGCATCATGTGGGGCGTGCTCGGCGACAAACGCGGCCGGGTTTCCATCCTCTTCGGTTCCATCATTCTCTATTCCATCGCGAACCTGCTCAACGCCGGCGCCACGACGCTCAACCAATTTTTCATCCTGCGCTTTGTCGCCGGCGTCGGCCTCGCGGGCGAACTCGGCGCGGGCATCACGCTCGTCGCCGAGAGCCTGCCCGCCGCGCGCCGCGGT
>JAFAXH010000042.1 GCA_019241085.1 Verrucomicrobiota bacterium | reverse complement strand
GGCGCGTTCAACGGTGGGAGCGTGACAGGGAGCAAAACACCGAAGGGTTGGGGAAAACGCGGCTTCGAAATCTGGGGCGCCATGCAGGATTTCGGCAGCTACTATGGCAGAGCGTTTACCCATCGGCAAAGTGCTTTGGTAAACACTGCGCACTACACATTATTTTATTGTGGCACAGGCGCGGCTCAGTGAATCCCTCAAAGAACACTACCAGTGCGAAGTCATCCCTCGGTGAGCGGACCCACTTTTTTAGGGCCAGTGTGAGAGCGGGTCGGAGCCGTGGTAGCGAGCAGTTTGGCACTCTGCCCCGCGTCATCCTCTTGGAAAACCACGGCATCACCAAGTGCCGCGGCAGCCGCGATGTATATGGCTGAGAAAGCCGCGCGATTTTTTTGCTGCGGCCGCGGCAATGCGTGAACCTTGCTTCCTCGAATTTGACCCGGTGCATGGCATCGCCAACCGCATTGACGAACTCTATCGCCAACGCGTTGAAAATGTAATCATGCCATCGCTCTGAACTGCCAAGCATTGATCAACAGCGACCGAAGTTTACGATGAAAATCACCCACCTATTTACTATCACACAGCAAATGACCCTTTTTCTGTGTTGTGCGTTTGCAGATGCACATAGGAATAAGTCAATTGATGCCATCCATTCCGGCGTTCCTTGTTCGACAAAAAAGGTGAACATAGTCAGCGCACATGGTGGAGTAGCGGCCTTACTTGGAATTCGACGGATGCAATCTGCATCTGAAATTGGGACTCTGCGCGCCTCAAGCCTGTGGCCTCTCCGGCTCGCGGAAGGAAGTTGCGCCGTGACAACACCAAGCCTGCGTTTTGGGAAGTGCTGAGATGCGGCAAACTGCTTACCGTTAAAGTCAGGAGAGGAATTGCCGTAGTTTTTGGAGGGCAAGGGGCGACTTTCGGCACGCAAAAGGCGTTCGCAGGAAAATCGCCCGCGATGGAGCGCGCGGGGCGTGTGGACTTCCGCCCCAGTCGGGGCGCGAAGCAATCGGAAACCGTGGGAGACCCGACCGTCAGCGATTTTTTTAAAGCCCTACCGCTTCGCCTCTTCCGCGAAGACAAGGTGCCGGCCGAAGGCTTGGCGCAGCGCGGCCTTCGTTGGTTTGGGACCAGGGCCGGCCAGGGTGCCGTTGGGAAAGAGCACGCGCACTTGAAACTTGTCGCTGAGGAAAACGTAGGCGCGGTGTTTTAGCTCGCCTTCGGTGAGCAGGACGAGTTCGTAAGTCGTCATCCGCGCCGGAGTTTCGGCCGCGCCCGTGCCGGGCAGACGCTCGACGATGCCGATGATCTCGCCGCGCCGGAGCGAATCGGCGTAGGGATTTTCGTTCCGCCCGTTTTTCAGGTAAGCGCAAATCGGCGCCGCCGGCGCGAGCAACGGCGGCAGATCACGTAAGGCAAAGCGCAATGCGCCGAGAGGCTGGCGCGTAGTTTCCGCGGCATGCGTCGGCAGGGAAGCCACCAGCGCGCAAAGCAGGAGCAGCAATGTCGCGCGTGCAGCGCGGGAGAGTTTTGGGTGGGAAGTTTCGATCATGGCGAAGCTTTCTTTTTCATCGTCTGGTGGCACCTGTAAAAGAATGTCAATCTTCAGCCAGAAGTTTCTCGCCCGGCCTTTCGGCGCGGCGCTGGTGGTTGGCAGCTTGTGCTCCCTCTTCGGCGCATCGGCGCAAATGGCCGCTGGCGCGGCAGCGGAGCCTTTGAGCGGGCGCTGGTATCTGCTTGCCAAATCTCCTGCGAACTCCTCTGGCAATGCGGCGCAAAACATCACACCCGTCGGCACGCTCGACCTGCTCGCGCGGCCGTCCACGGTGCTCGCGAATTGGCATCTGGAGAGTTCGCCGACAACCGGCAGCCGCGCGCGCAATCTGCGCGGGTTCGGACTTCCCGTGGAAGGCACGGGCGACAACTTGCTCGCGGTCTCCCTGCGCACCGGCGGACTGGCGTATGGCGTCACGGTGTATCAACGCGAAGGGTCTCGTTGGCACGGACGCTGGGTCACGAGCATCGACTCGGCGCGGACGGTCGGGGAGATGTGGATCGAGAATCCTGAGGGACCGCTGGCCGGCAAACATCGCTTCACGGGCGAACGCAGCGGCACCGGGCATTTTGAAGGCGTCGTGTCCATCGCGGCCAAGAGCGACGAGATGTTCACGCTGACCTACGCGGTCGGCGGCGTCGTGGTTTATCGCGCGCTCGGCGTGTTGCTCGCCTACCAGACGCGTCTCGCGGTGGCGTGGAGCTACGGCAGCGCGCCGGCGCTGGCGATTTATCGAAGTGCCGTGGGCAATGACGGCGCGCAGTTGACGGGGCGGCAATTTCGTTTCGCGCGTGGCGGGGACGCCATCTCGGTGGAAGCGGAACAGCTCGCGCGCAATCTCCCTGGCAGCAGCGAGCCAACTGCGCCCGGCGGCATCGGTGGCAACGAGTTGTTTTCCAACGAACCACCGCGCGTCACCGATCCCCTCGCCGGCGGCAATAACAACAATGCGGCGGAAGCCAATCTGACGCGCGCCACGACGACTCCCGATCCGAACGCGCCCGACGTGCGGTCGATGAGCTACGCGCAACTCATGCGCGAGCATCACGCCCACGCCGAGGCCGATCGCTGGCTGGCGGACCAGCTCGATCTCGACGAACAGCTCCTGCTCGAAGCCGCCCTGCGTCGTCATCAGGCGCGCCAGGAACCGCTCGGAGACCTGACGGTTGCCGCCTTGATCGAAGAGGAACGCAAACAGGATGCGGCTTCCGCATCGCCGCGTCCCGCGTCCAAGCCGAAGCGACGGCGGCGCTGACGCCGTGGGGGTGTCAGCGCGCATGTTCGGCCACGATGCTGCCGATGCCTTTTTGATCGCGCAAGAGCGGCCCCATGCTCCACAGGATGAAGCCGCCGCCCCCCGCGCGCGGCCCGATGGATTCTTCCAGTTGCAATTGATTGGCGATTTCCGACGCCGGCCAGTTGAAGCCTTCGCCGAGTCGGTCCACCGCGATGCTCGGATAGATCGGCACGCCGCGCGGATTCGCCTCCGGCCCGCGCCACCAGCGCAACAGCGCGGAATAACTTTGCGGCCCCGCGTCGCGCCAATAAAGCTGCGGCGACAGATAATCCACCGTGCCTTCGCGCAACCAGCGCACGGGGTCGGAATAGACATCAGCATATTGGTTGAGATCCGCCTGGACGCCCGCCGGCACGCCGGGTCGGGAAATACCAAACGGGCTGACGCCAAATCGCGCCCCCGGCCGTGCTCCATGCACTGCGCGCTGCGCCTCGCGCACGAGGGCGTTGACGTTCTCCCGCCGCCAATCCGCCAAGGGCAGATCGCCGCCTTCCGCCCGGTGACGCTCATAGGTCGCGACATCGGGGAACGAGCCGCGCGGCAAGCCGCTGTCCGGATACGGATAAAAATAATCATCGAACACAACGCCCGCGACCGCATAGCGGCGCACGATGTCTTCGATCACGCGCACGACGTGCTCGCGCACCGCCGGTTCGCCGGGGTCCATCCACAACAATCTCCCGGCGGAATGCGTCGCGCTCGGGAGCAGACGAGTCACATGATTTGCCGCGCGCGGACTCTGGCTCGTGGCGGCGCGATAGGGATTGATCCACGCGTGGATCGCGACGCCGCGCCGACGGCCTTCCTCGATGAAAACCGCCAGCGGATCGTAGCCGGGCGCGGCTCCCTGGCGGCCGGTGAGAAAACGGCTCCAGGGTTCGAGCCGCGAGGCATACAGCGCGTCGCTCTCCGGGCGCACTTGCACCATCAGCGCGTTCAGACCGCAGTCGGCGGCAAGGCCGACGATCCGATGGATTTGCGCGCGACCTTCGTCAGCGCTCAAGCCCGGACGCGAGGGAAAATTGAGGTTCGCCACCGAGGCGACCCACGCCGCGCGCATCTCGGTGGCGCGGCCGGACGAGGTGAAAATGATCCAAAGCAGCAGCGCGACGATCCACGGGATGCGACGAATGTTTTTCATCAGAAAAATGCGGCGGCAGAGAATAGCACGGTTGCGCGGAATTTTATCGAAAACGCCAGGACCGCCAGCGCGCGATCCAGCGGCGCCAGGGCGTTCGCCAAAAGCCGGCGGCACTTCGCGGAGCGCGCGCGGTTTTAGCCCGACGCTTGTGCGCGAAACTGCGGGCCGCGAGTTGCAAGCCGGTGCGATCTAGTTGCAACAACGCCGTGCAATCTCTTTCCGAGAGCCGAGCTTCCTGCGTGACGCCAGCGGGGTCTTGCAGAAAGCGGGCGCGCAACTCGGGGTCGGTGTAAAGCTGCGCGAGAAAAACCTCCAGCGGCGGCGGCGGTGCATCCCCGCTCATGCCGGCTGGTGCAAAGCGGCAGCCGCCTCGGCGCGCCCCCTGGCAACGGCCGCGCGCGCCGCGGCGATTTCGCGCAGCAACTCGGGCATCGGCGGATAAGCGCCGTCGCGTTCGAGCAAGACGTTCAGCGGTTGCGGCGCGTGCGCGGCGACGAACCGGAGCAATTCATAAACCGGCTCCGGCACCGGGTGCAAATGGTCGTCGAGCAACCGGCGCTCGCCCGCGACGCTGCCCGCATCGATCCATTCGCCGCCGGCGATGTGGATCGCGCCCACGCGAGCCAGCGGCAGTTGCAAAATAAACTCCGCGGCGTCGAAGCCGAAGTTCAGCGCGTTGGCGTGAACATTGTGCAAATCGAGCAGCAGCGGCAGTTCCGGCAACGCGTCGCAGAGCGCCAGCATCCAATCGCTCTCGTTCATCTCACAGCCCGGCGGATCAATCAGCGTGGCGACATTTTCCACCGCCGGCCACGCGCCCACCGTGGCGCGCGCTCGCGTGAGATTTTCCGCCGTGCCGGCGAGCGTGCGGCAATTGCGCACCGGCGCGGCGAGGTGGCCGATTTCCACGTTGCCCGCGCGCACGAAAGCGAGATGTTCCGACCAGAATACCGGCGCGGCGACTTCCACGACGCGCGCCAAGTCATCGAGCCGGCGCTGCTCGACGGGCAACGCCGAGGCCAATCCCGCGCCGACGCCGTGCAAGGTGATCGGCACTTGCGCGCCGAGCGTTCGCAACGCCGACAGCTCCCGGCGCGGCACGTCGAAATAATCGTCCGCGATGACTTCGAGCATGTCGATTTGATCGAGGTGCGCGAAGATTCCCGCCGCCAATTCCGGCCGCCAGCCGAGGCCGAAGCGGTCGCGCGCGATGCTGCCGGCAGCAGACGGTGCGGTCGTCATCATCGGCGTCAGCTTCCACAACCGCCGCAGCCGCCGCCGCAGCCGCCACCACAGGAGGAACCGCAGGATGACCCGCCAGACGAGCCACAAGAAGATCCGCCCGAGCTTGTCCCCGTCGGATAGAGCGATTGCATTTGAGGCACAACGGCGCTGGGTAAAATCGCCAGCCCAAAGATGGCCGCCGTCCAGATCAGTTCGTTCGTCGTTTTCCCTGCCTTCAGGGAACTCGTGCCGGTCTTCAGTCGCGCAAACAGGCGGGCAAGGTCTTCAAGAATGGCATCGCCGCGACGGGTGCGGCGCGGGTTGCCGATGCCCCACAGGACGAGGCAGCCGAAGAAGGTGAGCAGCAGCAAAAAAAGGATGTTGTGATGCCCGCGGGAAAACGCGACGGCGATCTTGCTCACGGTCAACGTGACCATTCCCGCGACGACGAATGCTGCGATGAGGTGCCGCCGCGATTGTTGGCTTTCGCTCGGCAACAGGCTCAGTGCGATTAACTGCTCCTCGTAGGGCTGCACGATGGCTGCGAGCGTGGTTTCCTTAAAAATGGAAGTCGCCGCCCGCTGCGTGCGAAACCAGCTCAACGTCGCGCGCTCAACCTCGTTGGAACCTGCCGTGTTCTCGACCTCCGTTTTCGTGCGCACCTCGCTGCCGGTGGCGGTCAACAACCCGCGGTCAAGCAGCGTCACGGTCGCCACCCGCCACACTTCCTGTGCGCCGCCGCGCAGGCACGCGATCAAATAGGGATCGGTCAGCTCGGGCGCGGTGGCTTGACGGCTGCCGCCATCACCGAGGTTCCGCAAAATGCGGAGCGCCACGCCGGTCAGCACGAGCAGCGCCAGGTAAAAACCGAGAAAGGCGGGTCCACTTAAATCCAGCGGATTCATGGCAATTTATGCGCTCTGCGTGGCCGCCGGTCCCAGACGAGAGGCGCGCAGGTGGAGCGCCTCGGTTAATGCGAGCAAGCGGGTGAACGCCGGGCCGGCCGCGCCGGGAGCAAGGCGGGCATCGGTGCGGGCGGTTGATAACAAGGCGAGCACGTCGCGATAGCCGTCCGCACCGGTCTCGGCGGCGACTTTTTCGAGTGCCGCCTTGGGATTTGGCGCGGACGGCGCATCCTCCAATTCCAGCAGGGTAACCGCCGCGGATCGCAGCGGACCGGCGGATTCAGCGATCAGATGAACCAGCCGTTCCTCCTGCCCCGCCAGCAACACAAGCGACTCGCGCATGCGCAACAGCGCGTTGAGGAGCACCTGTCGCAGGCGATGGAGTTTGGCCTCGCGCGGGATGGCAAGTTCGCTGAAAAAATCGTGACCTTGGAGCACGACGTGTCGCTCGGCGAGGTCGGTGAATTTCAAGGCAAACGCCACCGTCGCCGCTGGCACCTCGTCCGCGCGCAGGAACATGGCGCGCAGCCGCACCGCTGCCTCTGCAAGACGCAGCGGACCGCTCAGCCGCTCGGCTGCCGCCGGAGAAAAACGCGCCAGCACGAGCACAACATTCACGTCGGAAGTCGCGCGCATCCGCCCTTCTGCCGCACTGCCATAGAGAATGATCGACTGCAAATCGTCGCCAAACGCTGCGTGTGCCGCCTGCACGAAACTGCCGAGAATTTGACGGACATTTTCCGGCACTTGGAGCGTGGGCAGGACATCATCAACGGTGCGCATATTGAGGATGTTTAGCAGGTTAGCTCCCACGTCAACTCGGCTTGGTCCCAAGCGCTGCATACCCGGCCAAAGCCAGAAATTCGACTTCGTGCTTATCATCCTAAATGCCCAGCCCGCGCATGAGAGTAACGGACAAAGCTTCGCCTTCTGGTGAGAGGCTTTTGAATCATCCTGGCAGGGTTTCTCGCATCGACTGGCAGTTTACGTCCACCCTTTTGCGCGGGCGTTGCCGCAACCTTACAATTTTGTAAGTCACAACGAATCGTTGGGGCAGGCGTGGAAAGTTACTCTACTTGGTCGTGACGGCTGGCACGCGCCGACGCAGCAAGTAGAAAGGGAAAACGCCCGATTTTTTGGGCAACGCTTTTTGACCGACATAATCGCAAACGAAATCACGAGTGGCGCCTTCCGCCTCGGCCAACGCGGCAAAAGCCTGGCTCACGTAAATTTGTCCCTCCTCGGTGATCGGCTCGATCCGCGCGGTGCGGCTGACGTGAAAACCGGTGAACGTCTGCTGCGCGATGATCGGATCGACGATGGCGAAGACTGGTCCCGCGTGCAGACCGATGCGAATGCGCAAACCGTTCGGCAAACCCAATTCGGACCACGGCGTGGCGTCGATCAGGTCGCGCAGGTCGAGCGAAAATCGGCCGGCCGCAGCCACCGTGTCGAAGACGAAATAAAAGGCGTCGCCCCAAGTGTTCTTGAGTAACGGCGCGTCGGGATGGCGCGCGATCAACCCAGCCGTGCGCCCGAGGAAGTGCGTGACAAAGTGAGGGATCGTTTCGTCGGTCAACTTGCCGTAGCCGGCGACATCGGCGAAGAGCATCGCTTTGATCACCTGTGGGAATGCCGGCGCGTCCGCGGCTGGCGGCGGGTTATTCATCGTAGGATTGCCCGACGAAATGGCGGCTTCGGGATTGGGTTCGATCAATTCCACCTGGATGCTCCGCGCCTGCCAAAGCCGCACAAACGCGTCGGTGCCCCCCTCCCCGTCGCCTGCGCGACCATCCCACACCGCCAATGGAAAAACGCGGGTATCGAGCGTGCGGGCTTTGATCCGGGCGAGTCCGGCGATCATGCGGTTGCCAAATTCAAAAACCATGGCGTTTTCCGGCGCAGCCTCCTTGCCAACGTAAGTGACGGAGGTCGCAGCCTGCAGGGCACTTTCATAGCGCGCGCCCCAATCGCCCGGCGCACCGTTCTCCAAGCTGGCCCGGCGAAAAGCATCCCTCGCCAGCGGCAGGACCACATGAACCTCCGCTCCACGCGCGAGCATGGCTTCAATGAAAAGCAGGTCCGCGCCGCAAGCCGCCGCGCAGAAGCCGAAGCCGGCGTCGAGCGCCGCCAGCCGGGCGTCCAGTTCCGCGCGCACCCGCGCTTCCGCCGCGGCGGGAAATCTCGGTGCTGCGCGATCCGGCGCGTCGATCATGTGGCCGGAAAATGCGACGACATTCGGGATGCCAAAACAAGCATCGAAGCGGCTCGGCGCGTGTAAAAGATGATCACAGAGCAGGCGCGCCTGACGCCGGGTGGAACTCAGGTCGGCGAAACGTCCGCGCCCAAGCTGTCCGGCGCGGCCATAATGCTCCGCGGCGGTTGCGAGGTCGCCCGAGATCAACGCCGCCTCGCCGCGCGTCGCCTCGGTCCAGTAATCCTCGCTGGCGCAATCGCCCGTCGCGCAGATGGCCAGCACCTCGCGCGCGAGTTGGCGGGCAATTTTCGTCTCACCCAAGAGCAAACCCATCGCCGCGGCGTTGATGCCGGGATAGTAGCCATGCGTAAGTTCATATGCTTCCCGATACAACTCGAAGCAACGTCGCAGTTCAGCATGTTTTTCCGCTGGCTCCGTGGCGAGTTGCCATAGGTCTTTGTGCGTGCGCGCGAGCAAGCCGAGCGTTTCTTCATCCCGATGACCGCTGGCCTGGAGCTGGCGCAAGACGCTGTTGGCTTTTTGCGGTGAACCGCTGCGCGCCAGGGCGAGTGCCTGGTGTTGTAACAGCCGCAGGTCCGCCGGCTCACTGCGCAA
Source organism: Verrucomicrobiota bacterium (assembly GCA_019241085.1). Taxonomy (GTDB): domain Bacteria; phylum Verrucomicrobiota; class Verrucomicrobiia; order Chthoniobacterales; family SZAS-18; genus JAFAXH01. The sequence continues at coordinate 19,000 of JAFAXH010000042.1, read as the reverse complement.
GCCTTCGGTGACAATGTCGTAGGCCAGAAACGTCTCGCCTTGCGCGAGCGCCTGGTTGCCTAGTTTACGATAGTCGGCGAGCGTCAACGCCGTCACCTCCACGCTGGAATCGGCGGCGGAAAGGGCGCGGCTATCCAGAAAATGCCGCAGTTCGTCGGTCAACGCGTGAGCGGAAGGAATCACTCCTCCAGAATGAACCGGGCGAGGTTCAGAGCAAAGTCACTTCGACCACGTCACCGTAGATTTCCACCTGGACGAGCGGCGTGCCGTTGAGCACGGCGTCGGCCACTGCCCTGCTGGCAAAATGCACGCGCCGGGAATCGAGCGAAGCGCGCGCCGCGGCATCGCCAAAAACGGGATCGCCAGTATCTTCCGGGTCGCGCCGGAGGTAGCGATGATAGTTGGCGCGATCCTGGCGGATTACCTCAGCGGCTGTTTTCAGCCGTTGTCCGTCACTATTGAAATGATCGCGGGTGCTCAGCCGCGCACGGTAGGAAAATTCCGGCTCGCCCGCTTGCGCTCCGGTCTGAGCCAAAGCCAGGAAGAAAAACGCGCCCAGCAGCAGGAGCGGCATCGTCATCCTGGTAACGACTCGGCAAATGACGGCGGTTTGGAAAAAGTAAATCGGCCTTGCGTTCATCGAAAACAAGAAAGTGTGTCAGCAGCAGCGCAAAGGGGGGGGAATTGGTCGGCAGGAAAAAATCGGCGCAGGAAAGACAAGGTTGCCCCTCCTGCGCCGATCTCTGGCCGCCCGCACCGGGTGTTTCCTCGACTCCCGGCCGGGCGCCACGTTGATGGACCGCGGGTTACTTGTAGAACAAGCCGCCGCAGTTCGAGCAGCGATACATGCGGTAGTTGCTGCTGTCCTCGACGATCCAGACGGCCGCGCCGCAGTTCGGGTCAATGACCAGGTTGCGGAACAGACCGCGACCGCCGACTTCGTCGCTGCCACCGGCTTCGCTCTGGGTCGTGACGGTTTTGCCCACGTTGCTGGTGTCCGCGCCGGGTTCAACTTTGCGGCCCATCGTTGCTTTGATTTCTTCTGCCATATGTTTAGTGACTGTGTTGGTTTACTTGTGTTTTGTTGCTCCGGCGCATCGTCAGACGGCCGCGAGATTGGTTTCTTTTGACTAGAAAATTTTTGTCGTTCTGGACGGAAATTTTGTTTCGTTTGGCCTGGTTCTTCGGCCTCACGGACAGCCCCGGTTTTTTTGGTTTTTTGGGCGGGGCTGTCCGTCTTTAGGTTCAACGTTCGAGCCGGACTGTTTTGCAGTGAGCTGCAAACGTTTTATTCATGGCTGGCGCGCTTACTTGTAGAAGTTGCAGCCACAGTGCCAGCAGCTATACACACGATAATAGTGTGAGCTTTCAATGATGTGGTTGCGGCGCCCGCAGTAAGGGCAGATCACGATGTTTTGGAAGCGGTAACGTCCGCCCACCTCGTCCTGGCCCGCAGCCTCGGCGGGGACTTCTTCCGTCTTGCCGACTTCAGAAGGGTCCACTTTTTCCTCGGCCTTTTTGCCCATGATAGCTTCGTCTGCCATAGTCGTAGTTGCTTTCTTTTTGGTGTTGAATTTTCACTTCTGGCATCGCCAGAGGTGGGTTTAAGTAAGGATTAAACGTTCGGCCCGACAGCTTTTGCGAAGAATCCGCACCGACTCCGAAACCCAGACTAGACGCCGACCGAAGCCGGCGTGCCGGAGGGCATGGCCGCCATCGCACCCGCACCTTCCTCCTCGGCGGCAGCCGCCGGGGCCTCGGCTTCCTGGTGCAGTTGCGCCAGCAGGCCGTTGGTAGCCAGCAGCTCGTGACCGCTGCCTTCCTCGGCGACGCGCCCGCCTTCGAGCACGACGAAATGATCGCAGAAGCGCAGGAGCCAATGGATGTCGTGATCGATGACCATGACCGTCTTGCCGCGGCACGCTTCGCGCAGCATCGGCAAGAGGTGGAATTTTTCAATGTTGTCCATGCCCGCGGTCGGCTCGTCGAGGAAGAGGAACGACGGGTCGCGCATGAGGCAGCGCGTGAGCGCGAGCAGCTTTTTTTGTCCGCCGGAAAGCTTGCGACCGCCGGCAAAATCGACGTCGAGCGGGTTCGGGCCGAGGCGTTCGACGAGGATGTCCCACATGCCGGTGCGACGGCAGACGGCGATGAGTTCTTCGTCACTCGCGCTCGGCTTGGCGAGGCGCAGATTTTCCCGCAGCGTGTCGTGAAAAAACGCCGGGAACTGCGACATCAGCGTGGCGTGCCGGCGCAGACTGGCCAGCGTGAAATCAGTCGTCGGCCTGCCGCCCACCAGGAGACCGCCCGCCTGCGGATCGTAGAAACGCAACGCCAGCCGGAAGAGCGTGCTCTTGCCTTGGCCCATGCGCGCGACCAACCCGGTGACTTTCCCCGGCGGCGCGACGAAATTCAGCCCTTGGAAAATCGGCGGCAAATCCGGCCGATACGCAAAGACGACATCGCGCGCCTCCAGCGTCGGCTCGACCTGCGCGATCTCCTGCGCGCCGGGCCGGTCCACGGTCGGATTTTGCTCGTCGAGCAAAGCCGTGACCGTGTCGATGCTCGGCCACGAGGTGCGTGCCATGATGATGAAGCTCGCCAGCGCCTGCACGGGGTTCATAAACATCGGCGTCAAGCCGACGACCGCCACGATGGCGCCGACATTAGCGGACCCGCGGCTCGATAACGCCAGATAAAGCGCGAAGCCCAAAAACGCCGCCTCGGCGACCACCATCGGCAGGCTGTTGAGCGCATTGATGGTCTCGACCGTGCCGCTCTGGCGAACCCGCGCGTCGCTCAGCCGCTGCACCGCTTCGGCATGTTTGGAAATAAAAACCGGCTCCGCCCGCAACGCCTGGATTTCCTCCGGCGAACCCAACACGCCGGTCACCAAACCCGAGAGTGCCAGGCTGCGGTCGCGCAAGCCCGCCGCCGCGCCTTGCAAGGTGTCGCCCAGCTTGGTCACGAGAAACGGCGAGAACAACGCGCCCGCGAGCAGCAGCAGTTTATAAATCAGCGGAATGCCCGGCCCTTCGCCGACTTGGGAAAAGCTGAAGAGCAGGAGCACGCCGGTGCCGACGAGCAGGAGCACTTGCAAGATCGGCTCCAGGATGATCGTGCGCAAAGTCAGCTCGGCCTCGATGGTGAGCTGGTTGATCGTCATCGTCAGTTGGCCCGGCTGGTTTTTATTAAAAAAGTCGGGCGATTGTCGGATGATTTTTTCAAAGAGCTGGCGTTGCAGCGCCGAGGTCATCAGCCAATCCATCTTCACGCCGATGAGCTTGAGGAGAATGCTCACCACGATGCTCGCGATCGTCAGCACCAGCCAGTAAATGTAGGTGTGTTTCGCCTCCTGCCGGGCGATGCCAGGGTTGGGCTGAGCCTTGGCGGCGTTGGCTTCCGCGACGACTTGCGAGTTCTCCGCCTGACCGGCGAGCGCCGGGATTTGCGAGGTTAATTTTCCAAATAAAACCACGGTCATCCGCGGCGCGATGCCGTTCGCGAGGTAGAGCACGCAGTAGAGCAGAACCGCCCATTTCGCGGCGGTGACCAACCGCCAGCCGGTGCGAAACATGACGCCCCAATTCAACGGGCGCGAATCCATTTCCGAGGGCATCACCATCATCCCGCCGCCCTCCATGGGATCGCCGCCGTCGCCGCCCGGCATTCCGCCTTTTTTCTTGCCTCCGCCCGGTGCGCCGCCCGGCCCCGCGTCTGCGGCCATCGCAGGTTTTTTGGAAGCGGGAGCGGCGCCGGCGGAAACCGCGGCGGCACCCGCGGCAGGACCGTCTGAGGGGGTGTTCATAATAGAGAATGAGTTTGAAAAAATTTGGGCGGCGCGAAGGCGAAGAACCGTCCGCCCGGCTAGAGCAGCACGTTGGAGCCGGCGACCTCGGCCGACCAGCGCTCGGCCTGGATGTGGAGCAGCGCCTTGGCTTGCAACGGCGGCAGGCCGGGATGCACGCTGAGCAGGCGCGCCAGCAGGCCGGCGACGTGCGGCGCGGCGTAGGAACTGCCGGTGGCTTTTTTCGTCCCGCCATCCTTCCATGCAACCTCGATGTCATCGCCGCGCGCGGCGAATTCGACGAGGTTTCCCGGCCGATAGTAAAAAGTTTCCTCCGCTTCGGCGCGGGCGAAATTGACCGTCACGACGCTGGGGAAATAGCCCGGCCATTCCGGCTTGGTGAAATCGTAGTTATTGCAGGCCGCGACGATATGCACGCCCATGAGATACGCCTCGTCGATCCACTGTTTGTATTGCAAAAGGTGCTGTTCCAAGCCGCAGCCGAACGAACAGTTGAGCACCTGATAGCCGCGTTCCAGCGCGAGCCGCACGCCCTCGCGAATGATGGCTGTCTTCGAGTTCAACCGCGCGCCGAGCACGCGGAAACTGCCGATGGTGGCTTCCGGCGCCAGCCGGCGGATAATGGCCGCGATGCCGGTGCCGTGACCAAAGAGATCAACGCCCCCGCCCGGCTCGACCTCCAACTGCAGCCCATTATCGACCACGGCGAAATCGTCGGCCAGTTGCAAACCACTGAGCCAGGGATGGCTGACCTCCACGCCCGAGTCGATCACGGCGACTTTCACACCCGCGCCGCGACCGGTGTGCAGCGCCGCCGCCGCCTGTTCATGCGTGAGCCAAAGTGGAGTATCCATTGCGGGCTAGCGAATCCGTTTCATCCCGCGACCATCCTAGCGGGCGAGTCAAGCCCGATGTGTGGCCAGGAGCGGGATGAATTTTTGCTCAATGCCCAGCCCAACCCACCGTCAATCGCAGCATCCGGTAGTCGATCAGATCCGTGACGGTTTGCGCCAGCAATTGCACGCTGGAAAGGTGGCTTTGGTCGAAACCGGGTGGGCGCGGCTCGGTCGAGTCAGGCGGGCTGATGACCTGCACGCACGACACCACGCCGCGGCACTGGCCGAGCAGATAAAACGGCACCACGATCATCGCCCACGTCAGTTGATTGAGCGAATGATCAACTGTTGGATCGTAGCTGGTGCTGTGGAAAATTTCGTTTTCCACAAAGCTGTGCTCGCTCGCCAGCACCATGCTGACGATGCCCTTCGTCACCGACTGCCGCACCTTGCCGATGCGCTCGGAGCCGTGCCGCCCGGTGTTGTAAGAAATGACCAGGTGCTCGTGCGCTTTGTCCAACAGCCAGATGCTGCCCTCGTGCGCGCCCGCCCGCCGGAAGCCGTCATTCATGACGTTGGCAACCAGGCCGTCGCAGAGGCCGGCAAAATTTTCCGGGGTGATGCTGTCGCCGATCAAGCGCATGCGCTCTTGCAAGGCGGGGCGGAGCGGCGCGAACCGCTCATCGGGCATGAAATTGGGACGGGTCGTGGTCGAGAGCATGTCGCAGCCGGAGGTTGTAACGAACTATCGTCGCAAACTCAAGCCCCGGACGCCGCGCCCGAAGATGACGGCGGGGAACCTCCCGCCGCAGCCGGCAAACCGCGCACGATGCCCGCCAGGAGGTCGAGCCATTCGCGGCGCTCGTCGAGCAACCGGCACAGGCTCAGCCGCTCCTCGGGCGAGCACTCTCCGCGCGCGAAGCGCTGCAACTTGTCCTCGATTTCCGCGGCCGGCGCGCGGGCATCGTCCGGCTCCAATCCACGCCCGATCACCTCATCCGCCGGCTCAAAACGGAGGAGAAAGGCACTGATAATGTCAAAATCGGCAGCCATGAAAGTAATTGCTTAACGCAGTCGCACCAACTGGTGAACGAACCGGGTCGCCAGACTTGCAGTCAAAATCCGGAAAAGATTCGCTTTTTGCAAATAATTTGCATTAAATTCCCCGTGCCCCCGTTGCGCCCCAGCCCGCCGGAAAGTGGCGGCTTCAAAACAGCGGCTTGTTCGATGCTTCGCAAAGCTGTAAAAAATCCGTCCAACTGAGTTCCAGCCAGGGGTCCGCGCGGCGGACGTGCCCGAGCGCGTCTTCCCGGATGCGTTCCATCGCCGCATCGAGCGCCCGGCTGACTTTGGATTCGTGCCAGCTCCACATTCGCGCCAGCACGCGCTGCGGGATGGCTTCCAGATACACGAGGCGCAGCATCACGCGCTCCTCGGGGGTCCGCTTGGACAAAGCGTGCCGGAGCGCGGCGAGCATCAGCTCCAGCAGCGGCGCTTCCGCCGGGGCGCGTTCCGGTTCCGGCGCGGCGACACCGGCAAAGGGATCGATCTGCGCCGTCAACTCGCTGCTGTCGCCTCCGCCGTTGCCGCCCCCACCCACGGCGGCCGGCAACTGCCCCACGAAACGCTGCCGCCGTTTCAAATCCACCAGCCGATGAGTCGCCACGGTCGCCAGCCAAGTAATCAGCGCGCACTGTCCGTGGTATTTGCAAAGCAGCCCTTCCGCGGAGCCATTGCGTCCACCGAGACAATCCGCCCAGAGATCGCCGAGCAAATCCGCCGCCTCCGTGGACGTGGCGCCGCGACCGAGCAGGATCGAACGCAGCGGTTCTTGCAGCCCGACGCGCAGACGTTGCCAGGCACTCGCCTCCCCGTGCAAGCAGTGCTCCACCAAGCGACGGTCTTCTTCGATCCTGGAAAGCGACATGTTCATGACCGAGGCAGCAAGGGAAGGGACGTTCCAGTTAAACCAGTTACCGTCTCGCGGCGCAAATTGAAATGATCGGGCAGCGACCAAACCTACGGAATGCTGCTCGCACGCGCGCGCCACGGCGAGCGAACTTGGCGCGAAGCGCGCGTTCGCGCCAGTGGAAAACCGACCGCCGCAATGGCGTCACCGCCCGTGCGCCCGCACAAGCCGGACTGCCTTCAAATGGCGGCGAGCGCATGTCGCAAATCGTCGCGCAAATCATCCACGTTTTCCACGCCGACCGACAGGCGCACCAGCGCGTCGCCGATGCCCAGTTCCGCGCGCGTTTCCGGCGGGATGGAGCCGTGCGTCATCAACGCGGGATGCTCGATGAGGCTTTCGACGCCGCCCAGACTTTCCGCCAACGAAAACAAGTGCGTGTTTTCCAAAAAACGCCGCGCGCCGGCGAGGTCCGTGGCGAGCGTCAGCGTGATCATGCCGCCGAATCCGCCGCGCATCTGCCGCCTCGCCAGCTCGTGCTGCGGGTGCGATTCCAAACCGGGATAATGCACGCGCTCGACTTGCGGTTGCTCCGCCAGCCAGCGCGCGAGCACGAGCGCGTTGGCGCAGTGACATTCCATGCGCAGGGCGAGCGTCTTCAAACCGCGCAGCACGAGAAAACTGTCGAACGGCCCGAGCACGGAGCCGACAGCGTTTTGCAGGAATGCGATGCGGTCGCCGAGGTCCTTGTTTTTCTCCCCGACGACGACGGCGCCGCCGACCATGTCGGAATGTCCGTTGAGATATTTCGTGACGGAATGCACGACGAGGTCAAAGCCAAGCTCCAGCGGACGCTGCAGCATCGGGCTGGCAAACGTGTTGTCTGCGACGGCCAGCGCGCCGTGCTCGTGCGCGAGCCGCGCGATGGCTTCCAAATCCATCAGCTTGAGCAGCGGATTGCTCGGCGTCTCGACCCACACCATGCGCGTTTCGGGACGCAGCGCGGCGAGCAGATTTTTCGGATTCGTGAGATCGACAAAGCTGAACGTTAGGTTCGCCGAGCGCCGCCGCACGCGCTCGAACAAACGAAATGTCCCGCCGTAAAGATCGTCGCTGGCGACGAGGTGCGCGCCGCTGTCGAGCGCGTCGAGCACCGTCGCCATCGCGGCGAGTCCGGATGAAAACGCGAAGCCGCGCGCGCCGCTTTCCAAGTCCGCGATGCAACGCTCGAAGGCGCTGCGCGTCGGGTTGATCGAGCGCGCGTAGTCGTAGCCTTTGTGCACGCCGGGACTGTCCTGCACGTAGGTCGAAGTCTGGTAGATCGGCGTCATGATCGCGCCCGTCGATGGATCGGGCGCCTGGCCGGCGTGGATGACGCGCGTAGCGAGGTCGTGCGACGGCTGAGGATCGACGTGGGAATTCATGGAATGTTCCTCCGCAGAAACGACAGAAGATCGGAGCGCGTGATGAGGCCGAGAAACCGCTCGCCGTCCATGACGATGGCGACGCGCCCCCGTTCGAAGACCGCAAGCAGATCGTCGATGCCCGCGCCCGGCGCGAGCGTTTCCAGTCGATCCGTCATCGCACTGCGCACCGGCGCGCGGAATTGCGCCGGATCGGCGTGGACTTTCACCAGCACATCGGACTCGTCGAGAATGCCGACCGCGCGTCCCGCCGCGTCCACGACCGGCAGTTGCGAAACGTCGGCGCTGCGCATTCTTTGAAACGCCGTGAGCAACGAATCCTCCGGCGCGACTTCGACCACCTCGCCGCGTTCGTGCCGGTGCAAAATGAGATCGCGCAAATCGCCCTCCGGCGGCCGGCGCACAAAGCCCTGCTCGGCCATCCAGAAGTCGTTATACATTTTCGACAAATACTTGTTGCCGCTGTCGCAAACAAAAGTCACCACGCGCTTCGCCTCGGTCTGCTCGCGGCAATAGCGCAACGCGCCCGCCAGCAAGGTGCCCGTGCTCGATCCGCCGAGCACCCCTTCCCTGCGCAACAACTCCCGCCCGACGGCGAAACTCTCGGCATCGGGGATCGTGTAAGCCGCCGTCACCCTCGAAAGGTCGGCAATGTCGGGAATGAAATCCTCGCCGATCCCTTCCACCGCCCACGAGCCAGCCTTGCCGATCTGCCCGGTTTTCAAATAAGGCGTCAGGATTGAGCCGGCCGGATCGGCCAGCACCATCGCGGTCTCGGGCGAGACGCGGGCAAAAAATTTGCTCAACCCAGCCAGCGTGCCGCCGCTGCCTACGCCCGTAACCACGGCGTCCACGTGATGCGCCATCTGGTCCCAGATTTCCGGGCCGGTGGAAGTTTCGTGCGCGAGCGGATTGGCGGGATTGCCAAATTGATTGACGTAAAACGCGCCGGGAATTTCCCGCGCCAAGCGTGCCGCGAGGTCTTGATAATACTCGGGATGACCGCGCCCCACGTCCGAGCGCGTCGTCCGCACCTCGGCACCCAGCGCGCGCACGTGCGAGATTTTTTCCTGCGACATCTTGTCGGGAATTACGAGCAGCACCCGATAACCCTTCGCGCCCGCCACCAGCGCCAGGCCCAGGCCGGTATTGCCCGCCGTGGCCTCGACCACGGTGCCGCCGGGCTGCAAACGGTGGTCGCGCTCGGCCGCCTCGATCATGGCCAAAGCGACGCGGTCTTTGATTGAACCCGTCGGATTTTGATTTTCGAGTTTGACGAAGAGCCGGCAAAGTCCGGTGTCGAGCCGGGTGATTTCGACGAGCGGCGTGTTGCCGATGAGCTTGAGCACGGCAGGCGGGCGCAGCCGCGGCGCCGTCGCTGGGGGAGAAGCGAGAGCAGGCATATTTCTGGGGGGAGTAAGGAACTCCGTCACGCTCTCACCAACTGTTGTCTCACGCAACGCCGCCTCACTTCCAGCTCAACCAGCATTTTCCTGCACAGGGAATAGCCAACGCAACATCGGCTCCATGCGCGCCGCCCAGGCGCCCTCGTCGTGCCCTGCACCGGCGGCTTCGAGGTAGTGCAGGTCGTCGCCCTCCGTCCAGCCGCGTTGCACCAGCGCATCGCGCAATTCTCGCGTCCGTTCCCAGCCGGGTTCGGCGGTGCCAGTGTCGAGCCAGATTTTCAATGCGGGCCGGCGCTTGGTGGCCGCGACCAGCCGGCAGATCGTGCAGTCGTCCCACCAGACCGAAGGCGACATCACCGCGAGCCGGGTGAAGGCGCGTGGAAACCAGAGACCGAGCGCCAACGTCACCAAGCCACCGAGCGACGAGCCGCCCAGGCCAGTGAAAATTCCCTCCGGCATGGTGCGGTAATTGGCATCAATAAACGGCTTCAATTCCCCGAGCAGAAAGCGCCCGTATTTGCGCGCCAGTCCCCGGCTGCGCTGTGGACGCCGGCCCGCGGCAGGTTCGTCGATCAGGCCACGCGTTGGCGCGTATTCGTGGAGACGATCCATGCCGGCGTTGGCCACCGCCACGATGATCAGAGGCGCGATCTGCCCGGCGTGAAGGAGCCGTTCGGCCGTGTCGTCCGCACCCCATTCGACGCCGGCAAAGGCCGTGCTGGCGTCGAACACGTTTTGTCCGTCGTGCAAATACAACACTGGATAGCGCGCCCCCGATTGCTCGTAGCCAGGGGGCAAATAAACGAGCACCTCTCGATGATTGTTGAGAATGCGGGAGCCGAAACGGGTGTGGACACGGACATCGCCCGTCAGGCGGCGGCTGGCGCTCGTCGTCATTGATATGGAGCCGAACATGCGAGCGGCCTGCCGGCTTGTCCAACGCCGGCGGAGCTTTCCGCAGCCAAGGCGCACGCGCTCGAATGCCACGTCGCGCGATTCAACCGGACACCACTTGCATGAACGAACGCTACATCCGCTGGTGGACGCCGCACTTGAGCCGGGATTTTGAAATGCTCGTGTTCGGCGAAGGCCGGGGCATCCCGCTGGTGCTCTTTCCCACGTCGCTGGGGCGTTATTGGCAGAACAAGGAGTTCGGACTCATTAACGCCGTGCGCTGGTTTGTAGATGTCGGCAAATTCACGATTTACTGCCCGGACAGCGTCGATCAGGAGAGCTTTTACAATAAATCCATTCATCCCGCCGACCGCATGCGCACCCATCAAGGCTACGAAAACGTGATCGTGCATGATGTCTTTGATTTCGCGCGGCGCGAATGTTCCTGCCATCGCGTGGCAGTGGGAGGCGCGAGTCTGGGCGCCTATCACGCAGCCAACCTTGCTTTCCGGCATCCCGACGCAGTCAATTATTTATTCAGCCTGAGCGGTGCCTTTGACATACGCCCTTTTTTTGACGGCTATTATGATGACAATATCTACTTCAACAATCCGCCGGATTATCTGAGCAATTGCAATGACCCCTGGAAATATAATCATCTCGGCATCGTCATCGGCACAGGCGAATGGGATGTGACCCGGGATGAAAGCCTGCGGCTTTCCGGCATCCTCAACAACAAAGGTATCAGGCACAGGTGGGATGACCGCCGCTGGTGCGGTCACGACTGGCACTGGTGGCACGAGATGCTGCCTTATTATTTATCGTTGGTGTAAAAATTGTCCGTTTCGCAGTAACCGTCCGCCAATCCTCAAATCATGAAAAAAATCGGCATTCTCTTCGGTCAGGAAAACACGTTTCCGCCCGCGTTGATCGAGCGTGTCAATGTCATGGGTCTCACGGGCATTTATGCCGAGCCGGTGCAGATCGACAAGGTCGTCCAAGGCGAGCCTTGTGGTTATGATGTCGTCATCGACCGCATTTCACAAGACGTTCCTTTCTATCGCGGCTGGCTGAAGAACGCCGCGCTCACGGGCACCGCCGTCATCAATAATCCGTTCTGGTGGAGCGCAGACGAGAAGTTTTTCAACAACGCGCTCGCCACCAAGATCGGCGTCGCCGTGCCGAAGACGGTGCTGCTCCCCTCGCACGACCATCCGCCGGATACGAACGCCAACTCCTTTCGCAACCTTGCCTACCCGCTCGATTGGGAGGCGATTTTTTCTTACATCGGATTCCCAGCCTATTTCAAACCGTTCGCCGGAGGCGGCTGGAAAAACGTTTATAAGCTCAACAATCCAGACGAATTCTACAAGGCTTATAGCGAGACCGGTCAGCTTGTCATGATGCTCCAGGAGGAGGTGCAGTTTGACATGTATTTTCGCTGCTACTGCATCGACCAGCGGGGGGTGAGGATCATGCCCTACGAACCGCGCAATCCGTTTCACCTTCGTTATCAAGCCGCCTGGCAGACTCCCCCGGAGTTGCTCGCCCGTATTCAGCGGGATGTCCTGACGCTGAACGAATACTTGGGCTATGATTTTAACACTGTCGAATTTGCAGTTCGTGATGGTGTCCCGCTGGCCATCGATTTTTGCAACCCTGCGCCCGACGCTGAAGTAACCAGCGTCGGGCAGGAAAACTTCGACTGGGTCGTCGAGGCCGCGGCAGAGATGGTCGCACGCAAAGCCCGTGCGCACGTGGCCGGACGAAACAACCTGACGTGGGGCAAATTTGTGCTAACTGCCGCGCAGGGTCACGCATTGATTTGAGCCTGATCTTCAAGTTCTCTTCGTTGCCATTTTTTCGATTCTATGAGCGCCAAAGAGCATGTCTTTACTTTGGGAATCGAAGAGGAGTTTCAAATCATCGACCCGGTGACGCGCGAACTGCGCTCGCACATTCAGCAAATCCTCGAAGACGGCAAAATGGTGTTGCAGGAACGCGTCAAGCCAGAGATGCACCAATCAATGGTCGAACTCGGCACCGACGTTTGCCATTCCGCAGACGAGGCGCGGGAACAAGTGATCCGGATGCGCAGCGAACTGGCAGCCTTGGCCGCGCGCGGTGGTTTGAAGATTGCCTCTGCTGGCACCCATCCCTTTTCTCACTGGATCGATCAGCGCATCACGGAGGGCGAACGCTATCAGAGCATTGTCAACGATCTCCAACAGGTGGCGCGGGCTAATCTCATCTTTGGTCTGCACGTTCACATTGGAATCCCGGATCGTGAGTCGGCGATCCATGTGATGAATCAGGCGCGGTATTTCCTGCCGCATATTTTTGCCTTGTCGGCCAACTCGCCCTTCTGGCTGGGACGCAATACCGGTTTCAAAGGCTATCGGCTCAAGGTCTTCGAGCGTTTCCCCCGCACCGGCATCCCCGATGCCTTTGAGGGGCTGTCGGAATACGAAGATTATCTCAAGCTGCTGGTCGGCACGAACTGCGTCGATAACGCCAAGAAAATCTGGTGGGACATCCGACTGCACCCGTTTTTCGACACGCTCGAAATCCGGGTGTGCGACGCGCAATCCCGGGTGGACGACACCATCGCGCTGGCAGCGGTCGTCCAGGCGGTCATCGCCAAACTTTACAAGCTGCAACGCCAGAACCTCAGCTTTCGCATTTATCGCCGGCGGCTGCTCGATGAAAACCGCTGGCGCGCCTCACGCTACGGGCTGGACGGGAAGCTCGTCGATTTTGGCAAGCAAACCGAGGTCGAGGAGCGCAGCTTGATCTACGAATTGCTCGAATTCATCGCGCCCGAAGCGCGGGAACTGGGCATTTCCCGCGAGATGAATCATATCGAGACCATCCTGCGCGAAGGCACCGGCGCGGACCGGCAGATCGAGACTTGGAACCGCACGAGCGACATGCGTGAGGTGGTTGATGGCATCGTGCGCGAAACCTATCAAGGTCTCACGGTGCCCGAACCATCCACGACCTCGTCGTCCCCAGCGTGAAGCGACGGCGCGACTACGGGGTGACGATACGCCGTCGCTGAAGAACTTTGGTGATTATCCTGCGCTTCCCAATCGTCAAAAAGCTGACGCGTTTGCCGGGCCAGCCGGGTCGGACGCAAGCGGTTGAAAAAAGCGGAGGGCACGCTTTCCCGTCGCTGCACTTCCAGCCGCGCATCGACGAGTCCATCGATGCGCTCCGTCCAGTCATCCAAAATCTCGCCGTCGATTTTCACCGCCGTGGTCGCCGAGTGCAGTTCCTCCCCCGACACCGCGCGCCGCAGCACCCAGAGCCGGGCCTTGAGCCGGGCTTTGGCGGCGGGGAGCTGTCGTCTGGCGGCACTGTCGGGGTGCGTGACGCGGCTGCGCCGGAAATCTTCCTCGAAGCGCCGGAGCAAGGCTTCGCGCAAGCGCAATGACCCATCGTGCAGCCGGCGCTTGGTGTCGGCAATCTCGCGGAAATAGCGCTTCTCCGCCGCCAGCACCCGACCTTCCCGTTGCAGAAAGAGCAGGTGGAAATAAAGCGTGTCCAGCGCGCCTGCCACGAGCGCGGCCGTGAGGCCGAAGCCCGCTGCCGCAGTCACCGCGCCGCGCGTCAGGAGGAGACAAAGCCCGAAGGTAATCATTCCCGTGAGCAACGCGATGCCCGCCTCGTTGCTCAAAGTTCGCAGCATGTGCGCCACGCCTTTCATGATTCGACCGCCTCCCTGGGATCGTGCAAAACTCCGGTCGCACCCAGCTCGATCTCCCCTCGCAGCCGGGCCTGGATAAATAGCGTCGTCACCACCAGCGCCAGGGCCACGGCGAGCAGGCCGGAGACCGCCAGGTTCAACGCCCGCAGCCCCCCTTCCAAGCCGGGGCCGAGGTCGGAAAATACGTCGAGGAAATAATTCAACAAGGGTGGCGACAAGAGCACTTTGACGATCGCCAGACCGGCGGCGCAGACGTAGAGCATGATCCGCAGCACAAAGAGCGACGCCAGATGCCGCGGCAACGGCGGCTCCTCCGACCAAAGGGCCGGGTCGTGTTTCACAGGCTTCGGCGAAAATGAGTCCGTCATAAACATCAGGTCCCTTTGCAAATCACCCGAGATACGCGCCGCAGCAACCGCGCGGCTCTATTCCCGACCGGACTTATCGCGCTGCTTGCGCAAGCTGTTGCCTGTGAATGCAGCATTTCACGGTCCGCGCGTGGCCCGCCGGGAAGCCACGGCCATTTCGGGAAAAGAATCGTGGTTTCAGTAGAGAGTAGTGTCCAATTTGATGTTTTCCGTGGAAGAATTGCTTCTGGGCGCGACACGAAATTTTTTCAACTTAGGGCACAAACCGCTGATTAGGAAGGTCACCACCAAGACGCCAAGGCACCCAGGAAGAAAAATTGAGAATTCAAATTGAGGAGTCAATTAGCGAGTCCTTTTTTTCCTTTGAAGCTTGGTGCCTTGGCGTCTTGGCGGTGAAAATTCTCCGCCCTCAGCGCACCTTGCGCCACGGCAACGTCTCGCGCACAGTGGCGGCCCGGTTTTTAAGTCCGCCGCCCGTCCATGCTCACGCTTTCGCAGATCAGCAAATCCTACGGCGGCCGCACGCTGTTTCGCGACGCCTCGTTGCAGGTCAACCGCGGCGAGCGCTTCGGCCTCGTCGGCCCGAACGGCGCGGGCAAATCGACGCTCTTCTCGCTCATCTTGAAAGAGAACGAGCCGGACGAAGGCAGCGTCGTCATTGAGCGCGGCGCCACCCTCGGCTTCCTGCCGCAGGAGAGCGCGCCGGCGGGCGACGAGACGGTTTTGGAACTCGTCACCAACGCCCACGCCGATCCCGAGTCCGCCCACACGCTGGAGCCGAAGGCCAAGCGCATCCTGCGCGGCTTGGCGTTCCGCGAAGCCGACGCTGAAAAGGCTTTGCGCACGTTTTCCGGCGGCTGGGTCATGCGCGCGCACCTCGCCCGGCTGCTCGTGCAGGAGCCGGACCTGCTGCTGCTCGACGAACCGACGAACCATCTCGACCTCGATACGCTCGGCTGGTTCGAGAACTACCTGCGCAGTTATCCCGGCGCGATCCTGCTCATCTCGCACGACCGCGATTTTTTGAATCAACTCGTCCGCGGCATCGTCGAGATCGCGCACGCGCGGCTCTTTCATTACCGCGGCAATTACGACGAATACCTCACCCAGCGCGCCGCCCGCCGCGCGCAGCAACTCGCCGCCTACAAGTCGCAACAGCGCGAGATCGAGAGCTTGCAGCGCTTTGCCGACCGCTTCCGCGCCAAGGCCAGCAAAGCCAGCCAGGCGCAGAGCAAGCTCAAACAGATCGCGCGCATGGAGCGCATCGAAGCGCCGGAGGACGACGCGGCCACGGTGAAGTTCCGCTTTCCGCAACCGCCGCGCGGCGGGCAGAAGGCCATCGCGCTCGCCGGCGTCGCGCATCATTATCCCAACGGCCACCAGACGTATCGCGACCTCGATTTCACCGCCGAACGCGGCGACCGCCTCGTGCTCGTCGGTCCCAACGGCGCGGGCAAATCGACGTTGTTAAAACTCCTCGCCGGCGTCCTGCCGCTCGCCGCCGGCACCCGCGAACCGGGCTTCAACGTGAAGGTCGGCTACTACGCGCAGTATCGCGTCGAGATGCTCCACGCCGGCCACACCGTCCTACAATCCGTGCTCGATGCGCCGAACCCGGTCTCCGAACAAACCGCGCGCACCGTGCTCGGCTCCTTCCTGTTCCGCGGCGACGACGCCTTCAAGCCCGTCTCCGTCCTCAGCGGCGGCGAGAAGAGCCGGCTCGCGCTCGTGAAACTGTTGCTCGATCCGCCGAACCTCCTGCTCATGGACGAGCCGACGACGCACCTCGACATGGGCAGCATCGACGCGCTCATCGGCGCGCTCGAACAATACGAAGGCACGCTCATCTTCATCAGCCACGACGTGCATTTCATCCGCGCGCTGGCGAAGACCGTGCTCCACATCGACGCCGGGCGGCTCACACCGTATGCGGGCGGCTACGACTATTATTTGGAGAAAAGCCGGCAGACCGGCGACGCCCGCGGCGCGTTGGTCTCGGGCCACGTTTCCAATGGCAGCATGTCCGCGGCATCTGCCCATCCCGCCGCGACCGCTCCTGCCGCCGAACGGCCCGTGTTCAAGACGAAGGAACAAAAACGCGCCGAAGCCGAAGCCCGCAACGCCTTCGCCCGCGCCAAACGCGAACGGCAGGAACGCATCGAGCATCTGGAACGCGAGATCGCCACGCTCGAAGGCCGCCAAGCCGCGCTCGTCGCCGAACTCGAAGACGCCGCCACCTACAACGACCCCGGCCGCCCCTTTGAACTCAACCGCGAACTGACCGGCGTGTCCGAAGCCTTGGAACGCCTCACGCGAGAATGGGAGGCGAGCGCGGCGAGTGAAGTGGAGAATGCTTGAAAGTTTGCTGACGCTTTGGCTCAGACTCCCCTGTGGCGAAGGGTTAACTCTTTTGTTATCTGAAAGCTTGCTCTGAAAACTGTATGTAAATACGGTTTTATGCGAATAGACGCCACTTTTTTGATGACAATCCCGTTTCGCCGAATTCAGAGTTAGGCGTTTCTGCGCGTCCTCTGTAACCGAAGCACTATGCCACACCGCTCAGCATGGGAACCCGGCAAGGTTTTCGAGGTGGCTCTTCCCGGAGGCGGTTTTGCCTACGGAATGGTCATCGTCTTTCCACTCGCAGCTTTCTTCGACTTCCGCTTTGCCGAGCGTCCACAGATTGCCGATATACTTTCTCGTCCCGTCGCGTTCCGCATTCACATCATGCGCGCTTGCCTCAGCAGGAGCGGTTGGCCAGTTATCGGCTTCGCTACCGTGCCCGACGCGCTCAATCAGACGCCCGACTTCTACAAGTTCGATCGTATCGCACGTCGCTTCTCCTTGTATCGCGGTCACTACGAGGAGCCGGCTTCCCGAGAGAAGTGCCTCGGCCTTGAGTGCGCCGCTGTTTGGAGCGCAGTTCATGTCGAGTCGCGCCTTGGCGACCATTTTGCCGGGCGGCCCAATCATTGGGTCGAGAGTCTCAGTGCAGCAAGCCATTCGTGAGTTTTTCCATTCCAACGAAACGCCTAACCATGCGCTGCAGCGAACTGCTCCGGCTATCACGCTGGCTGCTTCCGCCGCCGCCTTTCCACCCACCGTGCAGCCAGCGCGCCAGCCTCCGCAGTCGCTGAGCTTGGGGTCGTTAAGGCGACTTCGTTCCCGCGCTTGAACGAAGACAGAGCCTTTGCGACGCTTTGCCCATGCCCAAGGCACTCGCAGAAGTCACTAAAGACGCGCTGGAGCTTGCACCGCGTCAGAGACTCGCGTTCGAAGAGTTCCTGCTGGAGAGCGCGGAGGCAGCCGCTGCCCATCCCGAAGCCGAGGCGGCGTGGGACGCCGAGATTCGCGACCGCATCCGCGCCATTGACGAAGGCCGCGTCGCCGGCATCGCTTATGAAGATGTCATGCGAGCGGCAGAGCGATGTTCGGTTCCGTCACTATCCGCTTTGCGGATGAAACACCGAGCAAGCTCCTCGATGCCATCATGCGGCGGGCTTGCTTGATCTCCGCACTCGCTGTCGCCCAAAAATCGTTACCCAGGAACAATGGGCTGTGACGAAGCACAGCCCTCCAGCAGCCACCCCGTGGCGTCCTCGACGCGGGCGTTGTCGCCCTGCGTTTTTGCGGCATGGTCAGGGAACGAGTGAAAGTTCCCCCTGCCGCATTTCTCCCGACCGATCCGAAGTTTCGCCCAACGTTTCCACGCGGTTCCCGTAGCTTTCCCCGGCGGCGTTCTGCACCGAGGCTGCCGCGCAGGATGGCTGCGGTCTTTGCCGGCCTGCTCACGCTGAGCATCGCTGACGCGCGCGTTCACGCGGATGATCTGCTCGATCAACTCCGCGCGCGGCAGCGGGAGCAGGCGCAATCGGCGCCAAACCAGCCGCTCGCTTCGGGGCAGCAGCAGCCGGCGACTTCGGCGATGCCGCCGATCAGCGTGTATTTTTCGCCGAACGGCGGCTGCACGGCGGCGGTTGTGCGCGAGCTGGGCAATGCGCGCAGCTCGGTGCTAATCGAGGCATATTCTTTCACTTCCAAGCCCATCGCGCAGGCGCTCATCGCGGCGCAGCGGCGCGGGGCGAAAGTCGAGGCGGTGCTGGATTATTCCAACAAAACCGAGCCTTACAGCGAGGCCGGTTTGTTGGCACGCTCGGGCGTCGCGACGTATCTGGATGGGCGTTATAAGATCGCGCACTCGAAGGTGATGGTCATCGACGGCGCGGTGGTCATCACGGGTTCGTTTAATTTCACGCACTCGGCGGAGGCAGATAATAAAGAAAATCTGCTCGTCATCCGCGACCGCGGGATCGCGGCGATCTACACGGCGGAATGGCAAAGGCAGCGGCCGGGCGTCGAGCCGTATGGCGGGCGGTAGGAGGTGTGGTGAGCAGGCTCGCATTGAGCGCGGCGGGGCGGACGTTCCGCGGGTAGGGCGGGCGTCCTCGCCTGCCGCGCCGGGCGTCCCGCCCGGTGCATCGAATGGGAAGGCGTTGTCTTTGCGCTCTGCGCTTGTGTGTTCCGCGAGACGCGGAACACGGCAGGCGGGACGCCCGCGCTACCCGGCGGAACATCGGCGCGCAATAAAATCCGAACCGATCCACTATGATTGCGCTCGCGGATTGCGGGAAAATAATCTATTGCTC
>JAFAXH010000028.1 GCA_019241085.1 Verrucomicrobiota bacterium | reverse complement strand
GATTTTCCTGCTCGCGGAACTTGAAAATGCGGAAAGCCATCGGGGCAAAAAACGGGGCGCGAGACGATGCGTCGAGGCCGGGCCGGAAGCAAGGGAGACGACAAAGAAGGCACGCGGGCTTTCCTACTTTGTCATCCCGAGCGTTAGTCGAGGGACCTCTTACTTAATGTTTGGCTCGGTGGATGAACAAACTGCCATCAACGGCATCCTGCGAGCCAAGGCAAACAGCAAGCGATCCCTCGACTTCGCTCGGGATGACAACATAAGGCTACGGCGACATCGGCATCATGGTTCCACCAAGCCCCGCGCGACCAGCCGCGCGTAGAGGCTCAGCGTGTTGGCGTCGCGCAACTCGCCGGCGGCGATCATCTGCCGCAATTCCTGGAGCGAAAACGCCCGGCAATCCGTGATGGCTTCGTGCTCGCCGTGCTCGCTGCCGCGCGCGGAACGCACGACGCCGCGCGCGAGGTAAAGATAGTTGTGCTCGTCGGTGAAACCTTGCGAAGTGAAAAACATACCGAGCGCCACGAGTTCGCCGCGCGCGTCGTCGGGCAATTCGTAGCCCGTCTCCTCGCGCAACTCGCGGCGCACGGTTTCTTCGATGACCGCCGTGTTTTCCAAACCGACCTTGTCTTCATCAATCTGGCCCGCGGGAAATTCCCACAAACTCGCGCGCACCGGGATGCGTTCCTGCCGCACGAGCAGAAAGTCGCCTTCCGCCGTTTGCGGCGCGACGACCACGGCGGCTTTGCGATGGGCGACGACCCATTTCGCCGGCTGCCGCGGGTCCTGGCGCGTCGGCGTGAGCAGCGTGTGCGTGGCGAGAGTGACGTGCGGATTTTCGTAATGAATTTCCTCGCCGAGCGTCTGCCAGCCGTCGCCGTCGCGGATGAAATCGTGTTTGCGCATTTGGGGAGTGAATCGAATGGAGCCTCACACAAAGACCGCAAAGATTTTTCTTAATCTTTCTTCCTTTGCGATCTTCGCGGCCTTTGCGTGAGGCATCCTGAAAATTTAATTTGCCCGCAAAACGTCCCGCCAGCGCGCGAGTTGCGCTGACACATTCGCCGGCGACGGCGCGCCCGGATTGCGCCGGCTTTCGAGCGAGCGGCGCAGATCGAGCACGGCGAAAACGTCTTCGTCGAACGCGCCCGATTCCGCGCGGAAATCGGCCAGTGTGAGCTGGGGAAAACCGACGCCGCGTTGCGCGCAGGTCGCCACGAGCTTGCCGATGACTTCGTGCGCCTGACGAAACGGCACGCCCTTCAAAACGAGATAATCCGCGAGGTCGGTCGCGAGCAGATTCGGATCGGCGGCGGCGCGCGCCATCGTCGCCGTTTCCGTCCGCGCCTCGCCGAGCATCGCGGCAAAAACACCGAGCGTGATTTTCAACGTATCGACCGAATCGAAGACGGCTTCCTTGTCCTCCTGCAAGTCGCGGTTGTAAGTCATCGGCATGCCTTTCAGCACCGTGAGCAGGCGCAGCAAATTGCCGTAGAGACGGCCCGTTTTGCCGCGCGTCAGCTCGGCGACATCGGGATTTTTTTTCTGCGGCATCAAGCTGGAGCCAGTGGTGAACGCATCGCTGAGCGTGAGAAACGCAAACTCGCTCGTCGTCCACAAAATCACGTCCTCGCTCAGCCGCGACAGGTGCATCCCGCACAGCGCCGCGGCGGCGAGAAATTCGGCGGCGAAATCGCGGTCGCTCACCGCGTCCATGCTGTTTTGGCTGACGGCGGGAAAGCCGAGTTTTTGCGCGATGAGCGCGCGGTCGAGATTGATCGTCGAACCCGCCAGCGCGCCGCTGCCGAGCGGCAGCACGTCGAGCCGCCGGCGGCCGTCGCCGAGCCGGCCGATGTCGCGCTCGAACATCTCGACGTAGGCGAGCAAATGGTGCGCGAAGAGCACCGGCTGCGCGCGTTGCAAGTGCGTGTAGCCCGGCAGCACAGCGTCGGCGTGCCGCTCGGCGAGGCCGACGAGCGCGCGCTGCATGGCGCGCAATTTTTCCACGATGAGGTCGATCTCGGCGCGCAAATACAGGCGCAGATCGAGCGCGACCTGGTCGTTGCGGCTGCGGGCGGTGTGCAGCTTCGCGCCGGCGGCGCCGATCCGCGCAGTCAGCGCGGATTCGATGTTCATGTGCACGTCTTCGAGGTCCGTGCGCCATTGGAATTCGCCGCGCGCGATCTCGTCGCGGATCGCGCCGAGGCCGGCTTCGATTTGTCCCAATTCCTCCGCGCTCAACAAGCTGGCCGCGTGCAGCGCGGCGGCGTGCGCGAGCGAGCCGGCGATGTCGTGCGGATACAGCCGCCAATCAAACGAAACGGATTCGCTGAACGCCCGCAATCCGGCGTCGGTTTCCTGCGCGAAACGACCTGTCCACATGCTTGAAAGATTTTTATTAAATTAATCCGCGTCCCTGGGTTTCCGTTTCCGGCAGATGCCGAGGATTTTCAATTCATCGCAACTGGCTTCGATGCGCACGGATTTTACCGCGGGCGAGAAGCCGAGGCGATGGGAGATGCAATTTTCCAAGACTTCCATGTGCTCGTCCTCGAACTCGACGATTTTATTGCAATCGAGGCAGATGAGATGGTTGTGGTGCGGTTTGTCGATGAAATTCGGATCGTAGTATTTGAAATCCTGCCCGAAGTCCATCTCGCGCAAAAGTCCGCTCGCGACGAGCAGCGGCAGCGTGCGATAAACGGTGGCGCGCGAGACGCTCGGTTCGTTGCGGCGCGATTGCGCGAGGAGCGCCTCGGCGGTGAAGTGCTCGGTGGTGCTGAAGGCGGCTTCGATGATGGCGTCGCGTTGCGCGGTGCGGCGCAGCCGGCGCGCGTCGAGAAACGCGTAGATTTTTTCGCGCACCGCCGGGTCCATTCTCCCGCGAGTGTAAAAGCGCGCGCCGGGTGAGTCAACGCAAGGCGGCCGACGGCGGCGGGTGCCTGACTCTGAAGGAGCTTAATCCTAATCGTAATCTTGGTCTTCTGCGCCCGCGGCGCGTGGCCTTAGCGACACCTCCGGCGGCAGAGACTAGGACTAGGATTAAGCGGGGAAAGCAGCAGCGCCTTACCGCGGCAGCGGGCGGAGATAATAGGCGCCCATCGCGGCGAGATACTCCGCGAAACGCGGCGCTTCGTCCGCCGACGCCGCGCCGGGCAGGGACGAAGACTTGGGCTGCGCCTGCTGCGGCGCGGACCCGTGCCGATGTTGCCGGCGCACTTTTTCTTCGCGCAACTTCTCCGCTTTGACCTCGTGCCGCGTCTTGCCGCCGCGGCGGGCTTCGAGTTCATCCACCAACAAACGGCGCGCCAGAAACCGGTTCAGCCCCTGGCTGCGCTCGCGCCCGCAGCGCACCCGCACGCCGCTGGGCCGATGACGCAGGGACACGGCGTTGCCGCGGAGGTAGGTTTCTTCGATGTCGGACTCGCCAAGTTGCAGGGCGCGCATCCGCCCGAACAGCTCTTCCTGCTTGGGAAGGGAGACCGGGAATCTCAGCATACCCGGGGGCCAGCGACGCGGCTGGCACGATGGCAGCCGGAGCGGGCAAAGCGAAAAACGCGAGGTGGAGAAAAAAGCATCTCGATGCGCTGCGGGAAAACTACGAAATCCGCCGCTGCCAGGCAAGCGAAAACACCGTTTGTGACGGAATTTTTTCAATTCGCAATCGCCCCGCCCTGCGCTTTGTTTCTGCCATGAGCAGCAGCACCGAACTGAAAGTGGGCGACTCCGCTCCGGATTTCACCGCGACCGCGTTGGGCGGCGCCTATGGCACGGAAGGCGAGCGCGTGCAGAAGCGCGACTTCGCGGGGCGTTACGTCGTGCTTTATTTTTATCCGAAAGACGACACGCCCGGCTGCACGATCCAGGCGTGCGGACTGCGCGACCGGTGGCCCGATTTCCAGGGAAAAGACGCCGCCGTTTTCGGCGTGAGCACCGATCCGCTGACGAGCCACCGCGAGTTCATCGCGAAATACGGACTGCCCTTTCCGCTGCTCAGCGACGAGGAAAAACGCATGGTGCAGGACTACGGCGTGTGGGTCGAGAAGAACTACAGCGGGCAAATCTCAATGGGCACCGAGCGTTCGACGTTTGTCATCGACCCGGCAGGCAACATCGCCGCCATCTTCCGCCGCGTGAACCCGCAGGAACACGCCGCGCAGGTGTTGGCGGCGCTGGGCGAGAAGGCGTAGTAAGTTTGCAATGACGGCTGTCTTTAAAGCTAATCTTTAGGTTGGATCACACGACACCGGTGCGGCGCTCGCGACATTACTTTTGCGTCATGGGGCTACTCTCATTGCTTTTTGGTGGATGTGGTAGCAACCCGACGCATCACCACAAAGTAATGCGATGTCGCCGGGCGAGCTTTCTTACAGTCAGTTGGACATTACCGAGAGGTTTGACGACCATCTCCGCCTCAAACCTGACGATTGGATTCAAACGGTTCCTCTGGACAAATCAGTTCAGAATGGAAAGGGTTTGCCTCCGGCTGGCGCCAGCGCAGACGAGGTTTACAAGGCCGCCGAGAGGCTATCAAAGATTCGAGAATCCATCTCGATTCCCAGCGACGGTGTTTATTGTCCGGTTTGTCACATCGCGAACACTCAGCTTGCAAAATTGCGCACACCTTGCCCGAAGTGCGGGAGAGCGTTATTGAAGTTTGGTTGGGATTGATGTGACATGAACTAACCATGTGCTGCCACGGACGACGGTGGGCTATCGTCGAGCTTCTTGCCTTCAGTTGCTAAATTTCCATGGACTCCAAATCCACCTTCCTGCCGCTCTTCGAGAAAATCGAAAGCCTTGCGCAAAAGCTGCCCGGCGGCTTGCACAAGCCGATCCTGCAAGCGGTCACGCCAATCAAAGACACGTTTCTCAAACAACGCGCGCCGCGTTTCGCCCTGGCTGGCGATCCGGCGGTGAGCCATGCCGGCGTGATGAATGCGATCTTCTCCGCGCCCGTCGCGCCCTTCGAGCCGCCGTCGGCTGCCGCGGGCGCGCCGCCTCCGCCGGCCGGCTGGCAAGACCTCACCGGCCGCGCGGCCGGCGCGGTGCGCGTGCTCGATTTGCGCAGCGAGACGCCGGCCTTCCCGCCGCCGGACGTGACGCTCGGCGCGCTGGCGGCGCTCGCGCCAGACCTGTTCCTTTTTCTCCAAAACTCCGAGCGTCCCGACGAAGCGCGGCTCGCGGCGCAGCTCGACCAACTGGAACGGCTCGTCGCCCTCGCCGACGAACGTCACGGCGAACAGCGTCCGCCGGTGCTCGGCCTCGTCGTCGCGGACGCCGAAGTCGGCGCGGCGTCCGACGCGGCGTTGGAAGCAGCGCGCGCGCGGCTGCACGCGACGTTGCTCGGCCGGCCGGCGCTGAGTGCGCGGCTGGCGCCGACGCGCGCGGTGGCGACGTTTGTGCGCTTCCGGCTCGACGGCAGCTTCGATCCCGAGAGCGACAAACGCCGCGGCATTCATCTGCTCGTCGATACGCTCGTGGCCGAATTGCCCGACGAGGCGAAGCTCGAAATGGCGCGGCTCTCGGGCGCGCGCGAGGCGCAGGCGCGCATCGCCAGCACGCTCACGAAATCGCTGGCCGCGGCCAGCGGCGCGCTCGGCATCCAGCCGATCCCGCTGGCGGACATGCCGTTTCTGCTGGCGTTTCAAACCATGCTCGTCAGTGGCATTATTTACATCAGCGGGCAGGAGTTGAACGCCAAGCTCGGCGCGCGGTTTCTCGGTTCGCTCGGGATGAACGTCGGCCTCGGCATGGCCTTGCGCGAAGGCGCGCGCGCGGCGGCCAAATTGCTCCCCGGCTGGGGCAACGCCGTCAGCGGCCTCGTCGCCGCCGCGGGCACTTACGCCATCGGCCGCGCGGCGACGGCGTATTACATTGAGGGCGCTTCGCTGCCCGACGCGCGCCGGCTTTTCAAAATGGAAAATCTCCTGCGCCGCCGCAGCGCCAGCGGCCAGCCGGACGCGCGGTTTTTCCATTTGCTCGAACGCCGGCGCCGCTCGCCCGCGCCGGGCCGCACGCGCAACGGACATTAGAACTCCGGCAAAAGTGAGCAATCGCGTGGGTGGATCGCGCGCTCCGTCGCGCGATGGATTAGCCGCGCAGCGGCTCTGAAATTGTTTCAGGCGCCTAACGGCGCAATTCATCGCGCGACGGAGCGCGCGATCCACCTGAATTTTGCCGCAGATATAATGAACCTTTCCGCCATTCGCGCGCAGCTCGCGCAACTCGCCGTCACGCCGGCGAAAACGCTCGGCCAGAATTTTCTGCACGACGGCAATCTCGCGCGCTGGCTCGTCGCGCAGGTCGAGCCGCAGCCGGGCGAGCGGCTGGTCGAGATCGGGCCAGGGCTGGGCGCGTTGACCGAGCACACGCTGGCGCGCGGCGCGCAATTGACGGCCATCGAAAAAGACGGCCGGCTGGCGGCGCATTTGCGCGAGCGGTTTCAAAAGGAAACGGCGACGGGTCAGCTCGCAGTCGTGCACGGCGACGCGACGCTTTTCGATGTCCGCGCGCTCTGGCCCGATGGGCCGGTAACGGTGTTGGGCAACCTGCCGTATTACGTCACCACGCCGCTTTTGTTTCATTTTTGCGGACCAGCGGCGCCGACGGAGCGGGCGCTGTTGGTGATGCAGCGCGAACTCGCCGCGCGGCTCGCCGCCACGCCGGCGCAAGCGGGCGACTACGGCATCCTGAGCCTGGTCATCCAGCGGCGCTGGCGGGTGCAATTTTTGCGCACGCTGCCCGCGAGCGTTTTTACGCCGACGCCGAAGGTGGCGAGCGGCGCTGTGTGGCTCACGCCGCGCGCGCCGGGCGAGCTGCCGCCGTGCGACGGAGAAACGTTTGAACAACTCGTGCGGCGCGGTTTTTCCCAACGCCGCAAACAAGTCGGCAAGCTCCTGGCGGTGCTGCTGCCGGATGGCGATTGGCCCGCGGCGGCGACGCGGCTGGGCGTTTCGGAAAAAGCGCGGGCGGAGGAACTCGATCTCGCGCGCTGGATCGCGCTGGCGAATCTCGTGCGGCCGGTCGAACCGGCGGCGGCGCAGGATGGCGCGCGGGAAATTTTCGACGTGGTGGATGCAGCCAACGCCGTCGTCGGGCAGGCGTCGCGGGCGGAAGTTCACGCGCGCGGGCTGCGGCACCGGGCGCTGCACATTTTTGTTTTCAACGCGGCGGGCGAGTTGTTTTTGCAACGCCGGTCGCCGTGGAAAGACACGCATCCGGACAAGTGGGATTCCAGCGCCGCCGGCCATCTCGACGCGGGCGAAAGCTACGCCGCCGCGGCGCGGCGCGAGTTGCGCGAGGAACTCGGCCTCGACGCCGCGCGGGCCGCGGCGACGGAACTGCGCGAGGTCGCGGAATTGGGTCCGGCACGGCCGGAAACGGGTTGGGAATTTATCCGGCTGTTCGTGGCACAATGCGACGGCCCATTTCGCCCGCCGCCGGAGGAAATCGCGTGGGGCGGATTTTTCCCGCTCGCGATTGTCGAGCGTTGGATTCGCCAGCGGCCGGGCGATTTTGCGCCGGGTTTTCTGGAATGCTGGAAAAGGTGGCGGGCGCTCTGAAAATTTTCAGTCGCCGTCGGGCTGCGCGCCGGGTGATGCTTTGTTTTTATAAAACAATTTCGCGTCCGAGCTCGAGCGAGTCGGCGACGGCTTGGACGACGCGCATGTAGCGGACGCCGTCCTCGAAACTCGGGCGCGGCTGCACTTGGCCGTGGCTGCGCACGGCGGCGATGAAGTCTTCCTCCACCCGCCAGTTCAATGCCAGGTCCTCGGTGATTTCCAGCAGCTCCGGCTCGGTTTCGCCACGGGCGAAAAACTCGATCTTGTCGGTGGCAATGTCGTAGGTCAGCGCGCCGTCGCGGCCCAGGAGTTCGATGCGGTCGGCGGGCGCGTGCGCGGCGACGCCGGAGAATTCGAGCGCGCCTTCGACGCCGTTTTCCCAGGCGCAGAGCACATGGAGAAAATCGGGGACGTGGACCGGGTAACCGCGGCGTTCGGGCGTGACGACGCGGCCGCGGGCGACAAGCGATTTCACCGGACCGAGCCAGCGTTGGAGCACCTCGGCGTAGATGCCGAGGGTGAGCACGTTGTAGCCGCTCAATTCATCGCGCTGCCGCCAGTGCGCCGGAGCGAGCGGATCGAGAAAATCGGCCTTGAGACTCTGCACCCGCACTTGGTGCAGCGGGCCGAGCAACTCGTCGGCCAGCGCCTTGCGCACGACGAGGTCGCCGCGCAAGGCGTGCGGCGGCGGGCAGAGCATGGTGACGAGTTGCGGGTGCCGTTTCGCGGCGGCGAGCATTTCCTCCGCTTCGGCGAGATTCATCGCCATGCGCG
Organism: Verrucomicrobiota bacterium; assembly: GCA_019241085.1. Classification (GTDB taxonomy): domain Bacteria; phylum Verrucomicrobiota; class Verrucomicrobiia; order Chthoniobacterales; family SZAS-18; genus JAFAXH01. The sequence continues at coordinate 17,449 of JAFAXH010000028.1, read as the reverse complement.
CCTGACAAAAGACATGTTTGCCGGCTTCGAGGGCGGAGACGGCGACCGTGGCGTGCAGATACGGCGGCGTGCCGATCCAGATAATGTCGAGATTTTCCAGCGCGATGAGGTCGGCCCAATTCTGGAGCGGCGTCGCGTGCGGCAGGTGCTCGGCGCAAAAGCGCTCGGCGCTCTCGTAGGTGGCATTGCACACCGCGAGAATCTCGACGCCTTCCAACCGGCTGAGGCCGGGGAGGTGGCGCTGGCGCACGATGGCGCCCGCCCCGACGATGCCGATGCGGAGCGGCTTGGGCGCGGCTGGAGCAGGGGATTTGGCGTGTGAGGACATGCAGGTTCCCAAGATGCCGAATGCTGCGAAAAGGGCGATAGAAAAAACGCCTTGACCCCGCGGCGGACGGCGCGCACCTTGTCCGCCCCGCGCCGCGAGGCAGCGGCGCCAGCCAGTCAATTCACCCACCGAAAATTTTTCCCGCCATGTCGAAAGTTTGCACCATCACCGGCGCGCGCGCCGCTCGCGGCCACGTCATCCATCGCCGCGGTCTGGCCAAGAAAAAAGGCGGGATCGGCCAGCACGTCACGGCGAACACGCCGCGGACGTTTCAGCCAAATCTGAAGGTGAAACGCCTCTGGGTGCCGGAGTTGAGCAAGTTTGTCAAAGTGAAGCTCACCGCGCGGGCGCTGAAGACGGTGGCCAAGAACGGCGCCTTCGCGACGCTGAAAAAAGCGGGTGTGGTCTGACGCGCCGCGGCGCGGATTTTTTTTGCGGTTTCCGCGCCAATCAGGCGCGCAGCCTGCTGAGAAGGAGTGTGTTGGCGCATCGTTCGCGATGCTGCCGCAACGACACCTCACTTCAAATTCTCAGCAGCCAAAAGGAAACCCGCGCCATGCCTTACAGCGTCCAAAGCAAGAAGTCCGGCAAGACTTATTTTCTCCATTCCCGCCGCCAGCCGCTGAAGGGCGGCCACATCCAGACGCTTTATTTTTTCGCGGCCGACACGCGCGACGGCGTCATGGACAGCCTGCCGCCGGGTTACAAGCTGCACGAAAATCCGAACACCGGCCTCCCGTTGCTGAAAAAAGCCTGAGCCGGCCGGCGTCTCGCCGCCGCATCGCGCGCAATTTTTCGTCGCGCCGCTGTCTTGGCAAGGCAGGCTTGTGCGCTATGTTTTCCGCCCGCGCCTTCTCGCGGAAAACTACTCATGTCCGACGCCGCCATTTCTCCCACCGCTCCGACCCAACCGCAGCCGCATCGCATCATCCCCGTCAGCGTCCTCACCGGCTTTCTCGGCGCCGGCAAGACGACGCTGCTGAACTACATTTTGCGCGAACAGCGCGAGCACAAGTTCGCGCTCATCATCAACGAGATCGGCAAAATAGGCATCGACGGCCAGCTCGTCGAGAGCGCGCAGGACGAGGTCATTGAAATGTCCAACGGCTGCATCTGCTGCACCGTGCGCAAGGACTTGGTGCAAAGCCTCCAGCGGCTCATCAAACGCGGCGGCTTCGACTACATCCTCATTGAGACCACCGGCATCGCTGATCCAGGGCCGATCGCGCAAACCTTTGTCAACATCCCGCAGCTCAGCCGCTTCGTGCAACTCGACTCGATCATCACCGTGGTCGATGCCGAGCAGATTTTGCAGCAGGTGAAAGAAATCGAGGTCGCGAAGGACCAGATCGCGCTGGCGGATTTCGTGTTGTTAAACAAGACCGACCTTGTCGATGAAGCGACCCTCGGCCGCGTGGGCGAACTCATCCGCAAGCTCAACCCGCACACGCGCATCGTGCGCACGACGCAGTCGCAGGCGCCTTTGAAAGAGTTGCTCGACGTGAACGCCTTCGACGTGGAGAAAAAACTCCATGCCGATCCCGATTTTCTCAACGAGTTGCGCGCGCAGGGCAAGCACCATCACGACGTCGTCAGCCACTCGTTTGCGTTCGACCGGCCGTTCGACGTGGCGAAGTTCGAGAAGTTCGTTCAGCGCATCACCGAGCAGGAAAAAATCTATCGGTCGAAAGGCTTCCTCGCCATCGCCAGCCATTCCCATCGGGCGATTTTTCACGGCGTGAACAATCGCTTCCACATCTTTTGGGATCGGCCGTGGAAGGAAGGCGAGACGCACGGCAGCCAGCTCGTTTTCATCGGCAAAAAACTCGATGCCGACGCGCTCGAACGCGGCCTGCGCGCGTGCTTGGTGGCGGAGTGAACGTCATCCGCTAGCCGGCGATTTTCAGCGCCTCGTCGTAGAGCGATTCCAGGCGCGCGACCTGTTGCGTTTGGGAGAAATTTTTCGCCACCACGATGGCGGCGGCGTTCGCCATCTGTGACAAGCGCGCCGGACTTTCATCCGCCAGACTGCGCAGCCCGGCGGCGAGCGCGCCGGCATCGCCTTCGTCCACGAGCCAGCCCGTCGCGCCGTGCGTGATCGCTTCCGGGATGCCGCCGTGGCGCGTGGCCAAAGCGAGCAGGCCAGAACTCATCGCTTCGAGCAAGGCATTCGGCACGCCTTCCTGGTTGCCATCGGGGCCGAGTTCGCTCGGATGGAGGAAAAAATGCGCGGCGTCTAATTTTTCACGCAACATTTCTTGCGACAGAAAACCGGTGAACTCGACACGGCTCGCGATGCCGAGTTCACGCGTCAGCGCGCGCAGCGGCTCCAGCAGCGGCCCGTCGCCCGCGAGCGTGAGCGTGGCCGCCGGCCAGGCGCAGAGAAATTCCGCGAACGCCCGCAGCGTTGTCGCGAGTCCTTTCTTCGGAATCAACCGGCCAGCCTGCAACAAGCGCCAACGCCCGTTCGCGGCAGCCGTGGCCCAGTCGCGCGGGTGGAACGGAAATTCTGCCAACGGAATCCCCGCGCGGTGCAGCCGCAATTTTTCTCGCGGACAACCGAGCGCGCGCAAGCCGTCGAGCAGTGACTCGCTGCGCGCCAGCACGAGCGTCGCGCGCTGGAGCACCTCGACTGTCGCGCGCCGGTGCGCCGGTTGATCGAGACCGACGAGCACGTCGGCGCCGTGGAACGACACCACGACCGGCCGCCGCGAGACGCGCAACGCTGGCAGCAGCCGCGCCGCGACATTCCCAAAATAAACGTGCAGCAGCGCTGCCTCGCGCCGGTCGAGTTCCTCCAACAACGCCCGCGTTTCGCGCGCCGACAGCGGCACCGGCGCAGCTCGCATCCGGCGATACCAGAACCGCCGCAGCTCGCGCCAGGGCGAGCGCCGCAACACCGTCAAATCCTGCTCGGGAAACGGAAACCGCGCGGCGTGCTGGCGTTTCCAGGTCAGCACCGCCGGCCGCCAGCGGCGCAAGCTCACGATCTGGCGATAGACGTGCAGCGTTTCCGCCGGCAGGAACGTGGCACAGAAACAGGCGACGACCACCCGGCCGCCGCCTGTTTCATTTGCTGTCACTTCGCTGGCCACTGCAATGACCCTGCGAAGGGCGTTCACACTTCGTCCAAGGGGACGGAGTGGAAATTGATCATTAGAACTCGAACGCCAGAAGCTTGAAGCCGCGCGGACGCTGGTCTGGATCGTCCGGCACGCGCGTCACCATGTCGGAGCCGTCGCCGTATTGCGCCGGCGCGAAGGGATTGATCATCTGCAACGGCTTGCGCGAACGCACCGCGCGCGCGACCGAGCCGTCCACGTTTACCCGGCCGTCGCGCTGGACTTCCGGCGCGAGGGGCGGCAGCGGACGCGTGATGCCCGCGCCGTTGTAAAAATTGCCCGTCGGCGCCTGCTGCTGGTAGCTGAGCGAAGGGGTGCTGCGGCCCGCGGTCGCATTGCCACCGCTGAGCGTGGTGGTCGTGGTGCCGCTGCGCGTGTGGCGCACGACAATCGTGCCCTGCGCCTGGGCCGCGGAGGCGCCGATGGCAAGGGCGAGCGCCGCGGTGGCGGCAGCGAGCAGGAAGGATTTTTTCATAAGCACAGGTCGGTGGGCGTTGGCTCGGTTTGCTTCGGAGGCGGTTTGCTTTTCTATTGACAAGATCGACTCGCAGCCGGCTGCGGGCCGTATCGGAGCGCGGGTTTTTTCGCGCGCGCCGGCTCTTTTGTAGCAAACCTCCGTCCACCCGCCAATGGATTATCTTGGAAAAGCGCGGCGCGTCATCGCGCTGGAAACGGACGAATTGCACCGGTTGCACGACCGGCTCGACGGCCCGGCGTTTGCGCGCGCAGTCGAGTTGTTGCAAGCCGCCGTCGAGCGCCGGGGCAAGATCGTCGTCGTCGGCGTCGGCAAGAGCGGGCACATCGGGGAAAAAATCGCCGCCACGCTCACCAGCACCGGCTCGCCGGCGGTCGTGCTCAGCGCGCTCAACGCCCGGCACGGCGACCTCGGCGTGATCTCCGACGGCGACGTTGTGCTCGCGCTCTCGGCCAGCGGCGAGACGGATGAACTCGTCGAATTGCTGCCGGCGCTGCTGCGGTTCGACGTGAAACTTATCGCGCTCGCCGGCCGCGCCGATTCCACGCTGGCGCAGTCGGCGCACGTCTGGCTCGACACGGGCGTCGCGCAAGAGGCGTGTCCCTTGAACCTTGCGCCGACGGCGAGCACGACCGTCGCGCTCGTGCTCGGCGACGCGCTGGCGATGGTCTTGCTCGAAGCGCGCGGATTCAACAAAGACGACTTTGCCAGGTTCCATCCCGGCGGTCGGCTCGGGCGCGGGCTGTTGCTGAAGGCGCACCAGATCATGCGACCGCGCGCCGAGATGGCCCTCGTCGCGTCCGACACGCCGATCCGCGCCGTGCTCGCGGAAATGACGCGCCACCGCGCCGGCGCGGCGGTGGTCGTCGGCGGGGAGGATGGCCGGCTCGCGGGCATCTTTACCCACGGCGATTTTGCGCGGCATTTTCAAAACGAAACCGCCGGCACCGATCTCGGCTCCGAGCCGGTCGGCGCGCACATGACGCCGCGGCCCGTGACCATCCGCGGCGAACGGCTGGCGGCGGAAATCCTGCAATTGCTCGAACACGCGCGCATCGACGACCTCGTCGTGGTGGACGACGCCGACCGGCCCATCGGCCTGATCGACACACAAGACTTGACCCGGCTCAAACTTGTTTAATCTTCCCTCCCCTCCGTTCCGGTCACTCAACTCTCAACTTTCCCCAAAAATGGCAGCAGCAAACGATCTCCGCAAAGGCCAGGCCATCCGTTACAACGGCGACATCGCCATCGTCCTCGAAGTCCAGCACCGCACGCCCGGCAACCTGCGCGCCTTCGTGCAGGCGATCATTCGTTCCATCAAAACCGGCAAGAGCGCCGACGTGCGCTTTACCTCGACGGAAAAAGTCGAGCTCGTCGATGTCGAGCGCAAGACGCTGGAGTTCTCCTACAAGGACAAGGACACGTATAACTTCATGGACCCCGAGACCTACGAGACTGTCTCGCTGCGGCCCGAGCTGCTCGGCGACGCCAAGGATTATCTCGTGGAAAATCTCGCCGTCACCGTGCTCTACGCCGAGAGCAAGCCGGTGGAAGTCGAGCTGCCCAGCTCGGTCACGTTGAAAGTGGTCGAGAGCGCCGAAGGCGTGAAAGGCGACAGCGCCAACAACGTGCAGAAATCCGCCGTGCTCGAGACCGGCAAACGCATCCAGGTGCCGCTGTTTATCAAAGAAGGCGAGTTGGTGAAAGTGAGCACCAGCAACGGCGCCTACATGGGCCGGGCATAGGCGGCAATGCGGCGCCGCGCCGCGCTTGCCGCGTTGCTCCTTTCCTTCAATGGTCGCCCGTGGCCAGCACCGTCTGCAACGCCACGGTCCGCTGGTGCGTGACAAGCCCATGGATTGGCGCGGTTACCTCATTTTCGGAATTTGCAGTCTCCTCGTTGCCTTCATCGGCTGCGTTGCCTGGCCGCTCAATCTGGTCACCATCGCGCTCCAGTTTCTCGTCAACCTGGAGTGGGCGCCGGGCGGGCATTTGACGCTGGCGCGCAATTGGATTTCGCCGATCAATACGCCGCTGGTCAGCCTCGTCTGGCCGCTGACGCTGGCGCCGCTGCACTGGCTGACGTATCGCGTGCTGAAGCGACGACGCTGGGCTTTTCTCGGCCTCTTTTTGCTCGTCAATCTGCCGTTCGCAGCGTGGGTGAGTTGGCAGCGGTGGACGATCTATTAGCCGCTGCGAGGAAACGGGCCGAAACGAACACGAACGAGCGGCTCTGCCGCCAATGTCATTATGAACCCGCCCAACGCCGCCCCGGCTCCCGCCCGTTATCCGACTTGGTTCATCATTTTACAAATCGTGCTCTGGCTGGGCGTGCTCGGGCTGATCGGGTTGGCGATCTTTTTGGGAATCGATTCAGCGAGTTCCAATTACCGCTCGATGCGCGAACTCGGCGTGGCGCTCGGCATCATCATCGGCCTCTGGGCAGCGCTCGGCGCGCTGACGTTATGGCTCGCGCTGCGCTGGCGCTGGGTGGTGATTTTGCCGACGATTTTCATCGGGTTGCCGATGTTGCTGGGAGGCATCGGCGCCGGGGAAGGCTTGTGGCGGGAAATCACCAACCGCCAGAGCGTGCGCGACCAGCATTCGGGCAAAACTGATTTTGGCGATCAGCCGGCGCTCTTTGCCGTGGCCGATGCCCTCGCGCGCAACGACCAAGCAGCAATCCGCGCGGCTGCCAGCAAGCTCCCCGACCTGCAAGCGCGCGGCCAGACGGGCCGGACGCTGCTGGAGTTTGCCGTCGATGAAGCGGTGACGCGGCCCGAATTTGTGCCGTCCGTGAAGACGCTGCTCGCGCTCGGCGCCGACCCAAATTTCCCCGGCGGCAAAGGCAGCAACGACAAGCCGGCGATTGCGCTGGCCCGCGCGGTCAACGGGCCGGTGGAACTCCTGCGCGCAATGTTCGACGCCGGAGGCGATCCGAACGCGCACGACGCGCAGAATCGACCGATCATTTTCGACGTGTGGGAATTCGTTTACCACGCTTCCGACCGACGCGCCCAACTCGATCTGCTGCTGGATCGCGGCGCCAACATCGACGCGATTCTGCCCGCCAGCGCACCGTATCAGGCAGGCTATTCGGTCCTGCTCGTGCGAGCCGGCGACGGCATCGGTTCGCCCGCGGGCTACGCGGACGCCCTGCACCTGCTGGAACGCGGCGCGAACGCGCAATACGCGGCGCCCGATGGCACGACGCTCGCTACTTTGCTCGCGAAACACCGGCGTTCCTACGCGCAGGACAACCGGCCAATCCCGGAGGAATTCAACGCGCTCTGCACCTGGCTCCAGGCTCATGGCGTGACGGTGCCGGCCGCGAATGAATAATTGAAACGCGCCCATCGGTTTTTCTCCCGAGCCATGCCGGCGGAGGACACGTTTTTCGTCTATCCACGCCACAGAAAGCGGACTAAAGAACTCGCGTGTCCCGACCGCGGAAAATGCCGCCAAAAAACAGCCGCGATTCCAGCCAGCGGCATCCGCTGCGCGCCGGCAGCAACCGCCGCCGTCAGCAGCAGCAGCAACAACCGCAGCGGTCAAAGTCAGCGGCGGTCGCCGCGCCGGCGCCGCGCCGGAAGCAGTCTGCATTGAAAGCATCGTCGCCAGCCGCACGCCAGCGCGCGGCGCCAACTTCTCGCTGGCTGAACGCGCGCCTTGCCAAGCTCCTGCTAGGCTTGGCGCTGCTGCCGGTGTGCTGGGTGGTGACGCAGACGTTTTTTGCCAGCTTCTCGCGCGCCGCGACGGCACATCGGTTTTGGGCGACGGAGGAGTTTTGGTTTTTCGCCCTCGGCGCGCTGCTCTGGCTCATCGCGTTCTTCGGTCTGCCGCGGCCGGTGGTGCTCTACGTGTTCGGCCACGAGGCGACGCACGCGCTCTGGGTCTGGGCGTGCGGCGGCAAGGTGAGCGGCTTTCGCGTCGGGCGCGACGGTGGTTACGTGATCGCCGACCGGGTGAACGCCGGCATCTCGCTGGCGCCCTATTTTTTCCCGCTCTACAGCCTGCTCGTGCTGGCGCTCTGGGGCGCGCTCGTGCTTGCGGGCGTGGACGTGTGGGGCTGGCGCTGCGTGCTGGCGGGTTGGGAGCTGTGGCCGGGGCGCTGGCTGGGTTTTGCGCTCATCGGCGCGACGTGGGCGTTTCATTTCACCTTCACCTGCTGGATGATTCCGAAGGATCAGCCGGACCTGCGGACGCACGGGACTTTTTTTTCGCTGGTCGTCATCTACCTGGCGAACCTGCTGGTGCTGGCGAGCTTCTTCATCGTCGCGTGTCCGCAGATCACTTGGGTGGGATTTGGCCACGACCTGCTCGGCAATGCGGCGAGCTTTGTGGCCTGGGTGCGGGGAGTTTTCACCTGGTAGGGATGTCTCGCCGAGACGTCCCATTTTTTTAAAAGACAAAAAGTCACGGACGTTTCGGCGAAACGTCCCTACCTGTGCGCGGCGGTCGCTTCGTCGGCTGAATGCCGGACGCCGTTTGTCGTGGCCAGGTCATAGAGCGTCGCTTCGAGGCGGCGGAGGCGCATTTCCACGGTGGTCAGGCGCTCGGCCTGCGCTTTGGCTTGCTTTTGCAGCCGCAAGTTTTCGCGCGCGGTTTCGCGGGCGTTGAGAAAAAGAAAAGTCGCGGCTCCGAAGAGCAGGAAGCCGAGGAGTTCGAGCAGCACAGGCATGACGTGAGTTTGCTTTGATGAGTTTAACGAACGAGATCGACAAAAATGGCCGCGCCGACGCGCGATTCATTACCGGCGCGAAGTCGTTGCGGCGGGCGGCGACGAAGCAGGCTGCGGCGCACTGGTGCCGCGCGTCGCTGGCGACGACAACGACGGCGGGAGCGTGACGCCCGGCGTCGCGTCGCTGCCGTCGGCGTTCATCAGCAGATTGATCGAGCGTTGCATCGAGTCGGTCAGCACGTTGAATTTCATGTCCGCCGGCAGGAAGCCTTTGATGCCGGCAAAGGCGTGTCCGATGTTTTTGCTGACCTCGATTTTCACGAACGCATCCGCGCCCGGCGCGGAATACGACGCGAGCTTCAGCCGGTTGGCTTCGGCTTCGGCTTCGCCCAAGGCGAGGACCGCTTTCGCTTTCAACACGCTGGCTTCCTGCTCGCCCTGGGCGGCGAGGACTTGTTGCTCCTTTTGCGCTTCCGCCGCGAGCACCTGCTGCCTAGCTTCCTGCTCGGCTTTGAGCACGCCAACCGCCTTGTCGCGCTCGGCTTCGACCAGGCGCTTGTTGTAGTCCGCCTGCGCTTCGGCCTTCGAGCGCAACGCCACGGCTTCGGCGGCTTTTTGCTCCTCGGCGGCGGTGAGCTGTTTCTGCGTCGCCACCTGCCGCGCTTTGATCTGGCCGATGTAATCGGGGTCGAGCGTGATGCCTTCGATGACGAAGTTTTCCACGATGACGCCGCGCCGGCGCAGGTCGCTGGCAGGATCGGTGAGGCGATCCTGGATTTCCTTTTGCAACTTCACCAAGCCGTTGCCGGAATAGGCGTCGATGGCTTTGCGCGTAGTCGCGGCGTCTTTCACCACGCGCATGACAGTGGGGCGTAAAATCTTTTCCTCGATGTCGTGCCTGACGGTCTTGTGAATTTCGACGACTTTTTCCGGATCAATCCTCCACTGCACGGACAAGGAGATGGTCATGTCTTGACCTTCCTCGCTCTGCACTTTGTAAGCGTCGGTCTCTCTTCCCCGGCCGACCTTTTCGACCGATGAAGGGATGTTGTTCATAATGAAGACCTGGGTGCTCTTCTCGTAGGGATAGACCTTCGTCGTGAAGCCTGGCACGAACATATAGGTGCGTGGTTGGAGCGGCTGTGGATCGACGCCGCCCCACCAAGTTTCTTTCACGCCCAATTGATTTCCGCCCACGGTCTGAAAGCCGACGAGGAAGTGCAGCAGAAACAGCAGGACAACGGCGGCCACCACCGCGGCCAGGATTTTGGTTTGCATCGGGGCTTTGCCTTCGCCGGGTTGATCTCCAGTCAGGAGGCTTGGAAAGAAGGTAGCTGCGAGGCGTTTGCGCTGCAACTCAGCGGCACGGGCGGCTGGTCAGCATCCAAAAAACCGCCAAGAAGCGATAAGGGAACATGGGCAGCGATTCCCCCATTATTTACATCACGCGCTACGTGAACGGCGCGGATTATGCAGGCGGTCATTGGGTGCAGGTCGGCGAGCCGGAGCCGCTGTTCACCCGCGAGACGAGCAAGACGTTCGTCGTCAAATTCAACGACGGCTACGAAAAGCGATTGCCGAAGACCAATCACCTCGGCGAGATGAAGACCAACTGGGCCGAGGTGTTCGGCCACTCGCCGCGGCGGAAATTCGACTACCGCCTGGGCAACGGCAACTAATCGAACTCTGGAGGGCTGTGCTTCGTCACCGCCCATGATGCTTCTTGGGCGACGACAAAGCGTCGCCCTCCGATTTTTGACCGTCTGCCAAGCGCCGACTCTCAATGCCCGCCGTGCTGACCCAAGCCGAGCAATTGTTGCAGCATGAAGACGATGCCGAGTGCGCCGAACATCATGCTGACGAACCAGAACATTCGCTTCCGCGTCAACACCGACACCGCAGCCACGGCGATGGAGACCTGAAACATCGTGACCGAGCGCGCCAGGACAACGTGGGAGTCGAGGTGCGCTTCGCCTTCCTCTTCCAAGTGCTTCGCCTCGTGCTCAAACTCCTCGGCCTTGGCTTTGATCTCCTTCTGCTCCGTTTCATAACGCGCCACGCGCTGGGCGTCGTCCGGGCCGGCTTCTTTGCCCAGGTTCGACAGCAGCTCGATCTTGCTCGCCAGGACGTTGGCTTTGACTCCCTTGGCTTGGTAATACGCCCACTGGTTGCTGGCTTTGACGGTTTGATCGTTGGCTTTGAGCTGCGAGATCATCGCTTCGTTGGCATGGTGTCCGGCCAGCAACGATGCCACTGCCGCCAGCGCCGCGAGAATCGCCGATGAGAGTGCCACGCCCATGATCCAGCGGCTCATCGGCTCGCTGCCCGCGTGTTCGGCGTGCTGCTGGATGTGTTCCTGCGATTGTTCGAGCGGCACCTCGGGAGCTTCCATAAAATCAGAGTAAAACGGGTTGCGGCCCGTTTTCTGTCACGATCGGGCGCAAGTCAATAGAAAGCGCCGGCGCAGGCATTCGAGCACGCTCCAGTATCAGCGGTTTGCGGGCGGAAAAAATGGTGTGGCACGCACGAAGCTATTACAGGGGACGGCCCTTGGCCGAACTCATGAAATTCCCTTCGTTTCTTCGCAATTTTCGTCGCCCGTGCGCAGCCTTCGTGACGGCGCTCCTGTTCGCCGGCGCCGGTGCTTTTTATCCTGCGCACGCCGACATCACCGGCGCTGACCTCGACCGCGCCGTGCTCGCCGAGATCAACTTCGTGCGCACGTCGCCGCAGCGTTACGCCGACTTGCTCGCCGAACAGCGCGGCTGCTATCACGACGGCAACCTGCGCACCGTGCCCGGCGAGGGCACCGTCCGCACGCTGGAAGGCGTCGCCGCTCTGGACGGCGCCATCCGCGCCCTGCGTGACACGCGGCCGATGGAACCGCTTTCCTCGTGCCACGGACTCGCGCTGGCCGCGCACGATCACGCTCGCGACCAATCCGAGCGCGGCGGCTACGGCCATCACGGCAGCGACGGCTCCAGCCCCTTTATGCGCATGAACCGCCACGGCCGCTGGGTGGCGCACGCGGGCGAGGCGATTGATTATGGCAACGTCACGGCGCGGCGCATCGTGATGAATCTCATCATCGACGATGGCGTGCGCGATCGCGGCCATCGGCTGAACATTCTCGACTCCGGCTTCGCCGTCGCCGGCGTCGGCTGCGCCACGCACCCGCAATATCATCGGCTGTGCGTGATTGATTTCGCCAACGCCTACCTCGAGCCGGGCGCCGCAGAGACGACGACCTTGGCCAGCAACAATCGCGGCAGCAGCAGCTACAACAGCGGCGGCGGCAACAACGCGCCTTCGCTCGTCAGTCCGATGGTTTCGCGTGCGACCGGCCTGGCGCCGTTGCCACAATACCGGCGGTTTTAAGAACGCGAGCAGCCAACGGATGGAAGCCTCACGCAGCGGCGCAGAGCCGCGGAGGAAGAAGATGATGGCTGTTTAAAAAAATCTCTGAAAATCTTCGCGACGCTGCGCCTCTGCGTGAGGCTCCTCTGGTCGGCGATTTCGAGAAAGGTCCATCCGCAAAGAGCGATGAAACGATTCGCTCTTTGCCATGCACGCTTCGTTCCTTTCCCGCTCACCGCGCCGTCGCCACCCGTTTCTCTCCACGCTCGCCGCCACGTCGCTCGCCGTGCTGGGCGCGTCTCTGGGCACGCCGCCGGACCGGGCGTGCGCCGACGAGGGGATGTGGCTTTTCACCAATCCGCCGACCGCGCGGCTGAAAGAGAAGTATCACTTCGAGCCGACGCAGGCCTGGCTGGAGCACCTGCAAAAAGCCAGCATCCGGTTTAACAGCGGTGGCAGCGGCTCGTTTGTTTCCGCTGACGGTTTGGTCATCACGAATCACCACGTCGGCGCCGACGCGCTGCAAAAATTCGGCGATGCGCAGCACAATTACCTGCGCGACGGCTTCTACGCGAAGACGCGCGCCGAGGAAAAGAAGTGCCTCGATCTGGAGTTGAACGTGCTCATGTCCATCGAGGACGTGACGAGCCGGGTGAAAGCCGCCGTCCAGCCCGACCTCACGGCCGAGGCCGCGCTGGCCGCCCGCCGCGCGGTGATCGCCGACATTGAAAAGGAATCCAAGGAAAAGACCGGCCTGCGCTCCGACGTGGTCACGCTGTATCAAGGCGGCGCGTATCATCTTTATCGCTTCAAGCGCTACGACGACGTGCGCCTGGTCTTCGCGCCCGAGCAGGGTATCGCGTTTTACGGCGGCGATCCGGACAACTTCGAGTATCCGCGCTACGACCTCGACATCTGCATCTTTCGCGCTTACGAAAACGGCCAGCCGGCGCATCCCGAGCAGCATTTGAAATGGAGCGCGAACGGCCCCGCCGAGCACGGCCTCGTCTTCGTCTCCGGCCATCCCGGCAGCACCAGCCGCCAGCTCACGCTCGCCGAACTGGCTGACCAGCGCGACCGTTCCCTCCCGCGGGTTCTGGCGCGGATGTATCGGCGCGAGACGCTCCTGACCTCCTGGTCCGAGCGCAGCTTGGAGAACGCGCGCAAATCGCGCGACGATCTCTTCGGCATTCAGAACAGCCGCAAAGCATTCGACGGCCGGCTCGACGCGCTGCTCGATCCCGACGTGGGCGACATCCTCATGGCGCGCGAGACCACGCTCCGCAACGCCATCGCCAACGATCCGAAGCTGGCCGACACGCTCGCGGCTTACAACAAAATCCAGAACGCTCAGTCGATCATCGCCGCCAACTCGCGGACGTGGGATTATTTTGAAGGTCGGCGCGGTCATGCGGCGGCGTTTAATTCCACGCTCTTCGAGGTGGCTCGCACGCTGGTGCGCGCGGGCGACGAACGGCCCAAGCCAAACGGCGAACGCCTGCCCGAGTTCCGCGACAGCAGCAAGGACTCGCTGGAACTGCGGCTCTTTTCCGAAGAACCGATCTACGCTGACTATGAAGAATTGACGCTCGCCGATTCGCTGACCGATTTCGCCGGTGCCTTTGGCGACGGTGACCCGCTCGTGCAAGCCGTGCTCGCCAACCAATCACCGCGCGTCCGCGCGCACGAACTCGTCACCGGCTCGAAGCTGAAAGATGTCGCCGTCCGCCGGCAACTCTACGCCGGCGGCGCGGCGGCCATCGCGGCGTCGAAAGACCCGATGATCGAACTGGCGCAAGCCGTGGACGGCGTCGCCCGCGCGGCGCGCAAGAATTTTGAGACGCAGGACGAGATTAAGCAACAAGCCTACGCGCAAATTGCCGCGGCGCGTTTCAGCACGGAGGGCGCGACGAATTTCCCCGACGCGACCTTCACTCTGCGCCTCTCCTACGGCGCGGTGCTGGGTTACGAGGAAAACGGCAAATCAGTCCCGGCCTTCACCAACTTCGCCGGCTTGTATCAGCGCGCCTCCGAGCACGAGAACAAGCCGCCCTTCGACCTGCCGCCGCGCTGGGTCGAGCGCAAGGACAAGTTGAATCCCAACACACCGTTCAACTTCGTCTGCACCGCCGACATCATTGGCGGCAACAGTGGCAGCCCGGTGGTGAACACGGCGGGCGAATTCGTCGGCATCATCTTCGACGGCAACATCCAGTCGCTCGCGCTCGACTACGTTTACACCGACAAAGTGGCGCGCGCCGTCAGCGTCGATTCGCGCGCGATCATGGAAGCCCTACGCGTCGTCTATGACGCCGCCCCGCTCGCCGACGAACTCGCCGGACATCAACCAGTGGCGGCGAAAGCGACGGTGACGGATCAATAAAAGAGAGAGTTAAAACCTCGATGAACTCCGCATTCTCAAAACACGCCCGCGTCGCGCTGGTGTGGCCAAAGTATGCCCGCGTCGCGTCAATGCGGCGCGCGTGTTTTTATTTAATGCGCGTTCGGCGGGTAGGGCGGGCGTCCCGCCTGCCGTGTTCCGCGTCTCGCGGAACACACCAACGACTGAGCGAAATGACGCCTCCGCCTTCTTTGTCATCCCGAGCTTGTCGAGGGACCTCTTGCTGCCAGCCTTGGCTCGCAACGCAAAGTGAGAGTGGTTTGTGTCATCCACCGAGCCAGACATTCAGTAAGTGGTCCCTCGACTTCGCTCGGGATGACAACGCAAGAAAAACGCCCGCGACCGTAAAAATCATCCCCCCTTCCGCCAACCGTCTCCCGGCCGCCTGCAACCCAGCCCTCGCCAAATGCAGCGTGGGCGTGCCCAATGCGCGGCCTCGCGTGCCTCGTGCAAAAACCATCGTGGCGCTTGCCAGCCGTCCGCTGCCGCGTGCGAGCTTCCCGCTGGCGCGTGCGTGACGACCCGCGGCGCATGCGCGTTCCGCCGTCGCCCGCGCATGTCGCTTGCTGCTCCGTGCCAGCCCCCGGTTGCCGCGTGCAAGCCGGATCACCGCCGACGCCTTTCTCGCCCAACTGCAACCCACCGCCGGCGACACCGCCGCGCAACAAGTCGCCAAAGCCGCGCTCGCCGCGCAATTCGTCGCCCACGAACTCCCCGCCGCCTTCGTCACCGACCTCGCCGACGACCGCGCCGCCATCGACGACGCCCAAACCACCGCCCAGAGCGACGACAACGAAGGCGTCGAAAGCACCGCCGCCGTCAACCGCCTGATTAAAGCCGGCATGAAGGAAGTCAACTACCTCGACGCCATCGTGCACAACAAATACAGCCGCACCCCCGACAAGCTGCGCGCCTGGCAAAGCCCCAGCCACATCGAGCGCGCTCCGCAGCGGGAGAAAAAGCCGGCGACGCCCGCGAACAGCAGCCCGGCGCCCAACCCGGCCTAAGCGCCAGAACCTACACCCCATGCGACTGCATGCGCACGATCCCAGCAATCTGTCGTGCGTCAGCAAGCCCGCACCGTTCGCATAATACCTCCCACCAGATAACGCGATTTAGGTTTTACAGCCGTTAAGTCTTCTGCGAATGCCTGGCTCTGAAAATCACGGCTTGATCCGGTGTTATACGAATAAAAGTAGCTTTTTCAGTGGCAACGTCGTTTCGCCGAATTCAAAGTTAGGCGTTGCTACGCGCACATGAAATCGGTCATTACGCTCATCTTGTTGTTGCTCGTGGCCGCGCGGAGAGTTCATGCACAAGCGCCTGAGATCGCCGACGCGCCCAAAGCGATTCAGCATTTAGCAGCCGTCATTCAAGGCAAGCCTCCCGACGATGTGCGCGCTGAGATAATCCGCCAGTTCGGCCACGCTCAGCGCAACGTCGGTTCCGGCTTCCGCATTGAGCAGTGGGACGTATTCGGTGGCGTTCTGACTTTCCATCCCGCCACGGGGCCGACCTTCTCCGACCCGAAGGCCAATAGGTATTTCCGGCTTCTCCGAACTTCCAACCCGATCGGTGCGAACATACTCGACGGCTACGAGATGACCACGTTGCCTGATCCTAAACCCGACGGGACGCGATTCTGGCTTGGCAACCTCAAGTTCGGCTCGGACGGCACTTACCGATTTATCGACAGCCGCCAACATCCCAACCACCGTGCCGAGCAGCGCGACAACTTCTTCATGCTTTATCCCGCCGGAACGGTCAAAGTTCGCTACGTCCATCCCGTCTCATCGGACACGCCACTTGAGTCGCTGCCCGAAGACACTGTAGTCGCGCACTTGAATTTCACTTCTGCCGACCACAAGCATCAAGCGACGTTCTCGATCACGAGTTCAGAACGCGCGCGGCGTCTTACTTTCGGCGCAGACACTCCGCTTTCCTTCTACATGGACGGCTGGTGGAAGAGCTTTTGGCAATGACAGCAACGCCTAACCCTGCGATGCATCGAACAAGCTCCGGTCGTCACGAGCCGTGATTGCGCACGTCTCGCGCCGCCCTCCGCCTGTCGGTGATCTTGTTCTCGTTAGGCGCTTTCCGGGTATCTTCCAAATGAAGCTGCAAATACTAACTTACAAGCGAACGCACAACGGCGATCCCGACGTTTACGGCTGCTTTGGTGTCAACGACTGCATGGGTTCAGTCCGTGACTTACCGTTCGACGCAGTCATTGGCGTTGGCGGCATCGGTGGCGAGGCACGAGCCAACGGAATCGCTGAGAAGATCAATTGGATTGGCGTCGGTCCTAGCAAGCTCGACAATCCAAACAAACGCGGCCCAGAAGTTACCTTTGATCACTTTCTTTACTACGGCGCCGGTGGGCCGGACTTCAGAGCGGTCGCTCCAGTCTTGGCCAAGCGCATATACGACCATAACGTTCGAGTCCTACTTTATGGCTATACCGCCGCCGAATATCGCGAAGCAATGAAACTGGTTCAGCGCGCTACCAGTTCTCCAGCGTCTCCGCGTAGATCAATGTTGGGTTCATTCCGCCCGAAGGTTACATGCTCCAAACTTCCATCATGCAAACCCAAGCGCCTAACCCTGCGATGCAGCGAACACGCTCCGTCTGTCATGCGCTGTGCTGCCGCACATTGCCCGCCAGACTCCGCGTGTCGCTGATCTTTGTCTCGTTAGACGACTACGCGCCGCGCATGTCGCTGCTGGACGCTCGTTTGCTATTGCATTAATGTGACCGCCTATGGAATCTGAGAGCTTCGACCGCAGCCTGCGCGCGTTTTCTCATCGCACTCCCTTCGTCTCCTTCACGGTGGAGCTTGCCAGCGGGGAGCGCATTACCGTGGATCATCCCGAGGCGATGGTCTATCGCGGCGGCTTGGCGGTTTATGTGGCTCCGAACGGCACGCCTACGCTCTTCGATCACGCGGGCGTTACTCGACTGGTCGGCAAAATGGACAGCCAGTCCACCACCGCCTAACCCGGTGCTGCTGCAAATAGCTACTGGCGGCGAAGCTGCTGCGGGCGGGGTGAAATTCGTCTCATTGGCAAAGCTAGCGACGAA
>JAFAXH010000019.1 GCA_019241085.1 Verrucomicrobiota bacterium | reverse complement strand
TCTCGAAAATTCCTTCTGCCGTCTGAAGGTTCCCGATGAAACCAAGGAGCCACCAAATTGAGGTGACAAGGAGAAAAGCCCAAGTGAAAATCTTGCGCATCTCGGCTTAATACCATCCGGCTTACGTGCGTCAAGTAGATAATCCCGCATTGGAGCATCCTGACGACGCTTCACGCGCTCGCATCGAGGTGAAAGACAATGGTTCCGGGATGGACGAGCAGGTGGTTCGCAATGCCTGGATGGTTATCGCAACCGACTTTCGTGCGTCTCAGCGCGCGGCCAACATCCATACGCCGCGATTTAAGCGTTTTCCGTTGGGTGAGAAAGGACTTGGACGCTTATCGGTTCACAAGCTAGGCCGCTTCATCCGCCTGATCACACGAGTAAGAGGAGGGGATGAATTAGTCGTCGAGTTTGACTGGGAACGGTTAGAGAATGCAGAGGATCTCCGACACGCAAATGTAAAGCTCGAACGTCGGGAGCCGGAGGTATTTCCTGGGTCAAAGCACGGCACGAAGTTAGAGGTTAGCCACCTTCGAGAGACATGGGCAAGAGGTGAGGTTCGGAGATTACATCGAGCGGTCAACAGCCTGTGCTCGCCATTTAAAGGCCCTACGGATTTTGATGTAAAGTTATCGACTCCTGGTTGTGAGAGGTGGCTTGAAAACATGTTCACCTCGGACCAAGCGAACGAGTGCGCGATTTATTGGATCAAGGGTTGGTTCGAAGGAAAAGAAGCCCAATTTGACTACGAGTTCCGACCACCGGTTGAATTCCGCAACCAACTCAACTCAAGGAAGGAAAGGGTCCATGTCGTTCAATTGGAAAAAAGGAAAAAAGGTGAACGGAAACAAACTGCTATTGATCTGGCGGAATACGACATAGGGAGGGTAGAGTTCGAGTTTCTCCTATTCGACCGAGATTCCGCCGTTCTCAAGGCCGTAACAGACGACGTAAAAGGTCTGAAAGACTTTCTCGATGAAAACGGAGGCATTCGCATCTATAGGGACGGCATCCGTGTTTACGACTTCGGCGAGCCAGGCAACGATTGGCTGAACCTGGATCTTAGGCGGGTCAACACACCAGTCGCCAGGACCAGCAACAATCAGATACTTGGGGCGCTGCGCCTTCAGGCTACGGAAAGCGGCGATCTTCGGGAGAAATCGAACCGCGAAGGCTTTATCGAGACGCCGGCCTACGCTGATTTCCGCGACGCGGTTATTAGCGTGTTGACCAACGTAGAGGCGGAGAAAGGCAAGGATCAGAAGCGACTCCGCGAGGTGCTGGGCAAAGGGACTGGCCAGAAACTCTTCACGAAGCTGACTGAGCTTCGGGGCGTGCTGGAGGATCGGGGAGTCCTCGCTGAGGTGGAACCGAAGCTCAAAGCCGTGGAGCAAGAGTTCGAAATTTACCGGGACCAACTGCTACACGCAGCTGTGCCCGGATTATCCCTCGGCATCATGCTTCATGGTGCGGAGAAAATTTTGGACGAACTCCGGGAAGCGACGAGACGTGGTGCCGACGCGGAGCGGATCAAGGAGTTGGTCGACCGCCTTTATCGAGCCATGCGTCCGGTCACCAATCTCTTGAAGAACCCTGCGGTCGCAAAGACATCAGCTTCGGTTTTGATTAAGGAAGCCATTTTCTCGACGGAGTTACGTCTGAAGCGACATGGCATCGAATTGTTGGATGGAACCAAACACGGATGTCCTGACTTTAAGATAGAGGGATCGAAGCAAATGTTAGTCGCTTCAATCACTAACCTGATCGACAACGCCATTCATTGGCTTGAAGTTAAGGACCCTCGAAAGAAGCGTTTGCAGATTTCGACGACTCTCGACTTGGAAGGTGGTCCTGCCATCTTTGTCGCGGATAATGGTCCAGGCTTTGGTAAAGACAATCCTGACGACTTGATCGCGCCATTTTTCACGCGTCGAAATGGCGGCATGGGCTTGGGCCTCTACATCGTTAATGAAGTAATGCGCACGAACAAGGGCAAGCTAATGTTTCCTGATTCTGGAGACATTGAACTGCCCGGCGAGTTCGACGGCGCGGTCGTAGCCCTCCAATTCTCTCTGTAATTATGAATTTGCGCCTTACATCTCCATCGGTGTGTGTAATTGACGACGAACGGCAAGATTATGAGCCGATTCTGAACGCACTCATTCAACTCGGCATTGGAAGCGTCCACATTCGGGGAGAATCTGAAGATCAGCTTCCACCCCAGCCATTCGGTGGGCTGCGGATCGTTTTCGCAGATTTACATTTGGCTGGGCAGACGGGCAAAGGAGCGGCGTCTCATGCTGCACACGTCTTTAAGCGGATCGTATCGCCAACATCCGGCCCCCTCCTGGTGGTGATATGGAGCAAATACGCAGGGGATCCGGTGGCAACTCCGGATTTGCCGCCAGAAGATCAACCAACAGAAGCAGATTTATTCAAAGCCGCTGTTCTCGAAGCTGAAGCCCGTTTCAATGAGCGGCTAATCTTTGTAGAGATGCCAAAGCCGAAATTGCTGGACCGGCCAACGGTAGAAGCATGGATCGAGACGTTAAAGGCTGATTTTACAAAGGCACTCTTAGGATTCGAGGCATGTGAGTTTCTATGGAGCTGGGAAGCCCTGGTTCGAGATGCCGTGGTATCCGTGATTGAGGAATTGACGAGTCTAGCAGTCGCCACTTCTCCTCTGGATGCGAATCAGTTTGCGTCCGAGTTGAAACTGATATTGCGTCTTTTGGCCAAAGAACAAGGGGGGCCTGATTGTTCACCTGCAACAGCGCCGCGTCATCTTGCCGCAGTATTGGCGCAATCCGTTGCGGACACTCTGGAAAGCCCTGCAGGACTTGAGACCTTGGCGGATCATGGAAAGTGGATCGCCGATGCAAATGGATTACCGGGGGTCCATGCATTCGCGCCGAAGCTCAACGGAATGTTGCTGACCTCAGCCGTAGGCCCGGGGGGCAGGGCATTCATGCCGGGCACTGTTTACAGAATAACTGACGCCGCAAAATTTAAAGATATCTTCGACGAGCTTCCGAGAGATCTCCAACGGGCCTGCTATAACAAATTAGAGGAGGCAGCCTGGACCCGTGACGAATGGGAACAACAGACAGTTCCAGTGTTCGTGGAAATCTCACCGGTGTGCGATTTTCATCAGGGCACCCGTCGCCAGTCGCTATTAGTCGCTGGATTAATTGGTCCAATCGCTGGTAGGGAGCACGCTAGGTTTGGGGAAGGACATCACACCTTACCCCCTACAATATTTCTCCGCTGGCCAACCGAGAACTTCCCTCAGCAGGACGTGTTTCTGATTTTCTGCAGTCGCTACAAAGCCACCTTGCCGCACCGCCAGGAGCCAAATTGGCTTGTGCCCTGGTTTCGCCTGAGGGAGCTCCCAACAGCATCGCTTAGGAACTGGCATGCAAGCCACTCGGCGAGGGTAGGCTTTGTCTCCCTACGGTAATGTCGTTTCAGCTCGAAGAGTTGCCGGACGAAGAGCTATTATTGCTTCGTGCGAGCGTCAGAGCTGAGATGCGCAAAAGAGGGCTCGCTGATTCGGTCGGTGCTGTCGGAGAGCAATTGGCAATCGAACACTTTCGGAAGACCCCGGGATTGCCAAAATTACAGCCTTCTCTGCGTGGGACGAAAAACGTGGATGCAATCTCTCGCAGTGGCGAACGCTTTTCGATCAAAACGGTATGCGAAGGCTCGAAGACGGGGACCATCTATCCCGAATCGGACGACCCGGAGAAGCAACTCGTCGAGCACATCCTCATTGTGCGGCTCGCTGACGACTGGTCCCTCAAATCGATTCATCAGCTCTCATGGGCAGCCTTTCTCAAGGTTCGTGCGTGGGATAAGCGAATGAATGCTTGGTATGTGCCAATCTCTGGTCGCACTCTCGCCGCCTGCAAATTGATCTTTAGCATTGCCTAATGCCTGATGTCTTCTCATCCGAGAAGCGGAGTGCGGTAATGGCCCGCATCCGCGGGAGCGGGAATCTGGACACGGAGTTGCGGATGATGGCGCTCTTTCGCGCACATGGCATCACCGGCTGGCGGCGAAGGCAGAAGCTCTTCGGGAAACCTGATTTCGTTTTCCGCCGCGAGCGCGTCGCCGTCTTTGTCGATGGTTGTTTCTGGCACGGCTGTCCGAAGCCGAAGCACGCGCCGCGACCGAAGCACAATGCGGACTGGTGGGCGCAGAAGCTGGATCGCAACAAAGCGCGGGATCGAAAGGTGACGCGCA
Source organism: Verrucomicrobiota bacterium (assembly GCA_019241085.1). Taxonomy (GTDB): domain Bacteria; phylum Verrucomicrobiota; class Verrucomicrobiia; order Chthoniobacterales; family SZAS-18; genus JAFAXH01. Next base: position 17,928 of record JAFAXH010000019.1, on the reverse strand, counting down.
CCTTGCGCGCACAAGGCTGGCATGTCCTCCGCGTCTGGGAATGCGATCTCGCCGTGAAGCACTGGCCGCGGGTGGCGGCGCGGATCAAACGCTTCGTATCCGCGGATTAACACGGATTTAAGCAGATTGTTTTGGAACTTCGTTGCAACGTGCTGCTTGTGGTTCCAAACAAATCCGCGTCAATCCGCGGATACAAATTTTAATCCTTACACGAACTCGATCTTCTCGCCCGCCGCGAGGGTCACGATCGCCTTCTTCCAATGCGGCTTGCGGCCGTAGTCGGCGCGGCGTTCGCGCTTTTTCTTGCCGGCGTAGTTGGCGGTGTTCACCGAGACGACCTTCTTTTTAAAGAGCGCTTCGACCGCCTGCTTGATCTGGATTTTGTTCGCGCGCGGGGCGACGCGGAAGACGTATTGATTTTGCTTCTCGCCCAGCAGCGTCGCCTTTTCCGTCAGCACGACGGTTTGCACGAGATCGTAAGGTTCGTTCATGACAGAAAAATGCCGTTCGTTGCTAAGAATGAAATGGACTACTCTGCAGCGGTCGAATTGGCAACGCCGCCGGTGCGCTCGGCGAACTTCGCCAGCGCGTCGCGCGTGATAAGAATCTTGTCGTAACGCAACAACTGCTCGCTGTTCACTTCGCTCGCCGTGACGAGCTGCGCCTTGGCGACGTTGCGCGCGGCTTTGTAAGTCGTCTCGTCGAACTGCGGCGCGACGATGAGCACGTTTTTGAAGTCGCCGCTGATCTGCTCGCCGAGCAATTTGAGGAACGCCTTCGTCTTCAGCTCGCCGACCGCAAACGCATCGGCCACGAGCACGTCACCCGCGAGGATGCGTCCGCTCAGTGCCTTGCGAAACGCCAGCCGGCGCACCGACTTCGACGTTTTCTTGGAATAATCCCGCGGATGCGGTCCGAACACGACGCCGCCGCCCACGCGGATGGGCGAGGACATGTAGCCGGCGCGCGCGCGGCCGGTGCCTTTTTGGCGATACGGCTTTTTGCCGGAGCCGCTGACCGTGGCTTTGGTTTTGACGCTCGCGGTGCCGCTGCGGCGCGCGGCGCGCAACGCCACGACCACGTCGTGCAACGCCTGCGTGCCCTTGCCGTTTTTGATGAGTTCAATGCTCGCCTGGCTGGCGGCGTCGGCGGTGAAAACGGTTGCGCTCATGGCTGGGAATTCAAAATCTGCGGTTCAAACAAAAATCACTTCGCCTTGGCCGCGAGGTGCAGCTTTTTCTTGGCCGGCCGGACGACGACATAACAGCCGTTGGCGCCGGGCACCGCGCCTTTGACGAGGATTACGCCCTCGGCTTCGCGCACCTGTTCGACGACGAGGTTTTGCACCGTCTTTTTCTCGTCGCCCATGTGGCCAGGCATGCCCTGGTTTTTGAAAATGCGACCCGGCGTCGAGCGGCAGCCGATGGCGCCGTTGCGGCGGTGCGTCTTCGAGCCGTGCGCGGCGCCCTGGCCGTGGAAGTTGTGCTTGCGCATGACACCCATGAAGCCTTTGCCTTTTGACTGTCCGCAGACATCGACGAAATCGCCGACCGCGAACTGCGCCACGCTCAAGTTCGCCTCGCCGTCGCCCGCTTTCTCGGCGTCCGGCGTGCGGAACTCGCGCACACATTTCTTCGGCTCCGAGCCAGCCTTCTGGAAATGCCCCATCTCCGGCTTCGTCACGCGCTGTGGCTTCTGGGCATCGAAGCCGACTTGCAGCGCCGCATACCCGTCTTTCTCGACGGTCTTGCGCTGCAACACGACATTGCCGCCGGCGGCGATGACAGTCACCGGTGTGATGTTGCCCTTCGCGTCATAGACGCGCGTCATGCCAAGCTTTTTGCCAATCAATCCGATGCTCATGTTCGAGAAAAATTAAGGGTCAAATCTTGATCGTGATGTCCACGCCCGCCGGCAGGTTGAGCTTCTTCAGCTCGTCCACCGTTTTCGCGGTTGGCTCGATGATGTCGAGCAACCGCTTGTGGGTGCGAATCTCGAACTGCTCCATCGACTTTTTATCGACGTGCGGCGAGCGGTTCACCGTGAAGCGCTCGATCTGCGTGGGCAGCGGGATCGGGCCGGCTACCTTGGCGCCGGTGCGCTTGGCGGTCTCGACGATATCGACGCTGGATTGATCGAGCATCCGGTGGTCAAAACCTTTGAGGCGGATGCGAATGCGTTGGCCGTTTGCCATAAATTTGGAAGAAAGTTCGAAGCTCGAAGTTCTAAGCTCTAAACAAGTTCAAAGCTCGAGGTTCAAAGCGTCGGTCGGGGTTGCCTGTTTAGATTTTGAAATTTGAACTTGTTTAGAACTTCGAGCTTCGAGCTTCGAACTTTTCCGTGTGAACGGTTCGATCATTTCCCATCTTTTTGATCGAGCACGGCGGCGAGCACGTTGGCGGGCACTTGCTCGAAGTGGCTCGGCTCCATCGTGTAACTGGCGCGGCCTTTGGACAATGAACGAATCGCGGTCGCGTAGCCGAACATTTCAGCCAGCGGCACCTCGGCGGTGACAGCGGTGTTGACTACCTTTTTCTCCATGCCTTGGATGCGCGCGCGACGGCGGTTCAAGTCGCCCATGATGTCGCCTTGATAATCCTCCGGCGTCTCGACTTCGACTTTCATGATCGGCTCGAGCAGGATCGCCTTCGCCTTCTTGAAGCCATCTTTCGCCGCAAAGATCGCCGCGAGCTTGAACGCCATTTCGTTCGAGTCCACGTCGTGGTAGCTGCCGTCGATGATATCGACGTTCACGTCGATCACCGGATAACCGCCGACCACGCCGTTGAGCACGGCTTCCTCAATGCCTTTCTTGCAGGCCGGGATGTATTCCTTGGGAATCGTGCCGCCGACGACTTTGTTCTCGATCGTCAAGCCCTTGCCCCGCTCGTTTGGCGAGACGTTGACGATGACGTGGCCGTATTGACCACGGCCACCAGACTGCTTGATAAGCTTGCCCTCGCCGGTTGCCTTCGCGGTGATCGTCTCGCGATACGCGATCTGCGGTTTGCCGGCGTTCGCATCGACTTTGAACTCGCGCATCATCCGGTCGCGGATGATTTCCAAGTGCAACTCGCCCATGCCCGCGATGATCGTCTGACCGGTGTCTTCGTTCGTAAACACGCGGAACGTCGGGTCTTCTTCCGCGAGGCGCTGGAGCGCGTTCGACATCTTCTCCTGGTCGAGCTTCGTCTTCGGCTCGATGGCCATCGAGATGACCGGATCGGGGAACGACGGCGGCTCGAGCAGGATCGGGTGATCTTCGTCGCAGAGCGTGTCGCCCGTGGTGATATTTTTAATGCCGACGATGGCCGCGATGTCGCCCGAGTAACAGGTGTCAATGTCCTCGCGCTTGTCCGCTTGAATCTGGATCAACCGCGAGATGCGCTCGCGCTTGTTGGTGCGCGGATTATAGACCGTGTCGCCCTTGCTCAGCTTGCCGCGATAGACGCGGAAGAACACGAGCTTGCCGACAAACGGATCGCTCCAGAGCTTGAACGCCAGGGAACAGAACTTGCCGTTGTCGTCGGCCGGCGCTTCGATGAGCACTTCCGGGTTATCCACATCGTGCCCCTGCGCCGGCACGATGTCGCGCGGGCTGGGCAGATAGTCGATGACGGCGTCGAGCAGATACTGCACGCCTTTGTTCTTGAACGCGGAACCGCCGGCAACCGGGACGAACTTGTTCGCGATGGTTTGCCGGCGGATGCCTGCTTTGAGATCTTCCTTGGTAATCGGTTTCTCTTCGAGAAAGAGCATGCCGACTTCTTCATCGAGGTCGGAGATCGCGCTGACGAGATTATCGTAAGCTTCCTTGGCCTGATCCTTCAACTCGGCGGGGAGTTCCTCAACCTTGTAAGTCGAGCCCATCGTGTTGTCATCGACATAGACAATCGCCTTTTGATTAACAACATCGATCTGGCCTTTGAGGTAATCTTCCTTGCCAATCGGGATGAGGATCGGCCACGCATTCGCGCCGAGCTTCTTGCGCATCTCGTCGATGCAATTTTCAAAGTTCGCGCCGACGCGGTCCATCTTGTTAACGAAACCGATGCGCGGCACCTTGTATTTGTTCGCCTGCCGCCAGACCGTTTCCGACTGCGGCTGCACGGCGGCCACGGCGTCGAACACCGCAATCGCGCCATCGAGCACGCGCAACGACCGCTCGACCTCCGCCGTGAAATCGACGTGGCCCGGCGTGTCGATGATGTTCACCCGCATGTTGATGCCTTCAAACATCTTGAAGACGCCTTCCTGCTTGAGCTGCTTCCAATTACAAGTCGTCGCCGCCGAGGTGATCGTGATGCCGCGCTCGCGCTCCTGCTCCATCCAATCCGTCACCGTATTGCCCTCGTGCACCTCGCCGATCTTGTGGATCATGCCGGTGTAAAACAGGATGCGCTCGGTGAGCGTCGTCTTGCCCGCGTCGATGTGCGCGGCGATGCCGATGTTGCGCGTGCGCTCCAGCGGGAACGCGCGATTCGGCGAATTCGGATTCGTCGTCATGGCAGGTTTGGCCTCCAAAGTTGCGGGCATAAAAAAACAGCGTGGAAAGGTTAGTAACGGAAATGGGCGAACGCGCGGTTCGCCTGCGCCATGCGGTGCGTGTCGTCGCGCTTCTTGATCGCGTTGCCCTGGCCGGCGGCGGCGTCTTTCAATTCATTCGCCAGCGCCTGCGTCATGCCGATGCCGCGCCGGCTGCCGGCGTAACCGACGATCCAGCGCATCGCCAGCGACACTTGCCGCTCCGGCGCCACCTCGATGGGCACTTGATACGTCGCGCCGCCGACGCGCCGGCTCTTCACTTCCAGGCGCGGCTTCACGTTGTCGATGGCCTTGTTCAAAATCTCCAGCGGATCGACCGTCTCCGTCCCCTCGCGGGACTTCTCAATCGCCCCATACACGATCCGCTCGGCCAGCGACTTCTTGCCGCCGGTCATGATCGTGCTGATCAACTGCGCCACCAGCGGACTGGCGTATTGCGCGTCGAGCTTCTCTTCTTTCTTGTGAACGCGATGGCGGCGGGACATAAGCGGCGAACTGGCTGCGAGTTTGAGTTTAAAAAAAGAACCGGTGGACGGAAAACGAGGGCGCGCAATCTGCCCGGCCTCGCGGTCGGACGCAAGCGCGCAATCATGGAAAATTTACTTTTTGCCCTTGGCAGGCGCGGCGCCCTTGCCGCCCTTGCCCGCGTCGGCGGCGGCGCCGGGCTTCGGGCGTTTGGCGCCATATTTGGAACGCGAACGCCGGCGCTTTTCCACGCCCTGGCTGTCGAGTGTGCCGCGCACGATGTGGTAACGCACGCCCGGCAGGTCTTTTACGCGTCCACCGCGCACGAGCACGATGGAATGTTCCTGCAAATTGTGCCCTTCGCCGGGGATGTAGGCGATGACTTCCTGGCCGTTGGTCAGGCGGACCTTGGCCACCTTGCGCAACGCCGAATTCGGCTTCTTCGGCGTGCGGGTCATCACCTGCACGCAGACGCCGCGGCGCTGGGGACATTTCACGAGCGCCGGCGATTTCGATTTCACCGTCACTTTTTTGCGTCCCTTGCGGACGAGCTGATTAATCGTGGGCATAACGTGTCGTGTGGCGGCAAAAACGGCTTGGTAAATTTCTTGATAAAAGTCGGCAAAAAATCCGGCGCTCAGGCCGCCGGATGGCAAATCAAAACCCCCGCGCCGGAATCGCGGCAGACGCTGCATAGGCATTCGAGCCGGGAGCCGCGCGGGGAGTGGCAATGTAAGGAGCTTTTCGCCGCGGGCAAGGCGAAATTTTTTTTACGCCACGAGTAATTTTCCCGCCTGCCTGAGCAGGAAACCCTCGACAAAAATCGGCCGCGACCTCGCGCGGCCCGAGATCGTCGTCGGCGCATCTACTGCACGAGCAGCGTAAACCCGACCTGTGCAAAGTGCCGCTCGATCGAAAACGCCTCGCGCGCGCCGCGCCGTTCCATCAGTTCAAAGCTCACGCGGTCCACCCAGTCCCACTCCTTGTCGGCAAACCGCTGGCAGCGTTCCCAGTTCGCTTCCAGCAAGTCGCACGGCGGCATGATTGAGGTCTCGGCGGTCGGCCAGCGAATAGATGGTGCCGGTGTCGAGGAAAACGGGTGGCATCGCTTCGCCTCGTCGTGACCGTAGAGGATTTCCTTGACTCGACGCCCTGTGTCGTTCGGTTCTCCCCCGGAAAACGCGCCGATGACTTCGGCAACTGGGTCAATCGCAGAGTCCTGCCGCCGGAGCCACTCGGCATGGAAGGCAAACAGTGCGGCTTGTTGCGCGGACGGCAGTTGATCGAGTGCTTCTTCGATTTCGGCGAGCGCGCTCATGGTGGAGTTGTAGCTCGTGCTCCGGGCGTTCCCAAGGGCAACTTGGGGACGAGGATAACATCAAGTAGGAGGAAAACTGACCTTTCCAAGGATTTCCTTGAGCAACGCTAATAACTGTTCCGCCCGACCTGCGTCGAGTCTTTCAATGCTGGTATAAGACTTCATCGCCTTTGGAAACAGCGACCGTAGCTTTTCCTTATAATACGAACCGAGTTCTTGGCCTAGGTCTTTCTCAAACTCCCATTCACGAAATTTGATCTGACCGTCAGGATAGAGTTCGAGAATATTTTTCTTTCGAGTCTCGAAAATCAAAGCTGTCGTTCCAAACGTTTTTTCAAAGCGAAACACAACACTCGGATAGTTTGCCCGCAAAACGCGCAACTCGTCAGCGAAATCTCGTTGATCCACCGGCAACTTGGCGAAAAACTCTTCCTCCGTCAGTTTTGGCGGTGCGTCAGTAGCCACCGGTGCCGCCGTTTCAACGTCCACACGCGTCCGGTCGCCTTCGACCTTGATCCGAACAACTTGCCTGCGTTCAGGAATGATCGCTCCTCGAAGATGCGGAACCAGAAGACCTTGGCGCGAGCCATCATCAGGCACTGCCCGAAACACAGCGACTTCCACCAACGCCAGTTCCCAGCCGCGAACCAGATGCCGTCCCAGCAACGATTGTCCCAGCTTCACCGCGCGCGAATCCAGCCGGTCACCAGTGATGATAATTAGAAAATCCCCCTCCTGAATGCGCCTTTGAACGCTATCTTGATCGGCGAAGGGTCGCCCGTTTAGCTCTGGAACCGGGGGCAATCGTGAAGAATCAACCGATGGAAAATGAATAGCGTATTCCAAGGTTTGAGCGACAACTGACCGCCGCCCTTCGGGATTGTATGAGAGCTTTGTTTCGACAATAGCAATCCGACCGGATTCTGAGACAAGCAAGATGTCGATGATGCCGACAGACTCAACAGCGAACTCGCGAGCCCAGAACATCCATGTTTCTTCAGTGAGGCCAGCCTCCCGGCAGGCGGCAATTACAAGTTCTATATTTTGTGCGATGGCACGTTGAAGCCAATTTTCTTTGAATCCCATTTCCCATGCTGTCGCGAGCCCGAATGCCGTGTGGGTAGGTGCTTCGCTATCGCCGAAGTTGGCACCGAAGAGAATTGGGCTGAGATGTCTGTCCATAGCAGGTCAAATTTGAAACACCGCGTTGGCGATGTTGCTCGGGTTGCCGACTTCGTCGTCGCCGACACCTATCGCCATGCATTCGCGGGCCTGCATGGTCTGCCCGGCAGGCACGGGCGTGTCGCGGTGGAAGGGGAAGGCCCAGCCTGCAATGCTTGTTTAAAGCATTCAAGACAATCTGGAACCTTCCCGTCCCGCTTGCCAACACTGCCACCGGGGCGCAAGCTGACGTTCATCATTTATGCCGACCTTGGTTTCCGAAGCCACTGCCGTGGAGCGCAAGCTGTGGACCGCGGAGGAGTTTCTCGACTGGCTGCAACCGAAAATTTACGCCGATCTCATCGGCGGCAGGAAATTCATGCACTCGCCCGTCAACCTCCGCCACGCCAACTTGCTCAATTTCGTCGATCACTTGCTGCGCCGTTACCTCGAAGCGAGCGACCTGGGCGGCCAGCTCCATCGCGAAAGCGTCGCCGTGCGCCTCGGGCCGCGCGACGTGTTCATGCCCGATCTCGCGTGGTTTTCTCCTGCCCAAGCCAGCCAACTGGCGGAGACCCACGCGCCCTTTGCGCCGCTTTGGGTCGCCGAGGCGCTCAGCCCTCGCACCGCGCGACGCGACATCGGCGCGAAGTTCACTGCTTACGAGGCGCACGGCGTGCGCGAATACTGGGTGCTCGATCCGCAGACGCTCGCGCACCGCTTTTATGCGCGCGACGGCGGCGGCGAGATTTTTGTCGAGTTCGCGCAGGGCGAAGAGATCATCCGCTCGCGCGAAATTCGCGGCTTCTTCGTGCGCCGTGCCTGGCTTGATCCCGAGCGGCTGCCGAAGGTCGGCGATTGCTTGGCGGAAATCTTGCAGCAAGCGCACTGAAGCAGCGACCGGTCAGTGCAGCGTGCGCAGATAACTTGTCAGCGCGGCGATGTCGGCGTCGTCGTGTTTTTTGGCGAAGGACGGCATGTCGCCTTTGATGCCGTTTTTGATGAGCAACGCGACGTGCGCATCACTGATGCGCAAGTTGTGCAAATCCGGGCCGTCGTCGCCGCGCGCGTCGTCGCCGTGACAATGGGCGCAGCTTTGCAGGAAAAGTTGCCGCCCTTTTTCCGCCGCTACCATCATCGGTTGCGATCCTCCACCGACGGCTGTGCGCGCGGCGAGGTGCTGCTGACTTTGCACTCGCCCACGCATCACCGTGGCTGCGCCAAGCGTCGCCAACAAGACGCCGCCTGCGATCGCCGCCGCCAGCGCGAGCGCCTTGCCCTCGGAACGAAAATTCATCATGACGCCACCTCGCATTTGAGAGCAGTCCGCCTCACCCGTGTGACGCCGCCAGTTCGCCGCCCCAGAACCCCGCCGCCGCCACGCAACCGGCGGCGACGAGCAGCATGAGAAAATAAATGATCACGCTGCGACGCGACGCGCTTTCGCCGACGGCGATCCGCCAGATTGCCAGCGCGATGAGCAAGCCGAACGACGGCCAGACAAAGAGATGGTGCTTCCACAACAGCCCCTGCCCGCCGGCGTTCCAGCGGCTCAGCGCCAATCCGGAAAAAACGACCGGCAGCGCGCTGACCGCGCCGATGCCGAGCAACCAGCGGCTGACCGCGCGCCATTCGCGCTGCCAGCGTTGCGCCGCCCGATGCGGCAGCAACGCGAGTGTTTCCAGCGCCGTCGCGGTCAGCAACAGCGCGATGGGGAAGTGCGTCGTGGCGCCGTGCAACCGGGTCCACATTTCGTCGCCGCCGAACATGGTTTTGTTTTATTGAAAAACGCAGTTAGCGCGATGGCTCAGGTCAGCGGCGTATCGACCACGGCGAGCGCGTGGTTGTGCTCGACGTAGGAGACCTGGCTCAAGCCGAGCACGCCGCGCAATTTGTCCGCCGGCACGACCATCGGCCCCGGCTTCGGCGCGCTGCCGGGCGCGGGCTGCGGGAAGGCCGTCGAGCGCGCGGTGTGAAAGGCGACGTTGCCCTCGATTTTCTGCATCGCCTGGTGAATGTGGCCGTTGAGCACCGTCACCGAGCCAAAGCGTTTCAGCAGCCCGAGCGCCTGCGCGGCGTCGTCCGTGCCCCAACCCCATTGCGGATAAACAGTCCAGAGCGGGATGTGCGCGAACGCCACGACGGGCGTGCTCGCCGACAGCGCGGCGACATCTTTTTCCAGCCACGCAATCTGCTCCGCGCCGAGCACGCCGAGGCCGCCTTCTTTGATGCTGGCGACGTTGACCAAGCCGATGAAATGCACGCCCTTGTGGTCAAACGAGTGCCAGCCCGCGCCGCTCGTATTTTTGCCGAAACGCTCGCGGTATTGCGCGCCGTTGTCGTTGAGAATGTCGTGCTCGCCGGGCACGTAAAAAACGTCCTTCGTTTTCGCTTCTTTGAGCACCTGCTCCAGCGTGTCGAACTCGGCCGCTTCGGACAGGTGCGACAGATCGCCGGTGTGCAGCAAAAAATCGGGCTGCTGCGGCAAGGCGTTGAGCCGCGCGATGGCTTCGCGGAAGGTCGCCGTCACGTCGGTGTTCGCTGGTTTGGAGAAGCCGATGTGACTGTCGCTGATCTGCGCGAACGTGAAATCCGCGCCCGCTTTGCCGGACGGCGCCGGCTCGCCGAGCGCCCGCGAAGAAAGGATGCCGCCGCTGATCGACCAGAGCACGCCCGCGCCCGCCCAAGTCATGCATTCGAGAAAACCGCGGCGGTCGATGCCGTCGGCGTCGCGGCGGGGAGTTTGTTCGGCGCAGGAATCGGCGGGTGAATCGTGGTGGTGCATGGTTTTTTTAATTAAAAGTTGGGTGAAAGAACCGACGACAGCGCGCGCGTCACACGCACCTCGCGCCGTCATCGTGTCCTACCGCGCGGCGTCGGGATTTATTCCCGGCAACGCGCTTTTTTTTTAAGACTGCCGGCTCCGCGTCGCGGACGCGCCGCGCGTGGTCGTGTGGCGGCACGGCGCGGTCTGGAGCAAATAGTGCAGCCGCATTCCGCGCGTCGTCGCGGTCGCCGCGGTCTCGTCGGCGGCGGGAGCGCGGCGCGCGAGATTTTCATAAAAATCCGCGACCTGCTGGCGATCCGTGTCGCCATCGGCCCGCGCCGCGGCCAGCGGCAGCGCCACGCCCGCGGCGGCGAGCAGCGCGAGGAGAGTTTTTTGCAAACGAACGGTGGATGTCATTTTCATATGGTGTGTGTGTTGATGGTTTGTTTTCTGATGTCGGCGTGAGATATATTCCCGCCTTCACCGACGCCTACCGCGCCGGGCCGCGAGAAATTCCCGGCGCCCGCGATTTTCCCGCTCGGGGAATAAATTCGCTCCGGCCGCGGTATAGCCATCCTTAGAGAGGCCGCGCGATTTGACGACAGATCGAGACACACTCGAACGCTTCGAGGCGGCCGTCCTCCCGCACATGGACGCCGCCTACAACCTCGCCCGCTGGCTCACGCACAACGACCACGACGCGCGCGACGCCGTGCAGGACGCGTATCTGCGCGCGTGGAAATTTTTCCAATCCTTCCGCGGCGGCGACAGCCGCGTCTGGCTCCTGGCCATCGTGCGCAACACCTGCTTTTCCTGGCTCAAAAAACAGCGCGCCCACGAGCCGGCGACGCCCTTCGACGAAGAAATCCATTCCGGCGAAACCGCCGCGCCGAGTCCCGCCGAATTGTTGGCACGCGGCGCGGATGGCGAGCTGCTGCGCGCCGCGCTGGCGGAGCTGCCCGCCGAATTCCGCGAGGCGCTCGTGCTGCGCGAATTGGAAGAGCTTTCCTACAAAGAAATCGCCGATGTCGCCGGCATCCCGCTCGGCACCGTCATGTCGCGCCTCGCGCGCGGCCGGCAATTGCTCGCAGCCATCGTCGTCCGCCGCCGGCAGGAGGAGGAATCGCCATGAATTGCGAAACCGTGCGCGCGCTCCTGTCGGCGGAACTCGACGGCGAACTCGATCTCCGCCAGAGCTTGGAAATCGAAACGCACGCCGCCGATTGCCCCGGCTGCGCGCAGGAACGCGAGCGGCTGCGCGCGCTGCGCCAGGCGTTCCATTTTGCCGCGCCGCCGCTGCGCTTTGCCGCGCCCGCCGAATTACGCGAAGCCATCGGCCTTTCCTTGCGCGAAGCCGCCGGGCTGGCGACGGAAGAATTACCGAAACCCGTGCGCAAAACTCCGCGCCGCTGGCCATCCTGGACGCCGCGCTTCGATTGGCGCTGGCTGCTGCTCCCGCCCGTGGCCGTGGCGGCGCTGCTCGCCGTGGCGCTGCTCGTGCCAGGCATGAGTCGTTGGTCGCCCGCCGCGCGCAGCGGCGACGCGCTCGCTCGCGAAGCCATCGCCAGCCACGTCCGCTCGCTCCTGGCCGAGCATTTGCTCGACGTGGTTTCGAGCGACCAGCACACCGTCAAGCCGTGGTTCAACGGCCGGCTCGACTTCGCGCCGCCCGTGACCGATTTCGTCGCGGCCGGTTTTCCGCTGGCCGGCGGCCGGCTCGATTATCTCGACGGCCGGCCCGTCGCCGCGCTCGTTTATCGACACGATAAACACGTCATCAATCTCTTCGTGCAACCCGCCGTCGCCAGCGAAGCCACCGCGGCTGCCTGGCCGCCGCAGGCCGTGGCGCGCGAGGGCTTTCACGTCCTGCTCTGGACCGAGCGCGACCTGAGCTTTTGCGCCGTGTCCGATTTGAACGAACTCGACCTGCGCCGGTTTGCCGAAACGGTGCGCCAGAGCTACCGCTGAGCGCGTGTGTCAAGTGGGTCTGATTAGCCGACTGCTGATAGTGGACGGCAACGATGCCTCACGCAAAGAACGCAAAGGCCGCAAAGGAAAAGAGGATTTGTTTTTAACTACTCAGCCTGGCTCGGAAGCAGGCGCTGAATCCGCCGCGACCGGCGACGGCAGCGTTACTCCTTCGTAAAGCTCCGCTAGCGGCAACTCGATCATGCCCAGCTTCCCCGGCAAGCGCACCGTCGCGGCAACGCCAAGGTGGCGCTCCATTTGCCAGCCGCCGTTGGACGTGCGCCGCTCGACGATGACTTCCGCGCGCGCCTGCTCGATGCGCACGTAAGCATCCAGACTTCCCAATCCCAGATAAGCCGCCCGCTTTTCCCGCGCGTCGATCTGCCGCGTGCTGTCGGAAAGAATCTCGAACAACGCCGCCGGCCGCTCGCGCCAGCCTTTGCCGACATCGGTTGGGTCGCAGGCGATCATCGCGTCGGGATAGTAGAAATAAGTGCCGCCCGGTTGTTGCAGCCGCAGCCGCATGTCTGAGCCGAACGGCCGGCATTGCTGGCCGCGCAGGCAATTATAAAGCATGCCTGCCAGATTGGACGCGATGATGTTATGCGGGTCGCTCGCGCCGGCCATCGCATATACCTGGCCGCCGAGATACTCGCGCTTCACCTCGCTCAACGGCTCGCTGGCGAGGTATTCTTCAACCGTGAGATAACATCCGTCTGTCGTCAGGACTGCCGTGCTCACGGCGTTACTTATGCCTCGTGTCGCACTCGCGCGCAAGACTCTGCCAAGCCACAAAGAGAAGTGGGAAAATGAGCAGGTGGTGGAATACCGAGATTTTCCCTCGCTTCCTTCCTTTGCGGCTTGGCGGACTTTGCGCGAGGCATCGTTGTCGTCCACCCTCCGCCGACGACCTTTGATTTTCACCGGAGCTCCCTTCAGCGCTCACGGCACACCTCCTTATTCCCATGTTTCAACTCCTCGGCACCGACGCTCCCAAAACCCGCGCCCGGCGCGGCCGGCTGACCACGGCGCACGGCGTCATCGAGACGCCCGCCTTCATGCCCGTCGGCACGCAGGCGACGGTGAAATCCGTCTCGCCCGCCGAGCTGCGCGAGTTGCGCGCGCAGATCATCCTCGGCAACACGTATCACCTCTTTGTCCGCCCCGGCCTGGCGGTGCTACGCGACTTCGGCGGGCTGCACGAATTCATGCGTTGGCACGGGCCGATCCTCACTGACAGCGGCGGCTTCCAGGTTTTCTCTCTGGCAAAAATCCGCCGCATCGAAGAAGCAGGCGTCCATTTTCAAAATCACCTCGACGGCTCGCCAACCTTCATCGGCCCCGAGACCGCGATGGAAATCCAGAGCGTGCTCGGCTCCGACATCGCGATGGCCTTCGACGAATGCCCGCCGTATCCGTGCGAACACGACTACGCCGCGAGGTCGCTCGACCTCACCCTGCGCTGGGCGCAACGCTGCCGCGACTGGGCGGCGGCGCATCCGTTGAACGAAACCACCGGCCGGCCGCAGCTTCGCTTTGGCATCGTGCAAGGCGCCACGTTTCCCGACCTCCGCGAAAAAGCCGCGCGCGCTCTGGTGGCGATGGATTGGGACGGCTACGCGGTCGGCGGCGTCAGCGTCGGCGAACCCGAGCACGAAATGCTGCGCGCCGTCGAGCACAGCGAACCATTTCTTCCCGCCGACAAGCCGCGCTACGCGATGGGCCTCGGCACGCCGCCGCAGATGCTGGAGATGATCGCCCGCGGCATCGACCTCTTCGATTGCGTGCTGCCCACCCGCATCGCCCGCCACGGCACCGCCTTCACCACCGGCGGCACGCTCAATCTGCGCGGCTCCATTTACATCCAGGACAAAGACCCCATCGAACCCGGCTGCGCCTGTCCGGCGTGCCGCGAACCATTCACCCGCGGCTATCTGCGACATTTGTTAAAGGCCGAGGAAATCCTCGGTTTGCGCCTCGTCGGCCTGCACAACTTGCACTTCTACCTCGACCTGATGGCGCAAGCCCGCGCGCACCTCGACGCCGGCACGTTCGCGCCCTTCCGGGAAAAATTCGTCGCCGGCTACCGCCCGCGCGGCGTGCCGAATCATGGAACGAACGCCGAGGCCGGCGAGCCGCCGGAATAAACGCAGGCGCGTCCCCGCTCACGCCGCCGCGGGCCAGGAGAGCAGTCTCTTGCCGGCGGATTATTCAAACTAAACCCCGCAGTTCCCGCCCGCCTTCAGCAGCACGTCGCACAGATGGCGCAACTCTTCGTCGATCTCCGCCGCGCGGGCCACGGTGCGGGCGATCTCGGCTCGCAACGCGTCGCGGTAGCGGGTGCGCAGCCGGCGCAAATGGCTGCGCAAGGTCGCGTCCGGCACGCCGAGCCGGGCGGCCGCCTGCTCGTGCTTTGGCGGCAACACCGAACCGCCCGCGATGAACGGCCGCAAGGTCTCGAAGACGGGCAACTTCCCCTCGGCGGCATATCCTTCACCCAGGCGCTCCAGCGCGCGGCGCACCAAGGCGGCGGCCCAGCGTTGCTCGAAGAGCTGGTCCTCGTGAGTCTCCGCTTGCGCGGCAGGTTCGTGCGGCAAGGCGACCGCTCCCGCCTCGGCTTGGGCGAGCGTTTCATCCAGGGGCAGCAACTGCCCGCCGCCGCCGCGTTTGAGCCGGACGGCGTGATCGTGCGCGTCGGCGAGGAAGTGCTTGAGCGAACTGAGGAGAAACGTCCGAAATTTCCCGCGCGTCCGATCTGCCGCCGCGCAGGCGTTGCTGCGCAGCAGATGGACGAAGAAGCCTTGCACCAAGTCCTGCGCGTCGCTTGGCGCGTAGCCGCGCCGGCGCACAAACGTGTAGAGCGGCGGCCAGTAATCCTGACAAAGCTGCGCCAAAGCCGCCCGCGCCGCTTCGGGTGAATGGCCGTGCTGCGCGGAACGCTGCACCACGCTCCAGTGCGTTGTTAAAAATGGCGCGCCCCCTCCTCGGAGCGTGCCCGGAATCCCTTTCACGTGGACAGGCTAAAGGAGCGTCGGCCATGGCCGCAAGATTTTTGGTCGCGGCACACAAGCTGGCTGTCGCCGCGGTCCCGCGCGTTAGCGCAGCAGCGCGCTCACCGCAGCTTGGAAGCCGCTGTCCGGCGCAGCCAGTTGCAGGACTTCCCAGCCGGCGAACGCGAGCGAGCCGGCGATCAGCGCGCCAAAGATCACGTAGCACGCGCGGACCAGACCGCGCGGACGGCGCTCTGCTTCGATTGCGGCGAGGCTCTGACGCCACAGACTGCTTGTCGCGCTGTTGTTGTCGGTGCGGGCGCTGGCGGCGACGGGCGCGTCGGTTTCATTGACGACCGGCGCGAGCGCCATTCCGCGAGCGACGAGCTTCGCGCGGCGGCTGCCAAGCAAGCCCGCAAACGACCGGGGCAAAATCCAAGTATCGGACAAAGGCAGGTGGCTCATAGCGATCAGGGGTTGTGGGTTGGAGACTTCCATTTCCTTTACTTAAGGCGACGCCGGTCGTGCGTTGCAGAGACGGCGAAAAAAATTCTCGATTGCGTCCGAGAAAAAGAAAAAGGATGCCGCGTTGCCACGGCATCCCTTTTTGCTGACCGCGCTGGGTTTAATCTCGCCGCAGCTTTTGCAGCTCAGGCTCCGGCCGTCGCGTTTTCCTCGGCGCTATCCGCGGGACTATTTGCGCTGCCGGTTTCGATCTGCTCGCCGACTTGATAACGCGTGAAGCGGCGGATGACGATGTTCTCGCCCAACTCGGCGACCTTCGCGGTGACGAGGTCTTTGATCGTTTGATCCGGGTTTTTGATGAAGCCCTGTTCCAGCAAACAGATCGTGGAAAGAAACTTGTCGATCTTGCCTTCGACGATTTTTTCGATCACCGCCGCCGGCTTGTTCAAGACCTGGCCGCGCGCGATGTCGCGCTCCTTGTCGAGCAACGCCACGGGCACCTCGTCACGCGAGACAAACGTCGGATGCGACGCCGCGATGTGCAGCGTGATGTCCTTGACGAATTCGCGGAAGCCGTCGTTGCGCGCGACGAAGTCAGTCTCGCAATTCACCTCGACGAGCACGCCGACCTTGCCTTGCAAATGAATGTAGCTCGCGACGATGCCTTCCTTCGCCGTGCGCGACGCTTTCTTCGACGCGCCGGCGATGCCTTTTTTGCGCAAGATGGTTTCGGCTTTTTCCAAGTCGCCGCCCGCTTCGGTCAGCGCGCGCTTGCAGTCCATCATGCCCACGTTGGTTTTTTCGCGGAGCGTTTTGACGAGTTGAGGATTGATCTCGGACATTGGGAAGAATGTTGATGGTTGAGAGTTGATGGTTGATGGAATGGAAGAGAAAAAGACGCGACGTTGACGGCCGGAGTTTCCGGTCCATCAACCATCAACTCTCAACCATCAACCTCCGCCGCCGCTCAGGCGGAAACGCCCGCCATCTGGTCGCGCGTGGATTTGCCGCCGTCGGCGCTGCCGCTGACCATGGCATCGACGAGTTTTTGCAGCACGACGCGGATCGCGCGGATCGCGTCGTCGTTGCCGGCGATGGGATAGGAAATCTGCGTCGGGTCCGCGTTCGTGTCCACGATGGCCACGGTCGGGATGCCGAGCCGGCACGCTTCGGCCACGGCGTTGGTCTCGCGCGCCACGTCGATGATGATCATCGCGTCGGGCAGCCGGTCCATCTCGCGGATGCCGGCGAGGTTGCGCGTGAGCTTGGCGCCTTCGCGGCCGAGCGCGGCGAGCTCCTGTTTGCCCATCATTTTGTATTCGGGCGCCTTCTCGATGTCCTCGATGTATCTCAAGCGCCCGATGCTCTTGCGGATCGTGCTCAGGTTCGTGAGCGTGCCGCCGAGCCAGCGCTGGTTGACGTAATACTGGCCGCACGCCTGCGCGGCTTCCTTCACGGCTTCCTGCGCCTGCTTTTTGCAACCGACGAAGAGCACCTTGCCGTGGCGGCGCGCGATGCCGGCGAGGAACTCGCACGCCTCGTGCAACTGGCGCACGGTCTCGTCGAGGTTGATGATGTAAATCTGGTTGCGCCGCTCGAAGATGAACGGCTTCATCTTCGGGTTCCAGCGCTTGGTCTGGTGGCCGAAGTGAACGCCGGCTTCGAGCAGCTCGGTCACGGTCTCGGTCGGCGCGGAGGTTTCAACAGCGGCGGCGGCAGTCTCGGTCGTGGGCATCGGGAAAGAAAATACGGTAACAGGTCAATCGATCGGTCGGCGGAAAGTGCGGGAAAAGGAAAAGCGGACCCGGCAGGTTGGCCTTTTCAGGAATTGCCGGGTCCGCACAGTGGATGGGTTCGGCGCAGAAATCAAGCGAGCGCCGGACGCAGGATTTCCTCGTCCTCGTCGGACGCATCCGGGATCGGCTCGCCAAGTTCGACGATCTCCACCTTGCGGTGTTTGTCGAAGCCGGTGCCGGCCGGGATGAGGTGGCCCATGATGACGTTTTCCTTGAACCCGCGCAGGTGATCGACCTTGCCGAGCGTGGCGGCTTCGGTGAGAACCCGCGTCGTGTCCTGGAAGCTCGCGGCGGAGATGAACGAGTCGGTCTCCAGCGACGCCTTCGTGACGCCGAGCAACACGGGGATCGCTTCGGCGGGTTTGCCGCCTTGTTCGATCACGCGCTTGTTTTCGGCCTCGAAGTCGAGCTTGTCCACCTGGTCGCCCCAGAGCAGCGTCGTGTCGCCCGGCT
>JAFAXH010000066.1 GCA_019241085.1 Verrucomicrobiota bacterium | reverse complement strand
CAGCCGCGAGCGGCATCCCGATCAACAGCAGGCGGCGGCGGACGACGGCGCCTTTGCTGAATTGAATGCTGCGCAGGAAACCTTGCGCCAGCCAAAGCTGCGGCTGCGACATTTGCTCGCGCTCGAATTTCCCGAAGCCGCCATCAGCGGTCCCGCCGCCGTGCCGCCGGCGCTGGCGGACGAGATTTTTCCGATCCAAACGTTGCTGACAAAGCTCGACGTTTTTTTGCAAAAAAAATCCGCCGCTTCGAGCGCAATCACCCGCGCATTGCTCGCCGCCGAAGGTCTCGTGCTGCAAGACGAAGCCGCCGCGCGCCTGGCGGATTTGGAAACCAAATACGCTGCGCTGCTCGATGAACTGCGCGCCTTCGACGCCAAGTATTGGGACAGCAATAATAATTGCCTGCTCACTGTTCCGGCGAAGCTGCTCGGTTTCTATCACGCCTTCGCGTATCTCACCCGCTGGCTCGAACAATTTCGCGAGCGCATTTTTCAGCTCGGAATCTGAGCCTGCCCGCGAAAAACGCGAAAGGTCGCGAAAAGCAGCGAAAACGAATTTTATTTTTTCGCGACCTTTCGCGTTTTTCGCGGGCAGGCTCTTTCCTTTCCATGAAAACAGACCTCATCGTCGGCATCGACCTCGGCACGACGAACTCGCTCATCGGCGCGATGGACGCCGGTTTTCCCGTGCTCTTCGCCGACGCGGATGGCCGGCGGCTGACGCCGTCGGTCGTCTATTTTCCGGCTGACGCCGACGCCGAGCCGGTCGTCGGTTTTCCCGCCGCGCGGCAGCGGGCGCTGCATCCGGCGCGGACGATTTTTTCCGTGAAACGGCTCGTCGGCGCGCGGGCGGGCGAGCCGGCGACACTCGAAGCGGCGGCGGATTTGCCCTACGCGCTCACGGGCAAGCCGGGCGAATCCGCGCGGGTGCGCGTCGGCGGTGCGCGCGGCGATTTGTTGCCGGAGGAAATTTCCGCGCTCGTGCTGCGCAAGCTCAAAGCCGACGCCGAACGCGCGCTCGATGGACAGACCGTCGCGCGCGCCGTCATCACCGTGCCGGCGTATTTTAACGACGCCCAGCGCGCCGCCACGAAACGCGCGGGCGAGCTGGCCGGCTTCACCGTCGAACGCATCCTCAACGAGCCGACCGCGGCGGCGCTGGCTTACGGCTTGGACCGGCTCGACGAGCGCTCGAAGATCGCCGTTTATGATCTCGGCGGCGGCACGTTTGATTTGTCGATTTTGGAATTGAACGCCGGCGTTTTCCAAGTGCTCGCCACGAACGGCAACACGCGCCTCGGCGGCGATGACATCGATGCGGCGCTGATGAATTTTCTCGCGGAAAAATTTGCGCTCGCCGCGGATAGCGACGCTTTCCCGCGCTTGCGCGAATTGGCGCGCGAAGCCAAGGAACGGCTCTCGACGGAAACCGAAACGCCGATTTATCTGCCGTTCCAAACTGCGCGATCCGAGATCGCGCTGACGCGCGCGGAACTCGAAACGCTCGTCCGGCCGATCCTAGAAAAAACCCGCGCGCACTGCCTGCGCGCACTGGCCGATGCGCGGCTCGCACCGACCGATTTGCAGCGCGTTATCCTTGTCGGCGGCGCGACGCGGATGCCGGCGGTGCGCGCGTTGGTCGGCGAGATTTTCGGACGCGATCCGGACACGACGCAGCACCCGGATGAAGCCGTCGCCATCGGCGCGACGATCCAAGCCGGCATCCTCAGCGGCGCGGTGCGCAACGTCGTGCTGCTCGACGTGACGCCGCTCTCGCTCGGCATCGAAACGTTCGGCGGATTGACGAACGTCATCATCCCGCGCAACACGACGATTCCTACGAAAGCAGGCGAGCTTTTCACCAACCCGGTCGCTGCCCAGCAAGCGATGCGCATCCGGGTTATCCAGGGCGAGCGCGAGCTGGCGCGCGACAACTGGACGCTCGGCGAGTTCGACGTGGAATTTCAACCGGCTCCGCGCGGCGCGGCGCGGGTCGGCGTGCAGTTCGAGATCGACGCGAACGGCATTTTGCACGTGCTCGCGCGCGACACGAAAACCGGCCAGGAAAAGGTGGTGAAAATCACGAGCGGCGCGGTCGATGTGGCGGACGAGCAGGTGGAAAAAATGATCGCCGAAAGCGTCGAGCACGCGTTCGAGGATTATCACGGCCGGCTGCTCGCCGAGGCGAAGGTGAAAGCCGCCGAGACGCTCGCCGCCGTGCGTCACGCGCTCGCGCTGGCCGGCGGGCAACTCGACGCGGCGCAACGCGCGGAAATTGAAGCGCAAGTCGCCGAGGTCGAGGCGGCGCTGAGCGCTGGCGATGACTTGGCGCGGTTGCAAAAAGCGCTCGCCGCACTGGATGCCGGCACGCAGGAATTGGCAACGCTGCTCATCGAGCAAGCGATGGACGAGGCGTTGCAGCGGAAGGGCGTTTTGTGACCAATGATCCCGTAAACCCGCCTCCGCTTCTTCAACTTAATCGTAATCCTAATCTTAGTCCTCCGATTCTATCGTGCAGGCGACGCGTGCCTCCGGCGGGACTAGGATTAAGATGACGATTACAATTAAGCCCAGATTGAAATTGGAATATGGAACCGAGCACGCCATCCATCGCGCCGCGCAATACCCGCTTTCTCATCCTCATCGCCGCGCTGTCGGTGGCAATCCCGGCGGCGGTCGCCGTTTTATATTTATTGCCCAAAGGCGGCAGGCTCGCGGGCATCGACGTGACGTTTCTGCCGAAGCTCAACGCAATCCTCAATTCGCTGACCACGCTGGCGTTGCTGGCCGGCTTTTATTTCATCAAACGCGGGCGCGTCGCGGCGCACCGCGCGGCGATGCTGACGGCGTTTGTGCTCTCTTCGCTCTTCCTGGTTTCCTATGTCATTTATCACGCCGCTGCCACGCACACCGTTTACGGCGGGCAGGGCGTGCTGCGGCCGATTTATTTCTTTCTTTTAATCACGCACATCCTGCTCGCGGCGGCGGTCGTGCCGCTGGTGCTGATGGCGCTGTATTACGCGTTCACCGCGCAATTCGCCAAACATCGGCGGCTGAACCGCTGGACCTTTCCAATCTGGCTTTACGTCGCGGTGACGGGCGTGCTCGTGTATCTGCTGATCGCGCCGTATTATCCTTGGAACCTTGGCCGCTGAACGCCACCGCGGTCGCCGCCGCTTACGAGCGCAATGCCGCCGCCAATTCCAGTTCCGCGGCTTCGGCCCGGCGGAATTGCTCGATCTTGCGGATGTTGCGGTAAGCCATGAAGCCGATGCCGCCGACGAGCAACAACGGCATGGCGAGCATGAAGTAGGTGCTGATGGCAAAGCCCACGCCGGCGTCTTCGGCCGCGGTGCCCGAGGTCATCGACGACTTGCAGCCTTCGCAAGCTTGCGCGGCGATTTGCGCGCAGAAAAGGAGGAGCGCAGCGAGGGAAATCGTTTTCATCTCCACAAAGGAAACGTGTCGCAGCGGACGCCAGGTTGCAAGTTTCCTGCGTTCGACTTTCAACGCGCAGCCGTCGCCGGCGGTTGTTCGCGCAGGAGGTCGCCGAGATCGCTGAGCAGGTGCTGGACGACTTCGGCCTGGCTGCTGTCGTAGTAGCCGCGCACCGTGCCCTGGCGATCCACGAGCGCGAGCTTGGTGCTGTGGATGAAGTCGCCGTCGGCCAGCTTTTCCTCGCCCGTCGTCGCGTCGGTGACGGCCAGCATAAAGTTCTGGTGCGCGAGGTCGAAGATCGTTTTCTTCTCGCCGGTCAGGAAAAACCAGCGCCCCGGCTGGGCGTGAAATTTTTCCGCGTAGCGGCTGAGCACTTCCGGCGTGTCCTGCTGCGGATAAACGGTGAACGACACCAGCCGCACGTCATCCCCCGCCCGGCGCGCAACGGCTTCCTGGATTTCCTGCATCCGCTGGCTCATGCGCAGGCAAGGGCCGGGGCAGGTGGTGAAGAAAAAGTCGGCGATCCAGATTTTGCCGCGCAACAGCGCGGTGGAATCAAACGGCTGGCCGTTGCGCTCGGTGAGGGTGAACGCGGGCACCGTTTTGAAGCGGTCGAGCGTGCGCACGCTGCGCACCTCGGCGGCGCGCCATTGCTGCACGGCAAATGCCGCCGTGATGCCGCCGATGGCCAGGACGAGCGCAGCCAGCAGCGTCCACTGGAGCGTGCGGTTGAGCGGCGGCTGCTGAGTCGGCGACGATGTCATGGGCACGGCAGCTTACACGCGCCGCGCTGCCAGCAAAAGGATGCTCAAACGATATACAGGATGAAGAACAGAATCACCCAGACAACATCCACAAAATGCCAGTAGAGCGACGTGCATTCGAGCAAGGTATGGTGATGCGCGCTGAACTTGCCAAAGAATGAAAACGCCGTGCAGAAAAAAAGCATGATCACGCCAATCGCTACGTGTGCGCCGTGAAACCCGGTGAGCGTGAAGAAAACCGACGAGTAAACGTGCCCGTTCGGCATCCCTTCACCCGCTTTGTTGAACCACATATGTTCGTGATACAAATTCGTCCATTCCACTCCCTGAATGCTCACAAAGATTGCGCCAAGGGTCGCCGTAGCGAACAGCCAGAGAGTTGGCCTGATGTTGCGAACGACTTGGCGTTCGGCTAGCCAGCAGGTGAACGAACTACTGAGGAGGATGATTGTATTAATGCCGGTCAATTTCCAAGGCAGCATCGGCGCCTCCTCAGGCCGGTAATTATGGCCGAGCGAAGAACGCAGCACGAGGTAGGCGCAGATCAACCCGGCGAAGAGCATCGCCTCCGACGCCAGAAAGGTGAACATGCCGAAGCGCGGCAGGTTGATCTTGGCCGCGTGAAAATGAGACGACGGCGCGGCGGCCGGGCTGTGGGGCAGCGAACCGGGGGCATCAGCGGCGATGGAGGAGCTTTGCATGGCGAGATGGGTGTCTAGATTAAAGAAAAGCGTTCGGGCGGCAAGCGGACAACGCCGGCGGGCCGCAGAATTTCGCTGCGTTGGCCGGAGAGCGTGCCAGTCTGTTCGGCGCGCTTCATGCGCCCATACATCCAGGCGAAGCAAAGCGCGCAGAGCGCGATGGCAAAGATGACCATCGCGAGGAGCAGACGGCGGTTGGCGCGCTGGAGTTCGTCGCCGGTTTTCATCAGGTGGCTTTGGTCGCGGCGAGCAGGATCAGCAGCAGCGGCAGGTAGATCACCGAGGCCAGGAAAAGCTGGCGCGCATGGGGTCGCGTGCGGTCGCGCAGGAGCCGCAGCGAATAAAAAATCATGCCGGCGCCCAGCGCGAGCGCGCCGAAAAAATAGACCGCCGTATTCAACCCCAGCAGCGTCGGCATCAAGCTCACCAGCAGCAGGCCGAAGGAGTAATTCACGCTCTGCCAGCCGGTGCGCCGGCCATCGGGATCGACGTTCGGCAGCATGACGAAACCGCCCCGCGCGTAGTCGTCGCGATACATCCACGCGATGGCCAGGAAGTGCGGCATTTGCCAGAAAAAGAGGATGCCAAAGAGCGCCCAGCCACCCGCGCCGAGCGCCCCGCGCGCCGCCGTCCAGCCGAGCAGCGGCGGCAACGCGCCGGGGATCGCGCCGACGAGCGTGTTGAGCGTGGTGATGCGTTTCAACGGCGTGTAAACGAAAAGATAAATGCCGAGCGTCAGCGCCGCGAGCATGGCGGTGAGCAGGTTCACCAAAAACGCGAGATAGAGCAGCCCGCCCAAGGCGAGCGCGAAGCCGATGAGCAGCGCGTGATCGGGCCGCAAGCGGCCGGCAGGCAACGGCCGGTCGAGGGTGCGGCGCATGCGCGCGTCGAGTTCGCGTTCGAGCAGTTGATTCAAGGCCGCGCTGCCCGCAGCGACGAGCGCGGTGCCGAGCAAGGCGTTGATCGCGGCGAGCCAGAATGGCACGTCGCCGCCGTTCCAACCGAGGTAAAAGCCGGTGAGCGTGGTGGCGAGCACGAGCGTCGTGAGCCGGGCTTTGACGAGGTCGGCGAAGTCGGCGACGACGCCGGGGCGCGAGACGGTTGGCACCGCTGCCGGGCGGGGAGAAACATCGGCGGTTTTTGCGGTCAAAAATTCATTGGCCGCCGACTCCGCAGGTGCAGCGATGGTGGCGGTTTTCATCGACGAAAAATCAGCGAGCCAAGGCAGTGGGTGTCGCCACGTTGACAGAATCGGCTGAGACCCGCCGCACGGGTGCCGCCGCCGCGGCGGATGCGGCAAGAAGGCGGTGCGTTTCCTCGCGGACCCGCGCGGTCAATAACACGCCCCAGACCAACGCGCCCGCGCCGACGAGCACGTGCAAGGTGGCGACATCGGCGGCTTTGTTGGTCCAAATCGTGTAAATGCCGAGCACGATTTGCGCGGCGATGAGCACGGGCCAGCCGAGCGCGAGCCGGCGCACGCCAGCGGGCAGCGCGGCGCGCCGGCGCCACGCGCGCGCGGCGCACAGCGACACAGCCATGAGAACGGCGAGCGCGCCGAACCGGTGCAGCATTTGCAAATGAATCTGCGCGCCCGTCGTCGGCGGCTGGCCGGCGGCGTCGCGCATGGCGTTGATCCGCGCCACGGTCGCCGCGTCGGCGCGCGGCCACCAGCGGCCGTAGGCCCGCGGAAAATCGGGGATCGACAACCCGGCGTGCGCGTGGCGCATCGCGGCGCCGAGGGCGAGTTGGCCGTAGATGAGCAAGGTGGCGACGAGTGCGGCGCGGCCGAGCGCACGCAAGGCGGCATCGGAGATTTGGATTTTGGATTTTGGATTTTGGATTGTCGATGCACGGCGCAGCCACGCGGGCGAAGCGACGAGCGCAATGAGGCAGACGAGGGCGAGGTAAGCTTGCGCGAGCAGCGCGTGGAAAATGCCGATGGAATCTTTCAACCACACGACGCGCAACCCGCCGAGCACGCCTTGGAAAATGACGGCGCCGACGGCGGCATACGCGAGCGCCCGCACCCATTTCCGCGGCTCCGCACGCCAGGCGAAAATGGCCAGCCCGATGGTGAGAAAACCGACCGCGCTGGCGATGAGCCGATGGGCGTGTTCGTAGAGCACGCCGCCGACCCAGCGCGAGACTGGGAAGGCGAACATGTTGTAGCCGTAGCTCGTCGGCCAGTCGGGCACGGCGAGGCCGGCGCCTTTGCTCGTGACGAGTCCGCCGCTGCCGATGAGCACGCAGATGCTCGCGGCGGTCAGCAAGGCGTAAACAAAGAAAAGCCGGCGCGTCCGCATCGTGGCGTCAGCAGTCCCGCGATCAGCAGCAGCGATCGGCATTCCGCGCTTCCTTGGTTATTCCACGTCGATGGCCACGCCGGCGTTCTTCGGCATGTCGCGCAAGGGCATGTTTTGCGGCAGCCAATCCTGCGACAAACCGGGCACGCTGTATTCATACGGGCCGTGATAAACGACGGGCGTTTGCTCGAAGTTGCCGTGCAAGGTGATCGGCGAGGGCAAGGTCCATTCCAGCGTGTTGGCCCGCCACGGGTTGTGCGGCGCTTTCGGGCCGCGGAACAGGCTGTAGAAGAAATTCCACCAGAACAGGAAGAACGACGCGCCGAGGCCGAAGGCGCTGAGGCTGACGAAAACCTGCAGCGGCTGCAAGTTGCGCAGGTGCTCGTATTGCGTCGGGTCGGCGATGCGGCGCATCATGCCCGCGAGGCCGAGGTTGTGCATCGGGAAAAACGTCAGGTTAAAGAAAATGAACGTCAGCCAAAAGTGCCACTTGCCGAGCCGTTCGCTCATCATGCGCCCGAACATCTTCGGGAAATAAAAATAGATCGAGCCGAGGATGGCGAAGAGGCTGCCGCCAAAGAGCACGTAATGGATATGCGCGACGATGTGGTAGGTATGGTGAATGAAGAGATCAATCGGCGTCGCGGCCATGAAGATGCCGCTGAAGCCGCCGATGACGAAGAGGATCACGAACGCCAGGCAGAAGAGCATCGCCGTGGTGAAGTGGATGGAGCCTTTCCAGATTGTGCCCATCCAGTTGAAAGTCTTGATGGCGCTCGGCACGGCGATGACCATCGTCGAGAGTGAGAAGGTCGCGCTGAGCACGAGGTTCATGCCGGAGACAAACATGTGGTGGCCCCACACGATGAACCCGAGCACGCCGATGGCGGCGATGGCATAGACCATCGCGCGGTAGCCGAAGATCGGTTTGCGCGCGAACACGGGCAGGATTTCGGAGACCAAACCCATCGCGGGCAGGATCATAATATAGACCTCCGGATGGCCGAAGAACCAGAAGAGATGTTGCCAAAGCAACGGCTGGCCGCCGGTGACATTGTCGCCGCTGAAGAAGTGCGTGCCCGCATTCAAGTCGAACCAGAGCATGGCGCCGGCGGCGGAGAGCACGGGCACGGCGAGCAGCAGGAGGAAGCTCGTGATGAACAGCGCCCACACCGTCAGCGGCAGGCGGAACATCGTCATGCCCGGACAGCGCATGTTGATGATCGTGGTGATGTAATTCGCCGCGCCGGCGATGGACGCGAGGCCGTTGATGAAAATGCCGAGCGCCCACATGCTCTGGCCTTGCGCGTAGGTGTGCCCGGCCTCGGCGGAGCCTTGGTAAATCGCCGTCGTGCTCAGCGGCGCGTAACTCGTCCAGCCGCCCGCCGCCGCGCCGCCGGGGACAAAGAAGCTGGCGAGCATGATGATGCCGGAGACGAAGAAGAGCCAGAAACTGAGCGCGTTGAAAAATGGGAACGCCATGTCCGGCGCACCGATTTTCAGCGGGATGAGGAAATTGCCGAAGACGCCGATGAGGATGGGCATGATCGCCAGAAAAATCATGATCGTGGCATGCATCGTCACGAGCGCGTTGTAGCCGCCGGGCGCGATGGAGCCGTCGGGATTGGCGATGCTGGCCGGCAGCAGGTGGCCGATGACCGGCACGGGGTGACCCGGAAACGCCAATTGCCAACGCACGCCCATCGCCAGCGCGCCGCTGACGGCCATGAACAGCAGGCTGGCAAAGAGATACTGCATGCCGATCATCTTGTGATCGTGCGACCAGACGTAGGTGCGGAAAAAACCGTGGTGCGGCGCGTGGTGGTGATGATGATCGCCGCCGTGGTCGTCGTGCGGGATCGGCGCGGCCTCGTGTTTGTAGCTGACGAGACCTTCTTCTTTTTGTGCGATGGGCTGCATGTTGGTGGGAAAAAATTTAGCGGGCAGTGAAAGTTTTCGTCGCGTTCAGCGTTGGGCGACAGGTTGAGATGCCGCTGCCGGAGCGGAGTCGTCGTGCTGCTGCTGCGCGCTCTGCTTTTTCAGGTTGTCCAGGAGCGCCTCTTTGCTCTTTTCCTTCACGATCTTGTCGTATTCCTCCTGGGTCACGACTTTCACCGCGGCCTTCATGTTGTAATGCCCGCTGCCGCAGAGCTGGCTGCATGCGAGCTGAAAGCTGCCGGTCCGGTCCGCGGTGAACCAGACCCAGTCGATCTTGCGTCCCGGCACGGCGTCCTGATACATGCGGAACTCGGGGATGTAGAACGAATGGATCACGTCCTGCGAGCGCAGGATCACGTTCACCGGCCGGCCGACCGGGATGATGAGATCGCTGCTGCTGTAATCGTCCTTGCCCGCGCCGTCCGGGTCGCCGTCAAAAATGCCGAACGTATTTTCCGTGCTCAGCAATTTTTGATCGAACGCCCCGAGCTTGCCGTCCAAGCCAGGGTTGCGGATGAACCAGCCAAACTGGTGCGCCACGATGTCGATGGGGATCGCGTCCGCCGGCGCCGCCGAGCGCAACTCTTTCCAGAGATGATTGCTGTAAGCCGCCAGACCGATGAATACCACTGCGGGGATGCACGTCCAGATCGCCTCCAGCTTGTCGTTGCCGTGGCTGTAAACGGCGCGCACGCCCGGCCGGTAGCGGTATTTTACAATGAACCAGGCATAGACTGCGGCGACGATGATGAACGTGATGCCGGTGAGATTGAAAACAAACGTCAGCAGGTGATCGACCTTGTGGCCGCCCACGGTCACGGCATCCGGCGCCCACCACAGGTTTGTCGTGCGCGTCTCCGCGAAACAATGGTTCTGGCCGAGCAGCAGCGTGAGCGCGGCGACGAGCAAGGGCAAAACGCGGCGGGAAAAACGGGGCGAAATCATGGCAAAAGAGCGGGCGGCGAAGGCCAGCGAGAATGGACACGGAAATCGCCGCGCATGTCAAGACCAGCCGGGAGGTTTCTCCGGTGATTCGACGCCGCGCGGATTTTCGCCGTCCGCGCCGTGCGCGCAGACCGGTTTCCTCTCCCGATAACCTTTCGACAAAAGGATGCGCGCGAGCCTGCCCGCGCGGTCGCTTTTCCTCCGATGAATCCCGCAAAAAATCTGCCGCTGCCCCGCCGCGACTTCCTGCTCCTGACCGGCGGCGCCGCGGCCGCTGCCTTGCTCCCATCTGTGTCTGCACCGGGCCGTGACCCGGTTGCCGCGCCGCCGCCGGGCGGCAGCGCCAATGCCGCTCCCGCCGAAATGGTGCGCCTGCCGGAAAAGACCGACCTCCTGCTCGTCACCGACCGGCCACCGCAGCTCGAGACGCCGCTGGGCATGTTCACGCAGGACCTCACGCCGAACGAGCTTTTTTACGTCCGCTGGCACTTGTCGGAAATCCCGCTCTCGGTCGATCTCGCCGCGTTTCGACTCAAGGTCGGCGGCCACGTCGAGACGCCGCTGGAGCTATCAGTCGAGCAGTTGAAAAAAGATTTCCCCGCCGCCGAAGTCGTCGCGGTCAACCAATGCTCGGGCAATTCGCGTTCGTTTTTTAACCCACCTGTTGCTGGCGTGCAGTGGGGCAACGGCGCGGTCGGCAACGCCCGCTGGAAAGGCGTGCGCCTGCGCGACCTGCTCGCCAAAGCCGGTGTGAAAGCCGGCGCCGTCGAGGTCGCCTTCAACGGCCTCGACAAACCGCTGCTCGACAAAACGCCCGACTTCGCCAAGGCGCTGCCCACCGACGTGGCGCTGCAGCCCAACGTGCTCGTCGCCTACGAGATGAATGGCGCGCCGTTGCCCATTCTCAACGGCTTCCCCGTGCGCCTCGTCGTCCCCGGCTGGTATGCGACCTATTGGGTGAAAATGCTCAACGACATCCGCGTGACGACGGAAAAGTCGCAGAGCTTTTGGATGGAAAAAGCGTATCGCATCCCCGCCTCCGCCCGCGCCAACGAGACGCCCGACAAGCTCGATCCCAACACGGTGCCGATCAGCAAAATGAACGTCCGCTCGTTCGTCGTCGCGCCCGCCGAAGGAGGCGACGTTTCGTTAAAACAAGGCATCGAAATCCACGGCGTCGCCTTCGACGGCGGCAGCGGCATCAAGAAGGTGGAAATCTCCACCGACGGCGGCAAAACCTGGGCTGACGCCCGGCTCGGACCGGACTTGGGCAATTACAGTTGGCGGCGCTTCCGGCTGGATTGGAAACCCAAGGCCGCCGGCGCCGTGCGCGTGATGGCGCGCGCCACCAGCAACGCCGGCGAGACGCAGGACGACACCGTCATCTGGAACCGCAGCGGCTACATGCGCAACAACATCGAGCACGTCGATGTCTTCGTTTCCTGAAAAACCAACCATCCGCTGCCCTTCGGAGCCATTCGTTTATGCGCCTTTTTCCCGACTTAAAATCCGCCGCCGTCGCGCTGGTTTCGTTTCTCGCTTGTGCAACCGCCGCCGCCTTGCTCCACGCCGAGTCGCCTCCGACCGCCGCCACGGTCAAAGGCAGCGTGCATTCCATCGACGTGCCGCGGGCCGACAACGTCGCCATGCCAGCCGGCCCCGGCCTGGAGGCTTACAACGCCAACTGCGTCCTCTGCCACACGAATCGCTACGTGCTCATGCAACCAAAATTTCCGCGCAAAACGTGGGAAGCCGAGGTGACCAAAATGGTCAACGTCTATGGTGCGCCCATCGCCGAGGCGCAGCAGCGCGAGATCGTCGCCTACCTCATGTCCATCCGGGGCAAGGAAACGCCACCCGTCGCTACTAGCCCCGCGCCCTCCGCTGGCGGCGACGCGCCGACGACGAAATAAGGCGTCGCCTGGCCCACGCTCTGCCTGTGTCAGGGTTTGCCCCTCGACCTGATCCCGCGCTTGCGCTGCCGCGCCGTCGCGGCTAGGTTGTCATCCCTTTTTCCAATGAAAGCCGACATCCATCCCAACTATCAGGAAACCACCATCTCGTGCGCATGCGGCGCGGCCTATCACACGCGCTCGACCAAGCGCGATTTGAAGATCGGCATCTGCTCAAGCTGCCATCCGTTCTTCACCGGCCAGCAAAAATTTATCGACACCGCCGGGCGCATCGAGAAATTCACCCGCCGCTACGGCAATCTCCAGGCCGGTCGCGGAAAGAAATAATCACTCTCAGCCGCGGCGTGCCGTCTTCTGCGCTGCTGCCGCGGGTCCGTTCTCCGAGACGGTGAAGGCGTCGCCGCGAGCGCGCTTTCACCGTTTTGTTTTTCCTGCTTGCTAGCTCGATCTCGTCATGGACCTGCGACCCATCGTCCTGAAAAAGCTCGACCGGCTGCGCGAGTTGGACGCCGAGATCGCCGACCCGGCGTTTTTCGATCAACCCGCCCGCGCCCGGCAGGCATTGCGCGAACATTCGACGCTCAAGGCGCTCGGCGCGACCTGGGGGGAGTTGGAAAAAGCCCGCGCCGACCGCGACGCCAACGCCGACCTGGCCAAATCCTCCGCGCCCGGCGACGCCGAACTCGCCGCGCTCGCGGCGGAAGAACTTCCCGCCCTCGACGCGCGCATCGCTTCGCTCGAACGCGACGTGCAACTCGCCCTCCTGCCGCCCGATGAGAACGAAGACCGCGACGCCATCGTGGAAATTCGCGCCGGCACCGGCGGCAGCGAAGCGGCGTTGTTCGCGGCGGATTTGCACCGCATGTATGCACGCTACGCCGAGTCGGCGGGCCTGCGCATCGAGCCGCTCGATTCCAGTCCGTCGGAACTCGGCGGTTTCAAGGAAGTCGTCTTCAAAGTCACCGGCCAGAGCGTCTTTCGTCAGCTCCGCTACGAGAGCGGCGTGCATCGCGTCCAGCGCGTGCCGGCGACCGAGGCGCAAGGGCGCATCCACACTTCCACCGCCACCGTCGCCGTGTTGCCGGAGGCGGAAGAAGTCGAGCTGGAACTGAAGCCCGAAGACCTGCGCATCGAAGTCTCGCGCGCCGGCGGCCCCGGCGGCCAGGGCGTGAACACGACCGATTCCGCCGTGCAGGTGATGCACATCCCGACCGGCACCATCGTGCGTTGTCAGGACGGCCGCAGCCAGATCAAGAACAAGGAAAAAGCGCTCGGCATCCTGCGCGCGCGGCTGCTCGAGCGCAAGCAGGCCGAGGAGCACGAGAAATACGCCGCCCAGCGCAAAGGCCAGATCGGCAGCGGCGGACGCGAGGAAAAAATCCGCACGTATAATTACGCGCAAAACCGCCTCACTGATCACCGCATCGGCCTGACGCTCTACAACCTCGACCGCGTGCTCGAAGGCGACCTCGCCGAGACCATCGCCGCCCTACAAGCCGCCGACATGGCAGCCCGGCTGGCAGCGGTGGATTTGGGTGTGAGCTGAGATGGATAATCAATGGGTTGAGTGTGCTACCTGCATCGAATGAAACAGGCGGTCTTAAACCTTGTTCTCCTAGCCACGGGCATGCTATGCATCGGTGGTTGCGCAACTCGAAATGAATTTGGTCGGCTTTACGACTACTACTTTCCAAGGCACTCCGAATACGTGACCGCGGAATACCGCCAATACTACGACCGTTGGCTTTTTTCCAAGACGCCGCCCGACGTTCCACCTACAAACAGTCTTCGGAGCCTCTATCCGGCGTTTCACGGTGACGCGACAGCAGCGCACACCTTCTTCCATCATCCCGACCGCGCCACAGCCGGTGAGTTCGGCGAGGTGTGGTGTTACGATTGCGCCCTGCTGCTCATTCGCTTCGGCGACGAGCGCTTCTGCGCATTGCTCGAACACGAAGACGGGAAGACAAGAACGATGGTTGCAGGGTCTGCCCTCTCCCAGATTGACCTGAAGAAACACTCCTTTCCAAAGACCCAAGCTCTCCTTGGCTATTGATCGTTTGGAGAGAAAGCGAATTTGCTCAGTAGCGTTGCGGGTGAAATGGATTACTTGGATTGTTAGCTTGGCTTTCCTGAAAATCGATAAGCTGCTGATGTTCAATAGTGGTTGCGCAAATTAGCGATCTCGATGGCTTGTTCCGTTACTCGATAGAGGAAACGATGTTCACCGTCGGTGCGTCTAGACCACCAGCCGGCTAGTTGATGCTTCAATGGTTCCGGCTTGCCGATGCCTTCGTAGGGATTGCGTCGAATCTCTTTGATGAGCTGGTTGATGCGGCGCAACATGGAGCGATCCGTATTCTGCCAATACAAGTAATCTTCCCATGCTTCGTCGGAGAAGATGAGTTTTCGCTTCATGCCTCCAAGTCAACCTTTCGCTCCACGCCCTTCCCGGCGTCCAACTGAGCTATCGCGCTCATGATGCGCTTGGTGTTCTTGGGACTTCTGAGCAAATAAGCCGTCTCTTCCAAAGCTTCATAGTCTTCGAGAGACATCATCACGACCGCCTGATCGCGATTGCGAGTAATGATAATCGGCGCGTGGTCGGCGCAGACCTTGTCCATGGTCGCAGCGAGATTCTCTCTTGCGGCAGTATAAGAGATGGCGGTCATGAATGGACATTATGTTGTCCATGTTGCCAAGTCAACTCAGTGAGCCGCAACTTCCTGTTCCATCGGCGACGCGGCAGCCATTGCTTTGGCAGAATGCGCGGTTTCCCACTCGATCCGCGGCACGAAGGTCCAGCGGCGTTGCAAGCGGCAGATGAGCAGGAAAAGCTGGTAGCGCCACCAGACGCGGAAAGGCAGGCGTGTGTTGCCGGCGACCACGCTGTTGACGGCGCGGCCCATGCCGAGCGGCGGATGGCGATCGACGAAAACGGCGTAGCTGGCGTTGTCGTAAAACGCGCAGATCAATTTTTGAAACACGCCGCACGCCTGGCCGAGCGCGCGCGTGTAGCGGCGTTGCGCGGCGGCGCTCAGGGCGCGGCCGGCTTGCTTTTTTTCCGCCCGCACGATGGCGGCGGCGGCGAGCCGGGCGGAGTGCAGGCCGAGAAAGACGCCGCTGGAAAAAATGGGGTCGAAAAATCCCGCCGCGTCGCCGACGAGCAACAGCCGCGGGCCGGCGAAATTTTTTGACCGATAAGTGAAATCGGCCGTGACGAAAAAATCCGTTGCCGGCTCCGCGCCCGCCATGAGCTGACGGAGCTTCGGCGATTCGGCGACGACTTTTTCAAACAACGCCGCCGGCTTGAGCCGCGAGCTTTTCATCCGCTCCATCGAGACGACCAAGCCGACGCTCGTCCGCGCGGCGTCAATCGGGATGAGCCAGAACCAGCCGTCGGCGTGGCGCACGATGAGGATGTTGCCGGCGAGCTTGCCGGGCTGGCGCGCGACGCCGCGGAAATGGGCGTAGAGCGCGGCGCGTTTCGGCAGATTGCCGCCGGAATCGACGCGCGCGGTTTTCAGCGGATGGGTGAAAATGTTGTCGCGTCCCGCCGCGTCGATGATCCAGCCGGCGCGCACGGTCTCGACGCGCTCCGGGTCGGTGGTCGATTCAAGGGCAATTTCCCAACCCTCGCCAGCGTCGAGCGCGCGCGCGGCGGTCGCTTTGGTTTCCTGCCGCACCGCGCAACCCAGCGCGCCGGCGTGGTCGAGCAACAGCTTGTCGAAGCGCGAGCGCTCGACTTGATACGTGTAATCGCAGCCCGGCAGCAGACCTGCGCTGAACTCGATGCGCTTGAACATCGCCGGCTGGTCGCCGACGTGAAATTCCGCGCCGTATTTGCGCACGAACCCGGAGGCCTCCACTTTTTCCCACACGCCGATTTCGCGCAGGATCGCGTTGCCCGCGGGCAGGAGCGATTCGCCGATGTGAAAGCGCGGGAACCGCTCTTTTTCCACCACAAGCGCGCGCAGCCCGGCGCGCGCGAGATACGCGCCCGCGACGCTGCCGGCCGGTCCGCCGCCGACTACGACGCAATCGAAATCGCGCGAGGATGTGTTGAGCTGGGTCATGGCGCTTTTCTTTTTTGTAAAACTCGACGGCGAGTTCTCCGGTGCTTCGTCCGACGGACAGCAAAGCACGTTTTCCCGAGCCCGCGCAAGCGCCGCGCCTGCCGCATCGGCTCACGCGCGCGGCTTTTTCCGGATCATTTTTGGCACGGCGCTTTGGGCCAGTTTGGTGAACGCGCCCACGGCGCTGTTGGCCTCGGAGTCGATGAGACGCAACAGCCCGATTTCCACCGCGAGGCTCTGGCCTTGGAGCCGGATGGCCTTTAATTTCAACCCCTCCCGGCCGCGCAGCGTGATCCTCGGCATCAGCGCCGCCGCTTGCAATGGCGCGAGCGAACGCAGCAAAGTTTCGATGGCGTTGATCTCCGCGACGGTGCGCGGGCGGACTTGGTGGTTGCGGCAAATCTCGTCGGTCATGCGGCGCATGACGAAGCTGTCGGGCAACTGCAAGAGCCGCTGCTGGTGCAGCTCGGACAGCGGCACCGCGCGCCGCTTTGCCCACGGATGCGCGGCGGAAACGATCAATGCGAACTCATCCGTGCAAAGGCATTCGTAGTGCAAGTTGGGCGAGTGGCGCGTCAAAAAGCCGAGGCCCACGTCCATGCGGCCTTCCTCCAGCGCGGTCTCGATCTCGGTGGATGAAATTTCCTCGACCGTCAGGTGAATGCCCGGATGGTCGGCCGCGAACAAGCCGAGCAAATGCGGGATGAGCGGCACGTTGAGAATGGGCACGACGCCCAGGTGCAACGCGCCGCGCAGTTGGCCCGGCGCGCTGCCGAGTTCCTGCAAAAAATTTTCGAGCTGCCGCAAAATCGCCCGCGCGTGCTCCTGAAAAATCAAGCCGCTCGGCGTCAGCAAAATGCGTTTGCCGCGGCGTTGAAACAGCGCCACCCGCAGGTCGCTCTCCAAGTCGCGCATCTGCTGCGAGACGCTGGGTTGAGAGATGCCCAGCCGATCCGCCGCGCGGCTGAAACTCCCGGCTTCGGCGACCGCCAAAAAATAGCGCAGGTGTCGCAATTCGAGCGGATCGTGCATCGCGGCCGAGTATTGTGCGGCCCTTCGGGGAATGCAATCGCCCGCGCGTTCCGGTGGTGGGCTGCTTTGCGCCGCGCCCTCCTTTCCCTGTCATCCCGAGCGAAGTCGAGGGACCTCTTGCTATTGTCTGGCGAGGTAGATGCACGCACCGCTCTCACGATGCGCTGCAAGCCAAGGCAAATAATTAGAGGTCCCTCGACTTCGCTCGGGATGACAAAGAAAAATAGTCCGCTCCACGCGTCCCGAACGGAAAATTGAAAAATCAAACTTCCATAGGCAGCGGTTATCGTGTTATTTCCCCAACCTCTGATTGGAAAAACCGCTATGACGTTTGGAAAACTCACGACGACCGCGACCTTGAGCCTGCTGCTCGCGGTGGCAGGCTGCGGCAAAAGCACCGGTCCCGCGGCGTCTGCCGGCGGCAATTCCCACAAAATCCGCGTCGGCTACATCGGCATCACTTGCGAAGCGCCAATTTTCATGGCGGTCGAGCAGGGCTTTTTCAAAGAGGAAGGGCTGGAGGTGGAATTGGTCAAGTGCGAGTGGTCGAAATACAAGGACGTGCTCGCCCTCGGGGGCTACGACATCACGCACCATCTCATCATGTATTTCCTCAAGCCCATCGAGCAGGGGCTGGACGTGAAATTCACCGCCGGCATTCACACCGGCTGCCTGCGGGTGCAAGCAGCCGCAGCGGGAAACATCCGCACCGTGGCGGATTT
The DNA here is from genome assembly GCA_019241085.1 of Verrucomicrobiota bacterium. GTDB lineage: Bacteria > Verrucomicrobiota > Verrucomicrobiia > Chthoniobacterales > SZAS-18 > JAFAXH01. The sequence goes on along the minus strand of JAFAXH010000066.1, from coordinate 2,845 downwards.
GCGCGGCAAGCGCATCGGCGTGCCGGGCATGGGCACGCCGCCGTTCATCTTCGCCAATCGCGTGCTCGGCGCCAACGGCATCGACGCGAGCAAGGAAATTTCCTGGCGCGTCTTCCCCGCCGGCGAACTCGGGCTGGCCTTGGACAAAGGCGAAGTCGATGCCATCGCCGACTCCGAGCCGATCGGCACGCTGCTGCTCGCGCAAGGCAAGGTGCGCAACGTGGCCGACCAGGCGAAGGACCCGCCTTACAAAGACGAGTATTGCTGCGCGGTCATCGTGAACGGCAAATTTCTCGCCAAAAATTCCCAGGCGACCGCCGCGGCGACGCGCGCCTTGCTCAAGGCCGCCAAGTGGGTGGAAACGAATCCGGCCGCCGCCGCGCGGCTGTCGGTCGAGAAAAAATATCTCGCGTCGTATCCGGAACTCAACACGACCGCCATCGCGAATCTGCGCTATATCCCGAGCGTGGCCGGCGCCGAGGCAGCGGTGCATTCGGCGGCGGCCGAAATGAAAATCGCCGGGATGCTCAGCCCGTCCACGGACGTGGCGGAATTAGCGAACCGCGCCTTCGCGCATCTCGACGGCGTGAGCGACGACTGGATACAAAATCTGCAAGTGGAAAAACTCGCCGACGGCCAGGTGCCGCCGGATGAAAACATCCGCCTGGCCGCCGAAATCGCCACCATCGAAGGCCCGTTCGTGTGGGTCACTTGCTGCGGGCCGGGCACGCGCCCGGCCATTCCCTGAAATGAACGCGACGCCTGAACTTATCGCGCCGCCGTCCGCGGCTCCCGCGCCCGCTTCGCCGTCGGTTCATTCTGACGGCACAACCATTCCGCCGCCGGCTTTCGCAAAACTTTTCCGCCGCGCACCCGCCGACGTTGCCGCGCGTGCCCTGCCTGCCGCGCTCGGCGTCGCGCTGATCGTGCATAGGTTGGCCGCGAAAAACGAACTCGCCAACGAAACGCAACTCTACACGCAGTTTCTCACCGGCCTGCTCGTCGCAGCGGGCTTGGCCGCGGTGGCCCAAATTTTCTGGACCGGCCTGCGGCAATGGCTGCGCGAAAATTGTCCGATCCTCGCCGCGGCGATTTTGCTGCTCGGCGCGTGGGAGACGATCACCGCGGGTTTTCGCTGGCTGCCGATGCCGTATTTTCCCAGCCCCGCCGGCGTGCTCCAAAGTCTCGTGAACGATCGCGCGCTGCTGTTCGACAGCACCTGGCATTCGCTCCTGCTGCTGCTCGGCGGCTACGCGCTCGGCGTCGCGGTCGGACTCGTCACCGGCATCTGCATCGGCTGGTTTCCGTTCGCGCGTTATTGGGGAATGCCGGTGCTGAAAATCGTCGGCCCGATCCCCGCGACGGCGTGGATTCCGCTGGCGATGGTCGTCTCGCCCTCGGCGATCTTCTCGGCGGTCGGACTCATCGCGCTGGCGGTTTGGTTTCCCGTCACGATGCTCACCGCGTCGGGCATTTCCAACACGCGCGCTTCGTTTCTCGATGTCGCGCGAACGCTCGGCGCGGGGCGCGGCTACCTCATCTTTCGCGTCGCCATTCCGGCGGCGATGCCGAGCATTTTCATCGGCTTGTTCATGGGCTTGGGCGCGTCGTTTTTGACCCTCGTCGTCGCCGAAACCATCGGCGTGAAATCCGGCTTGGGCTGGTATGTCACCTGGGCGCAAGGCTGGGCCGAATACGGCAAAGTCTATGCCGCTTTGGTTATCATGGCGGCGTTCTTTTCCACGATCATGACGCTGCTTTTCCAACTGCGCGACCGCGTGCTCGTCTGGCAGAAAGGCACGATCAAATGGTAACGCTGGCCGCCGCTCCCGATTTGATCGCCGAAGGCTCGTCGCTGCGGGTGCGCGAGGTCAGCAAATCCTTCGCGCCCGCCGACGGCAACGTCGCAGAACGCGGGGAAGAAACGCGCGCGCTGGAGCGCGTCACGCTGTCGGTCGCCGCGGGTGAACTCGTCTCGCTCGTCGGCCCGAGCGGCTGCGGCAAATCGACGCTGCTGCGCCTCATCGCCGGCCTCGACGCGCCGGGCGCGGGCGAGCTTTGGGTTGGCCCTGAGCCAATCACCGCGCCGAGCGCCGAGCGCGGGCTGGTTTTTCAAGACCCAAATTTGTTTCCCTGGCTCACCGTGCGCCGCAACATCGAGGCCGGGCTGGTCGCGCGCGGAGTTTTGCGCGAGAAAAGAAACGAGGTGGACGAATTCATGCGCCTCGTCGGATTGGAAAAATTCGCCGGCGCGTTTCCGCACCACCTTTCCGGCGGCATGGCGCAGCGCGTCGCGCTCGCCCGCGCGCTCATCAACCACCCGAAGGTGCTGCTCCTCGACGAGCCGCTCGGCGCGCTCGACGCCTTCACGCGGATGAAAATGCAGGACGAAGTCTTGCGCCTCTGGCGCGCGCGCCGCACCACGATGCTGCTCGTCACGCACGACATCGACGAAGCCATTTACATGAGCGACCGCATCGTCATCCTAACGCCCAGCCCCGGCCGGATCGAGCGCATCATCGCCGTGGATTTGGAACGCCCGCGCCAGCGCAGCAGCCCGGAATTTCTGCGCCTGCGAGGCGACATTTTGGAACTGCTCCACTTCGCAGGCAGCACCGCCGCGGCCTAGCGTCGGTTGCCCGCGCGCAGAACTCTAAAATGCGGAAACGCGGACCGTGCCTTCGTCATTCTCCTCGACTCCGAGGACAAGCCGCCGAACTCAACGCCCGCCGCGCCACCCGAATTTCCACGCCAACCAAAACACGCATCCCGCCAACAAAAACAGCCGCTCCGCGCGCAAAAACAAACCAGCCAGCCGCTTGTTGCCAAATTTCCCCACGTTGTC
>JAFAXH010000151.1 GCA_019241085.1 Verrucomicrobiota bacterium | reverse complement strand
GGCGGCGATGGGGTTGTTGGCGGTCGTGAGGTTCACGGCGGGCGGAGACTTTGGCACGAAACGGCGCGCGTGTCGCGTGCGGGACGCAGCAACAAGGCGAAGGTCGCAAAGGGTAAAAACGCCAACAGCCCGGAGCCTGCGCGGGGCGCGTGTTGAACGCGCTCTCGGCAAACTCCGGGCTGCGGAATTTTTTATTTAAATGAAACGCCGATGTATCAACTCGCTGGCGTCGGCTCACCCGAAGGTGACGGCGGGGTCGGCGTCGGCACAGGCGGCAACGGGTGCGGCCCATGTGTCATCGGCGGCGGTGGCGGCGGATTGTTGCTGTTGCCCGGCATCGGTGCCGGCGGCGGCGGCGGCGCGCCAGCACCGTCGCCATGATTGGCGCGGCTGAGCCGGTCGATCAACGCCTGCGCCTGTTCGAGCTGGCGTTTTTGCGCCTCAATCAGACGATTCTGGTTGGCGATGAGTTCTTCCTGCCGGGAAACGGCGGCTTCGGCCCGGCGCAGATTTTCCTGCTGCCTCTGCGTGGCTTGTTCCGAGCGCTGGAGCATTTCATTCTGACGTTCCAAGGCTTGCCGAACCGCGCGGGATTCGGTCTCCTGCTCGCGCTGGCGGCGCTGGAATTTATCGAGCTGCCGGCGGGCGGCGTCGATGAGGTCATCGCCCCCGTTGCGCTCCCTGGGACTGCCGGACGGAGAGGGTGGCGCGCCGGGCGGACGCGGCCCGCGCTCGCGTGGTGGCGGCAGTTGCGGAGGAGGCGGGGGCGGGGGCGAGCCCGCGTGCTCCGCAGGTGGCGGAGGCGGCGGGGACTGGTGGCCGAAGATCGGCGGCACCGGCGGCGCGGGCGGCGTCACCGCTGGCGGCGTCAACGAAAACGAAGGCGACGTTGCCGGTGACGGCGACGTTTCCGGCGTGGGCGATTGCGCCAGGCCGCCGGACACGGTGACGGCCAGCGTCAACCCGGCCGCGGCCGCAACAGCCGGCCAACGAGTGCGCCGGGGCGCGAGGACGGGGATGATGGGAGCAGAGGAGGATGGATGGGACTTCTTCATTGCAAGGGAGTATTCGGTTCTCGCGCCGGATAGAGCGTGCGGTATTCGTTGGCTTGTAACCCGAGAATGGCAGCCACGCCGAGGATCGTCTCCGCCGTGGCGCCGCGCGACATTTCGGCGGCGGGATGCGCGAGGCCGAGGAGGATCTGGCCGTAGATGTGCGCGCTGGCGCAATAGGCGAGCAATTTGCTGGCGATGTTGCCGCTGTTGAGGTCGGGGAACACGAGCACGTTGGCCTGCCCGGCGACGCGGCTGTCGGGCGCCTTGCGCGCGGCCAGCCCGAGGTCGATGGCGGTGTCGGCTTGCAACTCGCCGTCGATCTCAATGTCCATGCTGTTGCCCGCGCCCGGCCGGCTGCCGGCGGCGTTCAAGGCGTCCGCACGCTGTTTTGCCAAGGCCGCCGCTGCCGCGACGCGCAGGGTCGCGGGCGTCTTGGCGCTGCCTTTGGTGGAAAAAGAGAGCAGCGCGACGCGCGCGCGCCGGCCGCGCAGCCGGCAAAAAAACTGCGCGCTGCCGAGCGCGATGGCGGCCAGTTGCGCGACATCCGGCTCGGGGATCACCGCGCAGTCGGCGAGAAAGAGCACGCCGTCGTCGCCATACGGCCGGTCGGGCAACTCGGCGACCGTGCAGCCGAAGACGGTGCGTTTTTCCCCCGCCGCGCCGGTGGCGGTCACGGGCTTGAGCAATTGCAGCAACGGACGCAGCACGCCGGCGGCGGGTGATTCCGTGGCGCCGCCGACCAGGGCGTCGGCCAAGCCGTATTGCAGCATCATCGCGCCGAAATATGTCGGCTGCGTCATCAACGCCCTGGCGTCGCTGAAGCCGTAGTGCTTGTAGCGTTCGAGCTTTTCCAGTTGCTCGCAGAAGCGCGGCAGCTCGTGGCTCGTCGCCGGGTCCACGACGCCGATGCCAACGAGCTGGAGGTCGCCCAGCCCGAGGTCGTTGGCCGCGGCTTGCACCGTGTCGCGCGGCCCCAGCAAGATGGGCGCGCCCAGACCGAGCCTCGCATACTCGTGGGCGGCGCGCAGCACGCGCGGCTCCGCGCCCTCGGGGAAAACAATCCGCTTCGGATGACGCCTTAACACTTCAAAAACACTCTCGATAAATCGCATAGACATGCTGGCGAGACGGGTGCCACGATTTCCGCTACAGGGCAATTTTTAAGTCTTAAACTTTGTCTCCTTTGCCCCAGCCCCAAGCGCAGTCATAAATTTCATGCCTCTGGCCGATTACCACTTGCACACGCCGCTCTGCGGCCATGCCACGGGCGAGCCGGCGGAATACGTCGCCGTCGCGCGCGCTCGTGGGCTGGACGAGATCGGCTTTTCCGATCATTGCCCGATGCCCGATCTGGCTGGCGGCGCGCCGTTTGACGATTGGCGGATGCGTCCGAGCGAGCTGCCGCGCTACTTCGAGATGATCGAACAGGCGCGCGCCAACGCCGCGCCGTTCCCCGTGCGGCTCGGGCTGGAGTGCGATTTCATCGCGGGCCGCGAGCCGTGGATCGAGGAACTCGCCGGCACGGCGGATTGGGATTACCTCATCGGCAGCGTGCATTACCTCGCGCCGGATTGGGACGTGGACAATCCGCGCCACCTGTCGCGTTTCACCGCGTCGCCGGGCGCGGTGGAGGAAATCTGGACGCTCTACTGGCGGGCCTTCGCGGACTGCGCGCGCAGCGGCTTGTTTGATTTCCTGGCGCACCCGGATTTGGTGAAAAAATTCGGTCACCGCCCGGCGGGGGATTTGCGGCGATTTTACGAACCGGCCATTGCGGCGACCGCCGCGAGCGGCGTCGCGCTGGAGCTATCGACGGCTGGCTTGCACAAGCCGGTGGGCGAACTGTATCCGAGCGCCGATTTTCTCGCGCTCACCCACGCGGCGGGCGTCCCGATTGTCATCAACTCGGACGCGCACGCGCCCGAAGAAGTCGGCCGCGATTTCGACCGCGCCATCGCCGCCGCCCGCGCCGCCGGCTACCGCGCATCGGCGCGCTTCGAGCGACGCGCGCGCCGGCTGGTGGCGTTGCCGGATTGAGCAACGAATTCAGGCTGCCGCGGCCACGCCGACCGTGCGCCGGACCGGGATTCCCTGCGCTTGGAGAAAGTTTTTCACAGAAGCAATCGTGTGTTCCCCAAAATGAAAAATGCTCGCCGCCAGCACGGCGTCGGCTCGGCCTTGGGTGAGCACGTCGGCGAGGTGTTTCAGCTCTCCCGCGCCGCCGCTGGCGATGACCGGGATTTTCACGCTGCCGGCGACTTTGGCCGTCAATGGCAAATCGTAACCCGCCTTGGTGCCGTCCGCGTCCATGCTGGTGAGCAGGATTTCACCCGCGCCGCGCTCGGCCACCTCCTGCGCCCAGGCGAGCGCATCGCGCCCCGCCGGCCGTCGGCCGCCGTGGGTGAAAACTTCCCACCCAGGGTCGGCCGCATTCTCAGCGGCGGCGGTGGGCGTGCGGCGCTTGGCGTCGATGGCCACGACGATGCACTGGCAGCCAAATGCGCACGCGCATTCATCGATGAGCGAGGGGTTTGCGAGCGCAGCCGTGTTCAGGCTCACCTTGTCCGCGCCGGCGTTGAGCAACGCGCGCACATCGTCGGGCGTGCGCACGCCGCCGCCCACGGTCAGCGGCATGAAACAGGCGGCAGCGGTGCGTTCCACCACGTCGAGCAAAATGCGCCGTTCATCGCTCGAAGCCGTGATGTCGAGGAAGACCAGCTCGTCCGCGCCCCCGTCGTTGTAAGCGAGCGCGCACTCGACCGGATCGCCGGCGTCGCGCAAGGCGAGAAAGCGGGTGCCTTTGACGACGCGTCCGGCGTGGACATCGAGGCAGGGGATAATGCGCTTGGCAAGCATGGCAAAACTCGCCCGGCGGCTGCGCCCGACCGCGGGAGCCGGCGCGAGTGGCGGGCGGCGGCACGATGGCAGAAGAGGGAGTTGTTCACAACATTTTCACCGCCCTATGATTTGCGCTTGCTTTCGTAAGCCTCCGTTCTAGCATCGCGCCGCGTTTCCGTGCAGGGCAAAAATTTTTCTTGATCTTGTGCAAAGGGCACCGATGCCAGTAATCGCCTTATTTCTTAGAATTTGTATTTGGATTTAGTAATTTAAACTATGAGTGAAAGCCTGCCTACGCCCGCCGATTCCGCCACTGCTGCCAGCAAGGCAGCGGGCCAGTCGTCACCTTCTGCCTCGGGCACGAGTTTCCGGGTATCCCAAGAGCCTGTCACCACGGGCGCACAAGCCGCGACCGGTGCGCCGTCGCCCGCGCCAGCCTATGAATATCTCGGCGAATTGCCGTCGAGTTACGGGGCGCCGACCGTGTATCTGGTCGCCTACGACCCCCACCGGCTTTTTACCTATTGGGATCTCGATTGGGAAAAACTGCCCGCCGGCTCGTCCGTGGCGGTGCGCGTGTTGAGCGTGCATGACGCCGCGGCGGCTGCGGAGGAGAGCCGCGTGGACATCAGCCCCGGCGACGCCGGGCGCTATCTGCCGGTGCAACGCCTCGGCGGCACCTACGTCGTGGAACTCGGCACGGGCGGAGGCGGCAGCCGGCCGTGGAACGTGCTGGCGGCATCGGAGCCGGTGACCTTGCCGCCGGCGAACATGGCGGCGGAGGTGCGGGAAACGCAGTTCGCCACGCTGCCCTTCCACGTTTCCTTCCAAAAACTGACCGACCTCTTGCGCACCGCCATCGATCTGGGCGAAACCCAAGGCGGCCTGACTGGCACCCTCTCGCGGCTCCAACGCGGCAGCGGCGCCCTTGCCCAAGGCGCGGGCGCGTTGCGCAATGCGTTGGGCGATCTGAGCCACGAGCAGCGCCGGGATTTGGCGACGCTCTTTGGCTGGAGCCCAACCTCGGGCGGCTGGGGCAGCGAGAGCGTCATCAGCAGCGGCGGCTGGAGCAGCGGTGGCTGGAGCAGCGCCGAGGGCGGCGAGAGCAGCGGCAGCGGCGGCTTCGGCGGCGCGGTCAGCGCGCTGGGCGCAGTGGGGGCCGGCGGCAGCGAGTCGCTCTCCTCGGCGGGCATCAGCAGCTTCTACAGCAGCGCGCTTGGCGCGGGCGGCAGCGAATCGCTCTCCTCGGTCATCGCGATGCTCCTGAGCGCGGCGCCGAGCAGCGGCGGTGGCAGCAGCGCGGAATTTTTTCGGCAACTGGCGTCCTTGGGCGCGAGCAGCCTGGGCGGCTCCAGCGAGGTGCAGGCGTTTTTCAGCGCGGCACTGCTGGCGGCGGCGGGCGGTCCCGGCGGGAGCGAATCGCTGGCATCCGGGGCGCACTTTTCGGCCGCAGTCAGTGGCGGCGCGGGCGGCAGCGAGTCGCTCTCGTCGGGCGCGCTGTTGGGCAAGGGGCCGAGCAGCGAGGCGTGGCGCTTTGCGGCGCGCGGCGCGAGCAGCAGCGGCGGAGTGCCCGCGGGCGCGGGCGCGTCGGATCGCTTCGGGCCGGGCGGCGGAGGCGGCAGCGAGGTGAAGGCGCGCGAGCGGGCTGAGCGATTTTTGCGCGCGATCACGAGCAGCGTGGACGTGCTCGGATCGGCGTTCTCGCCGGCGCGTGCCTGGGGGACCGGCGGCTACAGTTCGACGGGACGCAGCGCGGGCCGATGGTAAGAGGCGGTCGCCAAGGCGGCAGGAAAGCGCGAACGCCGCACGGAGATCCGGCGGTGGAAGCGTTTCTCAGCCACCTGGAGACCGAGCGCAACGCCTCGCCGCTGACGATCATCGCGTATCGGCACGCGCTCGACAGCTTTGCCGCGTTCCGACGCGGCGGCGATGGCGGCGGCGAAGCCACGGCGGCGAAACGCCCAGCCGCGCCGCTCGCCTGGGCGGACCTCGGCGCGGAGCCGTTTCGCGATTATCTTTTCGAGGTGATGAAGCGCGGCCAGGCGCGCGCCTACGTGCGGCGGGAATTTGCGGCGCTGCGTTCCTTTTACCGATTCCTGAGCGAACGGCGCGGGGTGAGGGAAAATCCGCTGAAGCTCGTGCAGTTGCCGAAGGCGCAACGCCGGTTGCCGACGACGCTGAACGCGCAGCAGATCGACGCGTTGCTGGCCGCGCCGTTGACGATGGAAAAAAGCGACAAGGCGCCGGTGTGGATGCCGACGCGCGATGCGGCGATTTTCGAGATGTTCTATTCCAGCGGTCTGCGGCTGGCGGAACTGGCGGCATTGAATGTGGAGGACATCGACGTTTTCAGCGAGACCGTGCGCGTCATTGGCAAGGGGCGCAAAGAGCGGCTCTGCCCGGTGGGATTGCCCGCCATCGAGTCGATCCAGCGTTACCGTCAGGCGGCTGGCGTGCAGGCGGGTCCCCTGTTTCTTTCCAAGCTGCGCACGCGGCTGTCGGCGCGCTCGATCTGGCTGGTTTTCAAACGCTATCTCGCGCACACTGGCATCCCGTCCACGCTGAGTCCGCACAAGCTGCGGCACTCGTTTGCCACGCACCTGCTCGACCGCGGCGCCGACCTGCGCAGCGTGCAGGAATTGCTCGGGCACGCGAATCTTTCGACCACGCAAATCTATACGCAAGTGAGCATCGAGCGGCTGAAATCGGCCTACCAGCGCTCGCACCCGCGGGCTTGAAAACTGGCGCCGCAGGGGGACGACGCGCTCCGGGCGAGGGATTTTTGGAATAATGCTTGGAACGCCCCGGCGTTCCCGCTAAGTTCCCCCGGCGCAACGGCAGAAAGCAGTCACCTTACTTAATCATGAAGAAAATTGAAGCGATCATCAAACCGTTCAAGCTGGAGGAAGTGAAAGACGCTCTCGCCGAGCTGGGCATCGAGGGCATGACCGTCAGCGAGGTCAAAGGTTTTGGACGTCAGAAGGGCCACACGGAAATCTACCGCGGCAGCGAATACACGGTGGACTTTTTGCCGAAGATCAAAATTGAGGTCGTCCTCGCGGATAATTTGCTCGAAGACGCCACGGCTGCGATCATCAAAGCCGCCAAAACCGGCAAGATCGGCGACGGCAAAGTCTTCGTTTATTCCATCGAAGACGCCATCCGCATCCGCACCGAGGAAACCGGCGAACGGGCGGTGTAACGCCGCTTTCCCTCCCCAACCCTCAGTCGGCGCACACGGGACGTAACCGATGCACGAGCTCAGCGGAAATCGCTGAGCTTCAAGCATCGGCTGCCTGCGGCTTTGCTTTGACGCGGCGTTTTTTCTCACGGCGGCAGCCGGCGGGGGGTTGGGTGAAACCAGCGGCTCAGTTTGCTACGGCAGGGACGGCTCGCCGAGGCGTCCGTGACTTTTTTCTCTGGCGCTGTCTGGCGCGCGAACAAAGAAACAAAAATTGGGACGGCTCGACGAGCTGTCCCTGCCGGCGCATAGGCAACGGTCAGCTCGGCGGTTGAGACGGGCGCGGCTCTCGGCGACGCTGCGCGGTGCCGCCGCCGATTCCGCCGCCTGCCGACGTTGCCGCCGATGCCGACGCAGCGTTGCGCGCGCGGCTGCACCCGACGATCCGGCGTTGGTTTCAACGCAAATTCCGCGGCGGCTTCACCGAGGCGCAACGCCGCTGCGTGCCGGCGATCCTCGACGGACGCAACGTGCTGCTCTCGTCGCCGACGGGCAGCGGCAAGACGCTCGCCGGTTTTCTCGGCGTCATCGACTGCCTCGTGCGCGAGCGCGACGCGGCGGCCTCGGCGCGGGCGTTCGACCGCTCGGGCATCCGCGCGATCTACATTTCGCCGCTGCGCGCGCTGACTTACGACATTCAAAAAAATCTCGTCGGCCCGCTGACCGAGATGGGCTTGGCCGACGCCATCCGCGTCGCGCAACGCACCGGCGACACGCCCGCGCGCGAACGCGCCCGCCTGCGTGCGCGCCCGCCGCACATCCTGCTCACGACGCCGGAAAGCCTCGCCATCCTGCTCGCGCAACCGGCCTTTGCGCCCGCGCTGGCGGCGTGTCGTTTCGTCATTGTCGATGAACTCCACGCGCTCGCGGAAAACAAACGCGGGATGCATTTGAGCGTGTCGCTCGAACGGCTGGAATGGCTACAAGCGGGTTCGTTCAACACAGAGACGCAAAGAAACGGAGGCACGCAGAGAAATGCAAAAGGGGAAGAACAAAACCCGTCTGCCTTTCTCCGTGATCCTCTGCGCCTTCGTGCCTCTGTGTTGAATGAACCTGCCTGCCTCACGCGCGTCGGCCTTTCCGCGACGATCGCGCCGCTCGCCATGGCCGCCGCATTTCTCGTCGGCGCTGGGCGCGATTGTCTCCTCGCGGAAACGCGCGAGCAGCGGCGCGCGGTCATCGAAGTCTTTTCGCCCGTGCGCCGGCATCCGTATCCACCGACGGGCCAGACCGCCGCGCACATCACGCGCGAACTGGCGACGCTCGTGCGGGCGCGCAAGTCGGTGCTCATTTTTGCCAACACCCGCGGCGGCGCCGAGCGGACCGGATTGCGTTTGAAGGAAGCGCTGCCGGCGCTGGCGGAGCGGATTGAAGTTCACCACGGCTCGCTCGACCGCTCCTTGCGGCTGGCCGTCGAGGATCGGCTGAAGGCCGGCGCGTTGCGCGCGGTGATCTGCTCGACCAGCCTGGAAATGGGCGTTGATATCGGCTCGGTCGATCTCGTCGTGCTCATCTCCGCGCCGCGCAGCGTCACGCGCGCATTGCAACGCATCGGCCGCTCGGGACACACGGTCGGCGCCGTCAGCCACGGCGTGCTCGTGGCGTCGAACGTCCACGATTTGCTCGAATGCGCCGTCACCGCGCAACTCGCCCGCGCCCGCCGGCTCGAACCGCTGCGCATTCCCGAAAACGGCGCCGACGTGCTGGCGCAGCACATCCTCGGCTGCGCGCTGGCCGAGCCGGGCATCCCGGCTGACGCCGTCTTTGCCATCGCGCGCGGCGCGTATCCGTTTCGCGAATTGACGCGCGCGGAATTCGACGCCGTCGTGCATTATTTGCGCGGCGGCGGACGGTCGTTGGAAAAACAATACGCCGCCGATTACGGCAAGCTCCTCGTCGATCCGGCGACCGGCGGCTTGTCGCTGCCGAGCGCGCGCGTGGCGCGGGATTATCTGGTCAACATTGGCACGATTCCGACGGAAGGTTTGACGAGCGTTTTCCTGCGCCGCCGGCGGCTCGGCGCGATGGACGAAAATTTTCTCCAAAGCCTGAAACCCGGCGACGTATTCGTGCTTGGCGGCAAGGTGCTCCGATTTGTCGAACTTGATCTCGGCGGCGCGAAAGTCAAGCCCGCCGCGCCGGGCGACCGGCCGACCGTGCCGATCTGGCGCGTCGGCTTTTTGCCGTTGACCGGCGGCATCGCCGACGAGGTCACGCGCGTGCGCGGAGAACTCGACGACTGCTTGGGAGTGCAATCGGAAAAAGCCGCGGCCGATTGGCTCGTCGAGCGGCTCGATTTGTCGGTGAGCAACGCGCAGGCCATCGTGGCGCAATTCGTCTGGCAGCGGCGGATTTCGGCGGTGCCGCGACCGGGGCGGCTCGTGGCGGAAATTTTCCGCGAGGACGATCCGACCGGCGCGAGCGCGGGCTGGACGCACTATTTTTTTCATCTCGCCCTCGGCCGCGCGGCGAATGACGCGCTCTCGCGCATCGTCGGCTGGCGGGCGGGGAAACTGGCCGGCGGCAAAGGCAATGCGCTGGTCACGGTGGACGATTATGGGTTCCTGCTCACGCTGCGCCGGACGCAGGAATTGCCGCCCGCGCGCTGGGAGCGGGAATGCTTCGCGCGAGCCGGCGCGGAGGAGGCGCTGGCGGCGGCGTTGCACGACAGCGAATTGGTGCGCGGCCAGTTCCGCGGCGTGGCGCAGACCGGGCTGATGGTGCCGCGGCAGTTGCCGGGACAAGAGCGGCAGCCGCGGCAGGTGCGGTTCAGCGCGGAGATTCTTTTTCGCGTTTTGCGCGAGCACGAGCCGGAGCATCCGCTGTTGCGCGAGGCGTATCGTCAAGCGACGGAATTTTTTCTCGACGCGCCGCGCGCGTTCGCCTTTCTCGACGCGCTCGACAAATGCTGGGAATGGCGCTGGCTCGAGTTGCGCGCCGTCAGCCCGTTTGGCTTTCCGCTGTTCGCCAACCGGATGCGCGAGGCGCTCACGCTCGAAAGCCCCGAGGAGGCCATCGAGCGGTTATATCAACAACTGGTGACATCAGCCGAGCGGTGAACAATTTCTCTCCCGCTTAATCGTAATCTTAATCTTAATCTTGGTCTCTGCCGCCGGAGGCATTGGCTTGGACGACGCGTGGCGAGCGCAGAAGGACTAAGATTAGGATTAGGATTACGATTAAGCCAATCGGGGCGAGGCGAGTATCGAACTGTTAGCTCGAAACAACCTCGCTCAGCTTGAAGATCGGCAGGAAGAGCGCGATGACGATGCCGCCGACGATCACGCCCAGGAAGACGATGAGGATCGGCTCCAGCAGGCTGGTCAGCGCATTGAGCGTCGCCTCGATTTCTTCATCCCAGAAGTCGGCCATCTTTTCGAGCATTTCGTCGATCTTGCCGGTCGCTTCGCCGGCGGAAACCATGCGCAGCATCATCGGCGGGAAGATCGCTTTTTTGCTCATCGCCACCGACAGGTTGTCGCCTTTCTCCACGTCGCTGCCGACGCCTTTGATGGCGCGTTCGACGACGATGTTGCCGGCGGAGCCGCCGACGATGTCGATGACCTCCAGGATGGGCACGCCGGAGCGGATGAGCTGGGCAAAGGTGCGCGCGAACCGGCTCATGGAAATCTTGTGAATCAGCGGGCCGAAGACGGGCAGCTTGAGCTGCCATTGGTTCCACAGTTCGCGACCGCGTTGGGTTTTCAGGAATGCCTTGAGGCCGAAGAACGCGGCGATTGCCATCAAGATCAGCACCCACCACGAGCCGCGCACGAAGTCGCTCAGGTCCACGAGAAATTGCGTCGGCGCGGGCAGCGGTTTGCCGAAATCCTTGAAGATGGAGGCGAAGACGGGCACCACTTTCACGATGAGGAACATCGTGATGAGAAACGCGATGGAGATGACCGCCACCGGATAGGTCATCGCGCTTTTGATCTTCTTGCGCAGCCGGGCGGTGGATTCGAGGAAGCCGGCCAGACGGTCGAGGATTTCGGCGAGCAGACCGCCGGCCTCACCAGCTTTGACCATGGAAATGAAGAGCCGGTTGAAAATGAGCGGATGCTTCGCCAGCGCGCCGTGAAAACTCTCGCCGCCCTGCACCCGGCCGGTCACGTCGGCGAGGACGTTGCGCATGCCCGCTTGTTTTTTCGGATCGGCCGTCTCGTAGAGCGCGGTGAGCGAGCCGACGAGCGGGATGCCGGCATCGACCATCGTGGCGAGCTGGCGGGTGACCATGACGAGGTCGCTGTCCTTGATGGTGGAAACCTTTTTGCGCTTCGACGCGGCGCTCTTTTGCTGGATGGCGAGCACCATCAGCCCCCGGCTCATCAAGCTGGTGATGGCGTTCTCTTCGTTGAGGGCGTCCTGCACGCCGGCGATGATCTTGCCGCTGCTGTCGCGGGCTTGGAAAGCGTAGGTGAACATGTTGATGGGAAGCAAAAGGACGACTTGGGTCCGAGTTTGAAAAAGCAACTCTCTTGCCAATGCGGCAAGCCGGAAAGTTGAGAGTTGTTAGTTGAGGGCTGCGGAGAAGAGGGAAAAAGCAGCGTGCGTCCTTGGCTTCTTCTGGACTCTCAACTCTCAACTGACAACTCTTAACTCATTTGCAATTCAACCGGCGGCACCGGATTTTGCGCCCACGTCATGCCGCGCCCGCCCACCAACGACTATCACGACCTCGGCGGCGGCCTTTACGAATGGTCGGCGTATGACCGTGCCTCGCGGGTCGATCTTTACACCCACGCGCTCCGGGCGGGCGACCGGCTGGTGCTCTTCGACCCGATTCCGCTGCGCAAGGAACGCTTCGACGAAATCCTCGCCGCCGTCGGCAACCTGCCCGCCGGCCCAATCCTGCTGACCAACGGCAACCACGCGCGCAAGGCGGCGCAGTTTCGCAAATTTTTGAAGAACACGACCGTCGTGCTCGCGGCCGCGGAGGCGCGCGCGGCGTTGCGCGAAGATGACTTGGAAATCGACGGTGAGCTTGTTGGCAACGGCGGCAATGCGCCGCCGCTGCCGGATGGCTTGCAACCGGTGCCGCTGCCCGGTTTCGCGCCGGGCGAGACCGCATTCTTTCATCCGGAAAACGGTGGCACGTTCATCGTCGGCGACGCGCTCATCAACCTGCCGCCTTACGACTTCGCGCCGTTGCCGGAAAAATATTGCGCCGATCCGAAAACCGCCCGCCGCTCGCTGCGCTGCTTGCTCGATTTCTCCTTTGCGCGTCTCGTTTTTGCCCACGGCGATCCGCTGTTGGAAAATGCGCGCGGTCGGCTTGAGGCGCTTTTGTCGGCGCTCCAGCCGTGAACACCGCCGCTGGTCCCATCGCCGCGCCGCCGGCGCCGTCAACGCCGCTGACGCGGCTGCTCACGTTCATCCGCTTTTCGCACACGGTCTTCGCTCTGCCCTTTGCGCTCGGCTCCCTGCTCGTCGCCGCGCGCGGCCGGCCCGACTGGCGCGTGCTCGCGTTTGTGGTGCTCGCGATGGTCTGCGCGCGCACGGCGGCGATGACTTTCAACCGGCTGGCCGATTGGGAAACCGACAAGTTCAATCCGCGCACCGCCGGCCGGCACCGGCTCGTCTCGCGGTCCGCGGCCATCGCCCTGCTCGTCGGCAGCGCGCTCGCCTTTGTCCTGACCACGGCGCTGCTCAATCCGCTCTGCCTCGCGCTGTCGCCGGTCGCGCTGGTGATCGTTTTTTTCTATTCGTTGACGAAGCGTTTCACCGACTACACCCAGCTTTTCCTCGGCCTCGCGCTCGCCGTCGCGCCGGTCGGGGCCTGGCTGGCGGTGCGCGGAAAATTTGAAACGCCGCCGCTCGTCCTCGCCGCGGCTGTCCTGCTGTGGGTCGCCGGGTTCGACCTGATCTACGCGACGATGGATTACGATTTCGACCGGCGCGTCGGGTTGCGCTCGCTCGTCGTCCGTTGCGGCATCCCGGCCAGCTTGCGGCTGGCGCAATGGCTGCACGGCGCGGCGTTTCTCGGGCTGGCGGCGTTCGGCGCCGCGGGTGGTCTCGGCGCAATTTATTTCGCCAGCCTCGCGCTGGTGCTGGGCGCGTTTTTTTATGAACACCGCGCCGTCGCCGGAACTGCCGCCGGCGCGCCGGAGGTCGGCGCGATCAACCGGGCTTTCTTCAACGCCAACGCGTTTGTCGGCGCTGTGTTCGTCCTCGCCGTGCTGGCAGACCAACTCCTCCGCTGAAAAATTCCTCAATCAGCGGCTGAGCGCCCGGCTTTGGAAAAGGAGACCGGGCGCTCAGCTCTGCCGTTGAAAAATACTGGCTGTCTCAGCGACGCGGGCCGCGATCCCCGCGTCCGCCACGATCGCCACGATCACGCCGGCCACCGCGGTCGCCGTAATCGTCGCCACCGCGACCACCGCCGGCGTATTCCGCACGGCGTCCGCCGTCGTCCTCCGGCCGCTCGTTGCCGGCGGGGGACTGGCCGCTGCCGCCTGCCGCGATGTCGCGCTCGCGCATGGCGGCGCGGCGGCTGAATTTCACGCGGCCTTTTTCGTCCACGCCGATGCACTTGACCGGAATGATGTCGCCAGTTTTGACGATGTCTTCCGTGCGATTGACGCGAAAGTCTGCCAGCTCGGAGATGTGGACCAGCCCTTCCTTGCCCGGCAGCACTTCCACGAAGCAGCCAAACTCCTTCACGCTGACCACCCGGCCGTCATACATCTCGCCGACTTCGATCTCTTTCACCATGCCGGTGATGATCTGTTTGGCCCGCGCCATCGCGTCGCCGTTGTTCGAGTAAATGTGGACCGTGCCGTCGTCGTCGATGTTAATTTCGCAACCCGTCTCGGCGACGATGCTCTTGATTGTCTTGCCACCGGGGCCGATGATCAGACCGATCTTTTCCGGGTTGATGCGCACGGTTTCAATGCGCGGCGCATACTGGCTCAGCTCGGTGCGCGGCTTTTCGAGCGTCGCGTTCATCGTGTCGAGAATTTTCAGCCGGGCTTCCTTCGCCTTGCCGACGGCGTCGGCGAGCATCGCCACCTTGATGCCCGGCAATTTGAGATCGAGCTGGAATCCGGTGACGCCCGCAGCCGTGCCGCAAAGCTTGAAGTCCATGTCGCCGAAGTGATCCTCGCTGCCGATGATGTCGGTGAGCAGCGTGTGCCGTTGCAAATTGCCGGCGTCATCAAACTCCGTGACCAACCCAACGCTGATCCCGGCGACGGTCGCCTTGATCGGCACGCCGGCGTCCATTAACGCCAGACAGCCGGCACAAACGCTGGCCATCGAGGTCGAGCCATTCGACTCCATGATCTCGCTCGAAACGCGGATCGCATACGGCCAGTCGGACTGCGGCGGGATGACCGGCGCGAGCGAGCGTTCGGCGAGCGCGCCGTGGCCGATTTCGCGGCGGCCGGGTGAGCCGGTGCGGCCGGTTTCGTTCACGCTGAAGGGCGGGAAGTTGTAGTGTAAAATGAAGCGCTTCTCCGATTCGCCGCCGGTGTAGGCATCGAGGTTTTGCGCTTCGTTGGCGGACGCCAGGGTGGCGAGGCAAAGCGCCTGCGTCTCGCCGCGCGAGAACAGTGCGGAACCATGCGAACGCGGCAGCAGGCCGACCTCGGCGTTGAGCGTGCGGATGTCGAACAACCCGCGGCCGTCGGCGCGCTGGCCGCGGTCGAGGATGGATTTGCGGAACGCCTTCTTTTGCAAGTAATCAAACGCCTGGCTGATCTCGAAGCCGGTGGCATCGGGATGCTGCGCGAGGATGGCGGTTTTCACCTCGGCCTTGAGCGCGCCGACGGCCTTGGTGCGTTCGGCTTTGCTCGGCTGATAGATGGCCGCTTCGATGCGCTCGCCGGCGATCTGGTAGGCGACTTCCTGCACGCCTTCGCGCACGTTGAAGAGCGGCATCTGACGCTTGGTTTTGTTGACGCGGCTGGCCAGCTCGCGTTGCGCTTCGACCATTTTTTGCACCTGCGTCTGCGCGAATTCCAACGCCTGGATGAAGACGTCTTCCGGCAACTCGCTGGCTTCGCCTTCGATCATGATGACGTCGTCAAACGTGCCGGCATACACGAGGTCGAGGTCGCTCTGCGTGCGTTGGGAATGCGTCGGGTTGGCGACAAATTCACCGTTGATCCGTCCGACACGCACCGCGCCGACCGGCCCGGCGAACGGGATGTCGCTCACGCAAAGCGCCGCGCTGGCGCCGTTGATGAGCAGGATGTCGGGATCGTTCTCGCCATCCGCGCTGAGCAGCACGCCGATGATCTGCGTGTCGTAAAGGTAGCCTTTGGGAAACAACGGCCGCAGCGGGCGATCCGTCATGCGGCAGGTGAGGATTTCTTTTTCGCTCGGCCGGCCTTCGCGTTTGAAATAGCCGCCGGGAATCTTGCCGACGCTGGCCGCTTTTTCACGATAATCGACCGTGAGCGGAAACCAATCCTGGCCTTCCTTGATGCTGGTCGCGCTGACCGCGGACACCAGCAGAATGGTGTCGCCGCAGCGCAGGGTGACGGCGCCGTCGGCCAATTTGGCGAGCTTGCCGGTTTCGATGGTGATGGGAGTGGCGCCAACTTGCGCCGAGACTGTCTGTTGCATTTTTTATTTTGTATGAAAGAACGCGGGCCGGCGACGCTGGCGATGCAGCCTCTGGCTTTCGGCTGACGCTGGACTTACGGCCGGCGCTCGATCTTGTCTCGTAGGCTTCTGCACTCTCCCGGGACAGCAGGTGGGAGCAGAAGCCTAAGATCAAGAACAAGGTGCCGGCAGTGAGCGGGCAGGCGGGAAGCAGTTTGCGGCCAACGGCCTTTTGGGGCTTCCGGCCCGCGTTCGGAGTGTTGTTTTGGGTGGTGAATCCCCGCGCGCGCCGGATGAAAACGGCGGACGGGAAAATTTGGGAGAGTCAAGCTACGCGCGAACGCGCGCCGACGCAAAAATGGGGAAAAGGGAGCACAACCGCGAGACTCGCGCTGAACAGCTTAATCGTAATCCTAATCTTAGTCCTTCCGCGCTCGCGGCGCGTCGCCCAATCTGTGCCTCCGGCGGCAGAGACTAAGATTAAGATTAGGATTACGATTAAGCCTGCGGAGCCGGGCGGGCGGACTTACTTGCGCAGGTTCAACTTGGCGAGAACGCCCTTGTAACGGTCGTCTTCGGTGCGCGCGAGGTAATCGAGCAACGAACGGCGGCGGGCCACCATCATCAGCAAGCCGCGGCGGCTGGCGTGGTCTTTCGGGTGCGCTTTGAAATGCTCGGTCAACTCGTTGATGCGTTGCGTCAGGAGCGCGACCTGCACGTCGGCGCTGCCGGTATCTTTGTCGTGCAAACGCAGCGCCTTGATCTCTTTGGTCTCGGTGGTGGCCATGATAAACTGACTTCGGGTTTTTCGGGTTATTTTAAGAGCCGGCAATATGGATGCTTTCGCGCGCTTGGCAAGCGCCTTATCCACCAGCCCCGCCGCCCGCGAGCCGCATCGCGGCGCGCACGGCGAACGCCAGCATCAACGCCGCCGTCAGGGCTTGCGTCCCCGCCAGCCAGCCGGGCCGGGCGAACCGGCGCGCGCCGAGCCGCACCATGCCGCAAAACAGCCAGCCCCAGGTCAAAGCGCCTGCGAGCACGGCGCACGCGAGCACCAGCGAACCGCCCGCGCCGGGCAGCGTCTGCCGCTCGTTGGACTGCGCGCCGATGACCGCCAGCCAGAAGGCGATGTTCCACGGGCTGGAGAGCGCCATCGTCAAGCCGAGTAAAAATCCGCCGTGCGACGAGTCGAAGCGTCCCAGCGAGGCCTTGGCGTCAGTCGCCGGCGCCGTGTGCCGGTCACGCCACGCCCGCCACGCGCCGCGGCCGAACGTCCAGGTTAAAAACAGCAGCAGCGCCACGCTCACCACACCGAGCACGGGACGCAGCGCCGGCAGGCGTTCCAGCAACGCGCCCGCGCCGAGCGCCACCGCCAGCGCCCAGCCGAAGTCGCCCGCGCACGCGCCGAGTCCGACCGCCCAGGCCGACCAGAAACCGCGCGTCAAGCCGCGCCGGAGCATCTCCGCATTGATCGGCCCCGGCGGCCACGCGACCGACCAGCCGAGCAGGTAGCCTTTGAGGAGCAAGGTGAGCATGTTTTTCCCTGGAAGGAAAATTTCACTCCCGGCCAATGCCGACGCTGCGCAGCAACGGCACCGCGCCGAGCAGCGCGGCGTGGTTGCCGAGTGCGGCGGCACGCACGGCGATTTTTCCCCACGGCGAAAAGGCGTGCAGATGCACGTGCGCCTCAACCGGCGGCAGGATGTCCTGCGCGCTTTGCATCACGCCGCCGCCGAGCACGATGACTTCGGCGTCGTATGCCTGCGCGTTGCTCACCGCGCAAAACGCCCAGGCGCGCACGCAATGGTCGCGCACCGCGACCGCCAGCCCGTCGCCCGCGCGGGCAGCAGCGAAGACGCGGCGGAAGTCGATTTTTCTTAAACGGACATCGGTCGAGTCCGGCGTCGTCGTCGCGTCGAGCAGCAGCGTGCTTGTTTGCGCCAACTCCGGCCGGCGCGCGGCGAAGTCGGCGATGACCAGCGGCAGGCTCCAGGTGGCGGCCTCGGTCTCCGCGCAACCGATGTTGCCGCAGATGCAGCGGCGGCCATGCATGTTCACTGTGAAATGACCGCCGTTGGCGCCGGCGAGCGCGTGTTTGCTCGTGACGAGCCGGCCACCCATCATCGCCGCGCCGCCGATGCCCGTGCCGAGGGTCAGCATCACCGCGTCGTCAAAACCGCGCGCCGCGCCGCAGCTCCATTCGCCGAGCAACGCGAGGCGCGCGTCGTTCTCGGTCGCCAGCGGCAGACCGTCGAGCGTGGCGCGGCACCAGCCGGCAAGGTCGAGCGTGGCGGTGTCGTCGTATTTGCCAAAGGTTTTCCGCACGCGATTCGTCCCCGGCTCGACCACGCACGGCAGCCCCATGACGCAGCCGGCGAGTTCCTTGAAATTCACGCCCGCCTCCGCGCAAACCGTCCGCGCCGCGTCCGCAAAATCTGGCAGCAACGGCGCGAGCCCGGCGCGGGCGTCGCACGGCAGCGTGCGCGTCGCCAGCACGCGCTCCGCGTTCACCAACGCGCAGTCCGTGTGGCTGCCGCCAAGGTCAAAGGCCAGCGCGAGGGGAGATTTCATGGAACGTGGGAAAAAGCTAACAACGCGCGTCAAGCCAGCCGGTCATCGGACGCGGTGCGCTGAGGGCGGCCGGAGAAAAGCGTGACCGGGAATGCGGTGCCGTTGTCGTTACGCGAAAATGAAGGTGCCACTGCCCCGCAAGGATTCGAACCTTGAAAAGCTGATCCAAAGTCAGCTGTGTTACCGTTACACCACAGGGCAAAGAAAAGGCCGGACGAGCGGCGGATTTTTATAAGTCGGGACGCGCCGGGGCGCAAGTGGCGCGGATTTTCCGCTTTCGTTCCGACCGGCGCGCTGGCTAGTTGGGCGCGTGCTCGACCGAACGTCGCCGCTGACCCGCCCGCGTGCGCTCGCGCTCGTCGCGCTGGCGTGGGCGGCGATCTACTTGCCGGCGCTTGGGTCGTTGGAGATCAAGGGCGAGGAAGGCCGGCGCATCCTGCCGGCGGTGACGATGCTCCAAAGCGGCGACTGGATCGTGCCGCGCATCGGCGGCGAGCCGTATTTGAGCAAGCCGCCGCTGCTCAACTGGCTCGTGGCGATTTCCTTCAAAATCTCCGGCGCGCAAAACGAATGGACCGCGCGCGCGCCGACCGTGCTCGCCGTGCTGGCGCTCGGCCTCGGGCTGGCGTGGCGCGGCGGCGCGTGGCTCGGGCCGGGCGGCGGCTTGGTCGCGGCGCTGCTGACGCTGACGAGCGTCGGCCTCATGGAAAAAGGCCGGCTGGCGGAACTGGAAGGTCTCTACGTCGCCTGCTTTGGGCTGGCGCTGGTCGATTGGCTGGCGAGCTGGCGAACTGGGTCGAATGCGTGGCGGCTCTGGCTCGGGCCGGCGTTGCCGCTCGGGCTGGGGCTGTTGACGAAAGGGCCGCTGTGCGTCGTGTTTTTCTACGTCATTGTCGCCGCGGTGCTCTGGCGGGTGGGGCGGCTGCGCGAACTGTTGCACCCGGCGCAGTTCGTCGGGCTGGCGCTGAT
>JAFAXH010000027.1 GCA_019241085.1 Verrucomicrobiota bacterium | reverse complement strand
CTTCCGCCTTCCGCCTTCCGCCTTCCGCCTTCCGCCTTCCGCCTTTCATTTGTCCTTCGTCATTTTGTTCGCCCGCAGGCGATACTCCAGGCTGTCGATTAACGCGAGCCAGCTTGCCTCGATGATGTTGTTGCTGACGCCGACCGTGCTCCAAGTCTCGCGCCCATCGCCGCTGACGATGAACACGCGCGTCTTTGCCGCGGTGGCGAGATGGCTGTCGCTGATGCGCACCTTGTAGTCTTCGAGCTTGATGAGGTCGATTTCCGGATAAAACGGACGCAACGCCTTGCGCAACGCGAAATCGAGCGCGTTCACCGGCCCGTCGCCTTCCGCCACGGTGTATTCGGGTTGATTGCCGACCCGCAGTTTCACCGTCGCTTCGCAAGTCTCGTAGGCGCCGTTGCCAGCCCGGCGAAACGAGCAGTGATATTCCTGTAAATCAAACAACGGCATGTGCAGGCCGAGCCGCTTGCGCACGAGCAGCTCGAAGCTCGCCTCGGCCGCTTCGTATTCATAACCCTCTGACTCGCGACGTTTGACCACTTCCAAAATCGCGCGGACCTCGGCGCTGTTTTTTTCCAAGGGAAATCCGAGCGCCGCAGCTTTCGCGAGCACGTTCGATTGGCCGCTTAATTCGGAAACCAAAATGTGCTGGCGATTGCCCACGGCGGCCGGTTCCATGTGCTCATACGAGCGCGCGAGCTTTTGCACGGCGTGCGCATGGAGTCCGCCTTTGTGCGCGAACGCCGTGCGACCAACGAACGGTGCCCGCACGTCGTGCGCGATGTTGGCGAGTTCGTCCACGAAAAATGACAGCTCGGTCAGCCGCGTGAGGTCGGGCACCACGGCGAGGCCGAGCTTGGCCTGCACGCAAGGGATGAGTGTGGTGAGGTTGCAGTTGCCCGTGCGTTCGCCGTAGCCGTTGATCGTGCCTTGCACCTGCACCGCGCCGGCGCGCACGGCGGCGAGCGCGTTGGCGACGCCGAGTCCGCAGTCGTTGTGCGTGTGAATGCCCAGCCGCGCGTCCGCGCCGAGCGCCGCGCGGACGGCGCGCGTGATCTCCTCGATCTCGTGCGGCAGGCAGCCGCCGAGCGTGTCGCAAAGCACGAGCAGATTCGCGCCGGCGTCGTGCGCGGCGCGCAGGGTTCGCAACGCGTAGTCGGCGTCTTCCTTGTAGCCGTCGAAGAAAATCTCCGCGTCGTGAATGACCTCGCGCCCGTGACCGTGCAGGTAGCGCACGGTGTCCGTGATCATCGCCAGATTTTCCTCGGGCGTGACGCCCAAAATCTCGGTCGTGTGCAGGCGCGACGCCTTGGCCACGAGCGTGACGACCGGCGTGCCGGCTTCGAGCAGCGTGCGCACCTGCGCGTCTTTTTCCACCGCCGTGCCGCCGCGCCGCGTGCTGCCGAACGCGGCGAGTCGGGCGTGCTTCCACCGGCGCGACTTCGCTTCCGCGAAAAAGGCCACGTCCTTCGGATTCGACCCCGGCCAGCCGCCCTCGATGTAGTGCATGCCGAAGTCGTCGAGCTTTTCGGCCACGCGCAATTTGTCGAGCACGCTGAACGAAATGCCTTCGCCCTGCGTGCCGTCGCGCAACGTCGTGTCATAAAGGGTGAGGGCAGGGGTCAGGCTCATAAACGTGGACAGCGCGGCAATTGGTTGGAATCCGCGGGCAAGCTGCTTACCACACGACCCTGCCTCGCGCCAGCGATCCCAACCTCGCGTTGTCGCTTACTTCGACGAAGCGTAAGCGGCGCGGATCGTTTTTTTGATTTCCTCCGCTTCGTCCTCCGACCGGTTGCAGAGCACGGCGCCGCGCAGTTTTTCGTTGTGAAAAAAACGCAACGCGAACTTCTTTTTCTCCCGGCTGCCGTCGATCTCGAAGCGCGTCGGCGGGAGCGTGAAATCACCGAGGAACTGCCATTTCAAATCGAAGAGCTGGCTCGTGTAGCTCGGCAGATAATCGTAACGCTGGCGCTTCTTGCCGGTCATGTTCGCGCCGACGAGCAAGCCTTGCTGGCGCGCGTTGTCCCAATGATCGACCCGGCGCACGCCGCCGAACAAACGGTCGGGATAGAGCGCGATGTCGCCCACGGCGTAGATGCCTTTTTCGTCGGTCTCGAGATACTCGGTGACCGGCGTGCCTTTCGGACCCGAGAGCGGTGTGTTGCGCACCAGTTCCAAGTTCAGATCCGTGCCCACCGCGACGAGCGCCAGCGCGGTGGAGATGCGGTCGCCGCTCTTGGTTTGCACATTTTTCAGCACCGTCTTGCCTTCAAATCCGTTGAGGCTTTCCTGCAAATAAAGATTGACCTCGTGCTGCCGGAAATACTCGGTCAACCACGCGGCCGTCTCGCGGTCGAGCATGGCTTGCCAGAGGTGCTGCTCGCGCGCCAGCAAGCCCACTTTACGTTTCGCCTGCCGCAGCGCCGCCGCCGCCTCGACCGCGATGAAGCCACCGCCGACGATGAGCACGCCGCTCTCCAACTCGGCCATCTCCCGCAACGCCAGCGCATCGGCGAGCGTGCGCAGGTAGATCACATTGCCGAGATTTGCGCCAGCGACCAGCGGGCGCGTCGGCCGGCTGCCGGTGGCGAGACAGGCTTTGTTAAACTCGACGGTCTGCCCGTTGTTCAACACGGCGAGCCGGCGTTCGAGATTGAGCTGCGTGACGACGGTGTTCAGCCGCAGGTCGATCTTGTGGTGCTCATACCACTCCGCCGGCTCCACGAGCAGTTCCTCGGGGTGCGGGCGCTTGGCGCTCAGAAACGCTTTGGAGAGCGAGACCCGATGATAGGGCAAATGGTTTTCGTTGCCGACGAGCATGATGCGGCCCCGCTTGTCGTAGGTGCGGATGCCTTCGCACACGCTGATCCCGCCGACGCCCGCACCGATGACCAGATAGTCGCGGGTAATCATGGCAAGGGGCGGTGGCCGCGTGGCGTTGACTCGCGGTCGGTGGACAATGCAGAAAGCCGCACAGGTTGAGGACGATACGACGCCGAGGCGCCTCGCAAGGGTGACATTGTCTCCGAGCTTTTAACAAATCCAACCGGGATGGCAATACCGAAAGCGGCGGGCGTGTCTGCGCGGCACGCTTTGCAATTTTCCACGTTCAAGCGTTAAGTCGCCCTTGCCCGGCCGCTTTGTCGGTCATCGGCAGTCCTTTTTTTATCCAATTTTCACCATGCAAGCACCATCCGCTCCCGCTGCCGCTGCCGGCGGCATCCTTGACCCCGCGCGACTTGAGGCGATCACGTTTTCCAACGATGAAATCGCCCGCTATTCGCGGCATCTCATCATGCCAGAGGTCACGTTGGTGGGTCAGAAAAAACTCAAGGCTGCCAAGGTGCTTTGCATCGGCACCGGCGGTCTCGGCTCGCCCATCGCGCTTTATCTCGCCGCGGCCGGCATTGGGACGCTCGGGCTGGTCGATTTTGACGTCGTCGATTTTTCCAATTTGCAGCGCCAGATTTTGCACGGCACGCGCGATGTCGGCCGCAAGAAATTGCAGAGCGCGCGCGACCGCATCAAAGAGATTAATCCGAACGTGCAGGTCGTTTTGCACGACGCGCTGTTCACCAGTGAGAACGCCCGCGAGATCGTCGCGCCCTACGACATCGTCATCGACGGCACCGACAATTTCCCGACCCGCTATTTGTCCAACGACATCTGCGTTTTTCTGAGAAAACCGAACATCTACGGCTCGATTTTCCGCTTCGACGGCCAGGCGACGGTCTTCGCGCCGCACCTCGGCGGGCCGTGCTACCGCTGCATGTTTCCCGAGCCGCCGCCGCCCGGCATGGTGCCGAGTTGCGCCGAGGGCGGCGTGCTCGGCGTGCTGCCGGGGATCGTCGGCGTGATCCAGGCGATTGAGGCGATCAAGCTGCTCGTCGGCATCGGCGAACCGCTCATCGGCCGGCTCGTTCACTTCGACGCGCTCAAGCTGAAATTCCGCGAGTTCAAGCTGCGCCGCGATCCGCACTGCCCGGTCTGCGGCGAGCAGCCGACGGTGACGGAATTGATCGACTACGAGCAATTCTGCGGCGTGCCGCAGGCCGCTGCCGCCGAAGCCGCCGAGGCGCCGGTGCCAGAGATCGGCGTGGCCGAATTGAAGCGCCGGCTCGACACCGGCAGCCACGATTTCCTCCTGCTCGACGTGCGCGAGCCTTACGAATACGACATCGCCCGCATCCCCGGCGCGAAGCTCATCCCGCTCGGCGAGTTGCCCTCGCGCATGAGCGAACTCGACAGCGCGCAGGAAATTCTCATCCATTGCAAGACCGGCCGCCGCAGCGCGCAGGCGCTCCGGCAGTTGCAGGAGGCCGGCTTCGGCAAATTGCAAAACGTCGCCGGCGGCATCCAGGCGTGGAGCGAGGAGATCGATCCCGCCGTGCCGAAGTATTGAGCAGCCATCCCGCCGGCCCGCGATGATCGATCCTGACCTGCTGGCGATCCTGTGTTGCCCAGAGACGCATCAGTCCCTGGCGCTGGCTGACGCGGCGACACTTGAGCGGATTAATACCTGCCTTGCGCCCGGCGTGCCCGCGCTCGCGGCGGCGCTGCTGCGCGCAGACGGGCGGCGGGCTTATCCCGTGCGCGACAACCTCCCGATTCTGCTTGTCGAGGAAGGCATCGCCATATAGCCCAGATGCTTGCCGCCGCGTTCGGCGATGGATTCTGCTCAGGTTAAATTTTTCCCGCTTTTGCAATTCGCATGGAAACGCTCGCCGCCAGGTTGCCCTCTCAAGCTACGCGTTCAACTCCCGCCAGGATTTCGCTCGACGCGATCAACCAGGAATCCATCGTCGCGGAAGACTATTACAAATCGCGCTTGAAGGAGTATCAGCTTGCGCTCGTCAAGCTCCAGCTCCGCCTGGCCGAAACAGCGCGGCGCTCGATCATCCTGGTCTTCGAGGGTCCCGATGCCGCGGGCAAGGGCGGGGCGATCAAACGGGTGGTGGAAAAACTGGACCCGCGCGTGGTGCGCGTTTATTCCACGGTCAAGCCGACGACTGAAGAATTGGCGCGGCACTATCTCTGGCGCTTCTGGACGCGTCTGCCCAAACGAGGGCAGATCGCGGTTTTCGACCGCTCCTGGTATGGCCGCGTGCTGGTCGAGCGGGTGGAGGGATTTGCCAGCGAAACCGAGTGGCGCCGCGCTTACCGTGAGATCAACGAATTCGAGCGCTGGCTGCTCGATGACAACACGATCATCCTGAAATTTTATGTTCACATTTCCAAGGACGAACAATTGCACCGCTTCAAGCTGCGCGAAGCCGATCCGCTGAAGCGCTGGAAGATCAACGCCGAAGACTGGCGCAACCGCGACAAATGGGAGCAGCACAATGCCGCGGCTGAGGAAATGTTTGAACGCACTTCGCCGTCCGCCGCACCGTGGACGGTGATCGCCGGCAATTACAAATGGCACGCTCGACTGGAAACCCTGCGCACAGTCGTCACCACTCTCGAGGCCGCCGAGTTTTGAGCGCCGCTGCCGCGCTCTGGCTCGGGCTTCGTCCGCGGTGCGCTTGGCGCGTGCTCGCGGCAGCCGTCCTTTGCCTCGGCCTCGCCGGCTGCGAGCAAATCCTGTCGCGCCAGCGCGAGAATGAATTTCGCCAGGCAAAGCAACTCGACGCCGCGAGTGATTACCCCGGCGCCATTGCCAGCTACGAGGCCGTGCTGGACAACTCGCCGCGCGGTGCGGAAGCGCACTTCCGGCTGGCGTTGATTTACATGGACAAAATCAACGATCCGGTCAGCGCCGTGCATCATCTGCGGCGCTACCTGGCGATGGCGCCCAAAGGCCAATACGCCAAGGATGCCCGCGCCAACCTGGAGCGGAGCGAAGTGCTGCTCGCCACCGCGGCCGGCGGCGGCGCGCTGATCAGCCGATCCGAGGCAATCAAGTTGAAGAATGAGAACGAAGAGTTGCGCCGGCAACTCGCCGGTCGGTTAACTCCGCCGGCATCCGCCTCGCCCAGCCCTCCCGCACCAGGCTCTGCCGCCGCGAAGGAGGCTGAACGCCGGGCGAAGGCAGGGGCCGGCGCCACGCGGACTTACCAGGTGGTCCCAGGCGACACGCTGGCGGGGATCGCGAAAAAAGTTTACCGAAACAAAGCGCGCTACAAGGACATTCAGGATGCCAACCTCAACACGCTGGGTAATCCGCCGAAGCTGCGCCCAGGCATGACGCTCGTCATTCCCTGAGCGAATGTGCATTCCTGTCTAGGAAGCCGTTGTCGCGGTGGGCACGAGTTCGCCCAGCAGCAGCAGCAGCTCCACGGGTTCGTAGGGCTTGGCAATGTGGGTTTGGAAACCGGCGGACAACGCGCGGCTCTTATCCTCCGGCCGGGCAAAGGCGCTCAACGCCAGCGCCGGCAGGTTGCGCAGCCGTGCCTGCGGTGAAGCGCGCAGCCGCCGGATCAAGCTGTAACCATCCTCGCCCGGCATGGCGATGTCGCTGACGAGCACATCAACTTCCAGCTCATCCAGCAGGGCCAACGCCTCCGCGGTGGACACGGATTCGTGGACCTCCGCGCCGCTGCGCCGCAATAGCCGACTCAACAACCGGCGCGCATCGGGATCGTCCTCCACCACGAGCACCCGCAGCCCGGGAACCTGCGGCAGAGCAGCCGAAGCGCCCAAGGCTCCGGGCCGCTCGCCATGACGTTCCGTGAGCGCGGGCAG
This sequence comes from Verrucomicrobiota bacterium, assembly GCA_019241085.1. Taxonomy (GTDB): domain Bacteria; phylum Verrucomicrobiota; class Verrucomicrobiia; order Chthoniobacterales; family SZAS-18; genus JAFAXH01. The sequence goes on along the minus strand of JAFAXH010000027.1, from coordinate 2,861 downwards.
CGTGACCACAAACGTCGTGCCACAGCCATCGCCGTCACTGGCCACGCTGATCGTGCCGCCGTGCATTTCGACCAGGTGCCGCGCGATGGACAAACCCAAGCCCAAACCGCCGTGGGTGCGCGTGCTCGAACTGTCGGACTGCCGGAAGCGGTCGAAAACATACGGCAGGAAATCGGCGCGGATGCCGATGCCGGTATCCGCCACTTCGATTTGGAAGTCTCGCTCCCGCCGCTTCAGGCTCACGCGCACCAGGCCGCGGGTCGGCGTAAACTTGATCGCATTCGACAGCATGTTGGAAATCACCTGCTGGAGCCGGTCGAGATCGCCCTGCACTGGCGCCGTGGCCGGCTCGACTTCGCGCACCAGGTTGAGGTGCTTGATCTGTGCCGTCGGCCGTGCGCTGGCCAGCGCGGCGTCGAGGACGTTGACCAGATCGAGCGGCTGCGGATTGAGCCGCAGCTTGCCGCAGATGATGCGCGACACTTCCAGCACGTCCTCGACGAGGCGGGCCTGCGCGCGCGCGTTGCGCTCGATGATCTCGATGCCTTCACGAATTTCCTGCGGCGTAGGATCGCCCGTGCGCATGATTTCCGCCCAGCCGAGGATGGCGTTGAGCGGCGTGCGCAATTCGTGCGAGAGCGTGGCGAGAAATTCATCCTTCGAGCGGTTGGCTTCCTCGACCTCGGCGCGCGCCCGTTGTTCGAGCTGGAGCAGGGCGCTGATCTTTTGCTGCGCCAGCTCGCGTTCGCGGATTTCGTTGATTAACCGGCCATTCGTCTCGCTCAATTCCGCGGTGCGTTGTTGCACGCGATGTTCGAGTTCCTCGTTCGCCTGACGCAAGGCTTCCTCCCCGCGCTTGCGCTCGATGGCGTAACGAATGGCGCGCTGCAACAGCGGGCCGTCAATCTGGCCTTTGACGAGATAATCCTGCGCGCCTTGCCGGACAGCGCTGATCGCCAGGCCGCCGTCGCTCTGGCCCGTCAGCACGATGACCGGGACCGACGGACAGTGCCCGTGCCAGCGCGCCAGCGTGTCCAGCCCGAAGCTGTCGGGCAGCGCCAGGTCGAGCAGCACGACCTGCCAGGAGCATGGCTTGGAAGCCGTGCGCACCAACTCGCCTGCGGCGGCCAGCGTGCCAACGGCGATGGCTTCAAAATTGTCTGCGCCGAAGGCATCGAGCAGATGTTCGCGAACCAGGCGCACGTCACCCGCATTGTCTTCGATGAGCAGGATTTTGAGCGGGTCTGAGTCCATCAGGAATCTTGGGCGCCAGCGCGCCAGGGGCGCTATTTCAAGTCGCGCGGCAGTTTGACGATCGTCAGCCAGAAATCTTCGATGTGCGTCACCACATTGATGAACTGGTCGAGATCGACCGGTTTGGTAATGTAGCAGTTGGCGTGCAAATCATAGCTCTCCAGGATGTCTTTTTCTGAAGAAGAAGTTGTCAGCACGACCACCGGCAATCTCCGCAGCGCGGCATCCTTCTTCAACTCGGAAAGCACCTCGCGGCCATCCTTCTTTGGGAGGTTCAAATCGAGCAGCACCAAGTCTGGCCGCGGCGCTTCGGCGTAGCCCGCCTCCTGGCGCAGATAGGCGAGCGCTTCCACGCCGTCGGAGGCGACGGCGAGGTTGTTGCGCACCTTGGCCTCGGCCAAAGCTTCGCGGGTGAGACGCACGTCGCCGGGGTTGTCTTCGACTAACAGAATCTCGATGGGTCTCATAAATTCCTTGAGCAGTTCGCGCCCGGCTGGCGTCAAGCGGCCGCGCTCGTCGCGGATCGGCGGGAGCGGCCGGCTGGCGGGAGCTTGGAGCGGAGCGGGATTTTCGGCGTCCATATTACACATCAACGGCGGGCAGGGTGAAGAGGAAGTTTGCGCCCTCGCCCGGTGCGCTCTCCACCCAGAGGCGTCCACCATGACGCTCGACGATCTTTTTGCAAATCGCCAGACCAATCCCCGTGCCGGGATATTGCTCCTTGCCGTGCAGCCGTTGGAAGATGACAAAGATGCGCTCAAAGTATTGCGGGTCGATGCCGATGCCGTTGTCCCGGAAGGAAAAGCGCCACATTTTGTTCGCGTCCGGCTCGGCGGCGATGCGCACGATGGGCGGCAGGTCGGGCCGACGGAACTTGGTCGCGTTGGCGATGAGATTTTGGAAAAGCTGGCCCACCTGGATGTTGTCGCCGCGCACCTTGGGCAAGGGGTCGTGCTCGACGCGGGCGCCGCGCGTTTCGAGCGTCTCCTGCATGTCGCGCCGCACGCGCGCGAGCAGCGCTTCGCAATCAATCGGCACCTGCTCGATCGGCCGGCTGCCGACGCGGGAATAAGTCAGCAGATCGTTGATGAGTTTCTGCATCCGATTCGCCCCATCGACGGCGAAATTGATGAACTCGTCGGCATCTTCGCCCAGCTTTCCCCGGTAGCGCCGGCTCAAGAGCTGGGTGTAGGAGCTGACCATGCGCAATGGCTCCTGCAAGTCGTGGCTGGCGACATAGGCAAAGCGCTCCAATTCGGTATTGGAACGTGCGAGCTCCTCGGAATATTTACGCAACTCGTTCTCCGCCTCGACCCGCTCAGTGAGATCGCGGATCGCGGTGATCGTCGTTTCCTCGCTGTCGCTCAGACGCAAGGTGCTGCGCGTAATCTCCGCGGGGAACGGCTCCTCCTGGTCGCTGCGCACGCCGAGGAAGAGCGCTTTCGTCAGCTCCCCACCGCGCTGGCGCACGCCCAGTTCGGCGTGACCCGGCCCGGAAGTTGAGGTTACTCCACCCTGGGCGTGGGCGTTTTCCGTCAGGTCGCCCTCAACCTGCTGGGCCGCGTCTTCTTGATGACCGACGGCGGTGACGCGCAAGAAATCGCCGA